>CANRDW010000007.1 GCA_947629505.1 uncultured Clostridia bacterium
CAACAGAGCAACTGCCGTCTGCGTTCAGCACAACATCAATCTGTGTGCAATATCCCGCAAGTGCTTCATCAATAGAGTTGTCCACCACTTCTTGGACAAGGTGATGAAGGCCGTGTGAATCGGTTGAGCCGATATACATTCCCGGGCGTTTACGGACAGGTTCAAGCCCTTCCAAGACCTGAATTTCTCCCGCATCATATTTGGTGCTTTTAGAAAGTTTTTCAGTTTCTTCAAGTTCTTTTAATTCTTCATTTTTCAAATCTTCATTTTCCATGATGCAATTATTCCCTTTATATATATAAATATACTATATTATAATATATAATAGGAAAAAAATCAATCATATTAAGGCAAGATTTCAAAAATTTTATTGACTTAATGCGCTTTGTGTGTTAAGATTTGCATATGAAATTTAAATCACAATTTAAAGAAGAAAAAAGACAAAGTTTTATAAGAAAGTTTGAGCAACTTCCTTTATCTCTTGTCACAGACAAGCCATATGAATATTACAACGAAAAGGATTGCATTTTTTGGATAAATCCAAAAGCAAAAAATGGCAGCAGAAATCTCAATTTTTATTCTTTCAACAGACGCGATTATTCAGAGCTTAATCAAATGTTAAACAAACTTTCAGAAAGAGAAGAAAAAATGCGAAAACAGGGCTATGACCTTGGCGGCATCAAAAGTTTCAACAGAAATATTTGGCTTGACCTTTCGCGTGAAAGCAGCGCCATTGAGGGCATAATGGATGATTTTTCATATGACCTTTTGGACTTTCGTGCAAAGTTGCGCGGGGAGTTTGCAGTAGATCCAAGTTTGGAAAACTTTGATTATAGGGATTATTTCAAAAAATTGTATGAACAAACTCAAAAAATCAAGCAAAACAATGACAGCCGAGTTATTATTGGCAATAAAAAAGCACATCCGCTGTCAATTGCCACAATAAATCACTTTATTGCATTCAAATACATCTATCACTGCGCAAAAGCAAATAGAAAAAACGCAGATGTTTCATCTAAAGAATTTGTGGAAATTTTGAAAAATGCAAGTGCGCTCATGTCTGGAAATGAACTTGTCACATTCCGCACAATGCCAGCAAAGGTGACGGATACAAAGTGGAACACCGCAAGGCCAGACGAAGTTGTTGACCGCATGGACACTTTGTGTAAATGGGTTGTGGATGGGTCACAAAGCGGGGGATTAAACCCTATTGAAAAGGCAGCATTTTTTCACGCAGAGTTTATTCGCATTCATCCTTTTGTTGATGGAAATGGCAGAACGGGAAGAATAATGTCAAACTACATTTTGATAAAAAATGAAATGCCGACTGTGGCACTTCGCTATCAAAACACGGACGAATATTTTGCCGCACTCAACAAGGCAATAACAACTCATGAAATTGATGATTTGATTGATATTTTTTACAATTCAGTTTGCAACAACGCTCAAAAAATAGACGAATGCCTAGATTACATAGAAAAAAACAACAAAAAAGAGAAAATAAAATAAATTATTCATCCAAACCTAAAATTCTGTCAGCGGAAATATCTAAGGATTTGCAAATTGCACGCAAACTGTCATAGCCTGGCTTACTTTTTCCACTCAGCCATTCACTTACTTGGCTTTGTTTAACTCCAATAATTTTTGCAAGTTGTGATTGATTTAAATTAAAATCAACCATAATATCTTTTAAAATATCTATAAAATCCATAATAACTTACTCCTATTATTAGATTTTATAGAAAATTCTATTCAATTGCTTGACATATAGAAAATTCTATAGTAAAGTTATTTTATGGAAAATAAAGAAAAAATTGTATGCTTTACAGGTCATCGTCCCATAAAATTGCCATGGGGGTATAATGAAGAAAAAGAAAACTGTATTCAATTTAAAAAAGATTTAGAAAAAGTAATTAGAAATGAAATTAACAATGGCGCTGAAATATTTTTAACAGGAATGGCTGAAGGGTTTGATATGATTGCGGCGGAAATAGTTTTAAAATTAATAAAAGAATTTCCTAATATAAAAATTATTGCCGTTATTCCATGTAAAAATCAAGAAAAAAAATGGAATATCAGTCAACAAGAAAGATATTGGAATATCGTAAATCAATGTGATAAGAGGATAATTTTATCTGAAAATATTACAAAAGAATGTTTTAATCAAAGAAACATGTTTATGGTACAAAATTCTCACTCTTGTATTGCTTGTTGGAATGGTAAGCCAAGTGGAACAGGAAATACAATTAGATATGCAAAGGAATATAGTTTAAAAATTAAAGTAATCAATCCAGAAGAATATAAAATTTAAAAACATTGATAAAAATGGCACACTTTTGGCACACATTGTTGTTTTGGGGTTGAATTTTGATTATAAAAATTCAAAGTAGCCACGACCAATTTGCCAGCGACCTCCGGGTTAGACTACGCTGCGCTTCGTGGCGTTCGCAAACAAGTTTGCTCGGCTTGAGCTCTCCGGCTCGCTACGCCCGCCGGGCTACATAACCCTCATGAAATAAAAAAGACTGATTAAAATAAATCAGCCTTATTTGGTTGCGAGGAGTGGATTTGAACCACTGACGCAACGCAATTTATACTTTGTATAACCCTTTTTTCAAAAATAAAAGACTGATTTATTTCAATCAGCCTTATTTGGTTGCGAGGACAGGATTTGAACCTGTGACCTCCGGGTTATGAGCCCGGCGAGCTTCCGAACTGCTCTACCTCGCGTCACATGGCATATTTTAATATATTCGCAAAGTTTTGTCAAGTGTTAATCACAACAAAATTGCTAAAAACATGAAAAACATTGCCAAAATATATGTCAAATGATTGTATTTTGTGTCAAAATACACTTTAAGAATTAAATGTGCGCCAAGAATCAAAAGTCCCAAAGCAAACAGGACATTTGCCGATGCAAAAGAATACAAAAGCACAATCACAATGTTTGAAAGGCAAAGGCCGATTGCCAAAAAGATTGGAATGTTTAAGCCAAACTTTTTGAAATAGTCTTTTGTGTTTTCAAATTTTTCTTGTTTAATGATAAAATGCAAGAAAGTCAAAAATGCGCCAAGGGCAAGTCCTGTCAAAATCGCAAAAGGCGTTTCTTTGCCCAAATAGAGCGAGCAAAAACTCAGAGCAATTGCTGACAGGGGATATGCCAAACTTGGCAAAATAAGGGCAATATTTTCAAAAATTCGGGCATTTTTTGCGTTTTTATTTGAAATTTCAGTGTTTTCTTCGTCAATTTGCTGTTTTTGTGGAGGTTTTATCACTGTCAAAAACATTGGCAGCACACTTACAATCAAAATTATTGAAAAGCCACCAAAAGAATTTTTATATGCCATGCAGGAAATTGTGGTGCAGATTATGGCGATATACATGCCAATTTGCAGGGCAACTTTAAAATATGAGTTTTTCACAAAGCACAAACTCACTCCAAGTGCCACTGTTGCAACAAACATACAAATCACCATTGCCAACAACATATAATTATTTTATCAAAAAAACTAAAAAAGTCCAACAAAAAAACGCATGATTTTCTCACGCGTTTAATTTTTTTATTTATTTGGCTTAAAACCGTCTTTCAAAGAGATTGTGCTGTTGAAGATAAGGTTGTCTTTTGTGCTGTCTTTGTCCACGCAATAATATCCCTTTCGCATAAACTGAAATTTATCTTCCACCTTTGCATCTTTCAAAAAGTTTTCTGCAAGTGCGGTTGTTTCAATCAGTGAATTTGGCTCTAAGATTTCACTTATTGCTGTGCCTTCAGAGAGCGCTTTTGCAGGGTTTTTATATTCTTCTTTGATAAGGTTTTTAAACTGTCTGATTGTCACTTTAAAGCAGTTGTCTTTTGAAACAAAATGAATTGTGCCTTTACACTTTATGCCCGAGTTGTCTTCGCCACTTTTTGTTTCTGGCAGATATTCACACTCCAAATGGTCAACATTGCCGTCTTTGTCCAAAACTGCCTTGTTGCATTTTATGATATATGCACCTTTCAGGCGCACAATTCCGCCCTCAACAAGTCTGTTGTATTTAGGTGGTGGATTCAGCGAAAAATCTTCGCGTTCAATGTAAATCTCTTTGCCAAAAACTGCCTTGTGTTTGCCGGAATTTTCGTCATTTGGATTGTTTTCAATCTCAATTTCTTCGCTTTTTTCAAGATTTGTAATCACAACTTTAAGTGGATCAAGCACAACCATTGCGCGCGTTGCAATCTTGTTCAAATCTTCACGCACGTAATATTCCAAAGCACTGTAAGGCACGGTCACCTCAAGCACATTGCCCCAGCCTGTGGATTTCACAAACTGTTTGATTGCGTTTGCAGTGTAGCCGCGGCGACGAACTCCCACAAGAGTTGGAAAGCGTGGGTCGTCCCAGCCGTTTACATATCCCTCTTTGACAAGTTGTTTTAAATAGCGCTTGCCAATCAGCACATTTTCAATTGTAAGTCTTGAAAATTCTCGCTGTTTTGGAGCAAAAGGCTTTTTCCAGCCATTTTCAATAAACCAATCATAAAGTGGGCGGTGGTCACGAAACTCCATACTGCAAAGGCTGTAAGTCACGCCCTCAAGAGCGTCTTCCATAGGATGAGCAAAGTCATACATTGGATAAATGCACCACTTGTTGCCAAGTTTGTAATGCTCTGCCCTTAAAACACGATACATAACAGGGTCACGCATATTCATATTTGGATGTGCCATGTCGATTTTAGCGCGAAGTGTTGCCTTTCCGTCAGCAAATTTGCCGTCACGCATATCATGAAAGAGTTTCAAATTTTCTTCTGGGGTGCGGTTGCGATAAGGGCTTTCTTTGCCCGGCTCGGTGAGTGTTCCGCGCGTTGCTGAAACTTCTTCGGCGGACAGCTCACACACATATGCCTTGCCATCTAGAATCATCTGTTCGGCGATTTTGTAGATGTCGTCAAAATATGCCTCACTTGCAAACACAAGTTTGTAAGGCTTGTAGCCAAGCCACGCCAAATCGTCCATATAACTGTCCGAAAATTCGCCCTCTTCTTTGACAGGGTTGGTGTCGTCCATTCTAAGGTAGGTTTTTCCGCCAAATTTGATTGCCGTGTCAAAATCTATTGTCCACGCTTTTGCGTGTGCAATATGCCAATATCCGCTTGGTTCTGGGGGACAACGCGTGATAACCTCTTTTGTGCGTCCAGCCTTTATATCTTCAATGATTTCTTCTTCTAATTCATTTTCTGGGACAATGCTGTCCACATCAATTCCATTTGCAAGTTTCATAACAACTCCTAACTATGTAATTTTAAATCAAATGACAATTTTTTGTCAAATAAATGCAAAAAATTATGCTCCGATATCGTCCATTTTGAGTTTTTGGCGAAGTTTTTGTTTAATTCGCGAAAGACTGTTGTCAATCGCCTTGTTTTGCACCTTTAAAATCTTGGAGATTTCTCTGTAAGAATAACCTTGCAAATACAAAACCAAAACTTTGTATTCTTGCGGAGAAAGTAAAGTTTTCAAACTTTCTTTAAGTTCTTTATAATTTTCTTTTTCAATGATTGTGTTTGCAGGGGTGTAATCCAAAACCAACTCCACCGGCAGCGTGTCTTTGTTGTTGTCAGAAAAACTTTGAAGTGAAACGGCTGTGGAAAGTGGTTTGTTTTTGTTGGTGTTTGCTTTTTTAATGGCGTTGTGAATTTGGTGTTTTATGCAAGTTATGGCGTAGGTTTTGAAGGTTGCTTCTTTGCGTGTCGGGTCAAAACTTTTGATTGCGCGATAAAGCCCAATCATGCCCTCTTGAATGATGTCCTCCATTTCGCCACCGACAATAAAATATCCACGACAGATTTTCACAACATAATCTTTATATTTTGTGATTAAGTCAATTTCTGCCGTCACATCTCCATTTTGGATTTTTTCAATAAGTTTTTCGTCAGTTTCCATTTTTTCTCAACTAATTTGAATTTTTTTGCCTCAAAATCTCATAAATTGCAATCCCGGCACTCACACTTGCGTTTAGTGAGTTGACACTTCCATAAACGGGCAGGGTGACAATGCCGTCACAATATGTCCTCAGGGATGGCTTGATGCCTTCACCCTCACTGCCAATCACAAGTCCAATTTTGCCTTTGAGATTTGTTTTGTAGATATCTTGTCCGCCAAGTTCACAGGCGTAAATCCAAAAGCCGTTGTCTTTTAAGAAGTCAACCGCTTCTTTAAGGTTTGTCACGCGCGCAATTTTCATGTGAGAAATCGCGCCAGCACTTGTGCGCACAACAGTTTCATTCACTTGGCAGGCACGCTGCTTTGGAATGACAATGCCATCTACTCCGGCGCATTCGCAGGTCCTTATGATAGCACCAAGATTGTGCGGATCTTCAATTCCGTCCAAAAGCACCACTAAACTTTCTTCTTTTGCGTTTTCCAAAATCTCTTCAACGCTTGAATATTCAAACTCCACCGTTTCGGCGATGTAGCCTTGATGGTGGGCGGTCACAGATTTTGCGTCCATAAGTTTTTTAGGCAAAAATTCCACGCGAAGTTTGTTTTTGCGCGCAAGCGAAATGACATCGTCTTTGCGCGATGCATAATTTTTGTCCACGATAATTTTGTTGATTGTGGCATTGTTTTTTATCGCTTCAATAACTTGATTTTTTCCTTCAATATTCATAAAAACCTCTTTTTTATCAAATTTCCATAGATTTTTGCAGAATTTTTGCCAATTTTTCGTTCTTTTTTGTCAAATATAAAAATCCAATCAGCGCTTCAAAAGATGTCGCTTTTTTGTAAGTTTCTTCATCAAAGTTTTTCGCCCCATGCTTGTTTTTGGTGTTTCGCGCCTTTCGCACAATGTCCTTTTCTTCATCGTCCAAAAGGTCAAAAACCTTGTCCAAAGCCTTTGCCTGCGACAAAGCATTGCAAAAAGATTTTGCTTTGTTGTTGTAGGTGTTAAGTTTTTCTTTTTGCCCACTAATGACAATTTCGCGCACATAGGCGGTGTGAATTGCATCACCTAAAAACGCAAGCGCAAGCGGGGACAGGTCATCAAACATTTCAGGACTCCTTTTTTCTGAGATTCTTCGACTCCGTCTCAGAATGACGGATGCGAAGCCTTTCTTTCGCATATAGAAACCCGAGTTTCAATTTTGCGAGTGTAGAACTGTGTTCGGCAAGCAAAATTGAAATCGCACTTCTGTCGCCAGCAAAATGTCCAGCGGAATTTTGCTCATATAAAAGCACTTATGTAGACGCGCAAGTGTCACAATCTGCAAGCCTTACTCGTTTTTATCTTACGATAAAAAGCTTCGTCTTTGCTTTTGATTGCTCCTTTTCCCAAAAAATGCAAGCATTATTTTGGGGGCCCATTATCAGTGCGGTTTTCGTTTGGCGCGAGGAAGAGGCAAAACCAAATGTAAAAGCGCCGCTTTTTGCCATAAAAATGGCAAAAACAAGCCAAAATGAAGGTTTTGCCGTCAGTTGTTAAACTTAAACAAAATCACATCGCCGTCTTGGACGACATAGTCTTTGCCTTCCATGCGCACCTTGCCTTTTTCTTTTGCTTTCAAAAAGTTGCCGGCTTCCACAAGGTCGGCGTAGGATACAATTTCAGCTTTAATAAAGCCCTTTTCAAAATCCGAGTGAATTTTGCCGGCGGCTTCAGGGGCTTTTGTGCCTTTTGTGATTGTCCACGCACGCACTTCTTTTTCGCCCGCTGTGAGATAACTTTGAAGCCCCAAAAGGTCATAACTTGCCACAACAAGTTTTTCAAGCCCACTTTCTTTTATGCCAAGTTCTTCTTTAAACATGGCGCGCTCTTCTTTTTCAAGCATGGCGATTTCTTCTTCGATTTTTGCGCATAAAACAACCACTTTTGCGTTTTCAGATGCTGCAATTTCTTTGACAGTTTTCACAAAGTTGTTGTCTGGGGCGGTGATTTCGTTTTCAGCGATATTTGCAACATAAATCACAGGTTTTGCGGTGAGCAGCGCAAAGTTTTTTAAAAGTTTTTTCTCTTCTTCATTGAAACTAAGCATTCTTGCTTGTTTGCCTTGTTCCAGCGCCTCTTTGATTCTTTGCATCATGTCAACGCTTGTCAAAAGCGCTTTGTCCTTGTTTTGTCTTGCAACTTTTTCATTTTTTTCAAGATATTTTGTCACTTGTTCAAGGTCGGAAAGGGCAAGTTCCATTTCAATGACTTCAATGTCGCGCTTTGGGTCGATTGAGCCACTCACGTGAATGATTTTTTCGTTTTCAAAACATCTCACAACATGCACAATCGCATCCACTTCGCGAATATGACTTAAAAATTTGTTGCCAAGTCCTTCGCCATGACTTGCACCAGCAACCAAGCCCGCAATATCCACAAATTCAATGCTTGCAGGCGTGATTTTTTGTGTGTTATACATTTTCCCTAAAACATTAAGCCTTTCGTCCGGCACATCCACAATGCCCACATTAGGCTCGATTGTGCAAAAAGGATAGTTGGCACTTTCTGCGCCAGCCTCCGTTATTGCATTAAAAAGTGAACTTTTGCCAACATTAGGCAGTCCTACTACGCCAATTTTCATATTTTTCTCCATTATAAGTGCAATTAGAGAGGGGCAAGCCCTCTCTAATTTCTATTGTTTTTACAATTCACGTCCACCTTCAGCAGTTTTATCAGGATTCTTTTTTGCATTTTCAGCAGCTTTTCGTTCTTCTTCGGTTTTTGCATTTTCAGCAGCCTTCTGCTCTTCTTCAGTTTGTTCTCTTGCTTTTTGTTCTTCTTCAAGTTCGAAGTGTTCCATCCCTTTTGTTTCTGCTTCAGATTTCTGTGCCTCTTCATTTGCTTTCTCTTTCTGCTCTTCTTCTTTTGCTTTAGTTATCTGATCTTTAGCTTTCTCTGCAGCATTTTTTCTCATGTTTTCAGTAGAGTAATCTTCATTGATTGTTTTAATTTCATCGCCTGCTTTTTTGATTGTTCCTTTATTTTCTTCAATAGCGCTTTCATATTTGGCTTTTTTTGTTTCTAGTTGAGCCCATTCTGAGCCTTCTTCTTTTTCTGCTTCTGCGTTCTTTGACTTTATATTTTTGGATTTCTCCTTGGCAATTTCCATAGCCTTGTTTGCTTCTTCGTAAGCTTGTTTTGCTTGTTGTTGTCTTTCTTCATGGTCTTGTTGAGATTGCTTAACACTTTCAGCAATTTCTTCTTCAGTGCCACCAAGGTGACTTTCCAAAATATAACTTTGAACATCTTTAATTGCGGCTGCTTCGGCTTGTTTTGCTAATTCAAGTTGTGTTGTAGCAGCTTGAATAGCGGCTTCTCTTTCAGGACGTGTGTTTTCTCTTTCTTCTATCATCCTTGCATAACTTTCACGTGTTTGTTTATATTTCTTTGTGTTGTATTTATTGCCAGTGTTATTAAGAATAGCATGAAGTTCTTTAACAGAGTTGATTTGAGGCAATTGTCTTCTATGTGAAGGTTTGTGTTTCTGTTCTTCATTGTGCTTTTTAATGAAATTTTCATTTACAGATTTTTCCTCTGCCAAAAGTTGATCTAAGTTGGCCTGAGCCTCTTCACGAGCCTTAATTTTTTCTAGTTTCTTTTGATGTTTCGCATAGCATATTGCAGCTGGTCTTGTTTTAAAGTCATTAAGGTCTTTAGTTGCTTCATTATAAGCTTCTTTTTTGCTTCTTGCTTCAGTTTCAGCAGCAAACACAACTGCATCAGCGGCCTTCAGTTCTTCATCTCTTGATGCACGGTTCTTGTTAAATTTACGCGAAGCTTTTGCACGTTCTCTATTCGCCATTTTAAGAAGTCTGTTATTATCTCTTAATAATCTCTTGGTCTCTCTAATCTCTGCTTTTTCATCTTTAAGTTTATTACTCTTCACCTTGTTCTCATGGCGTAAATTTTCTTTAGTAAGAGCATTGAGATAACGGGTGTCTCTTTTTTCCTGTTGTTTGCGTGCGCGTTCTGCTTGTCTTTTCTGTTGTCTGCTTTCACGTTCTGCGTTTCTTTTTTCTCTTCTTTCTGCTCTTGCTTGTTTTCTTTCTTCTTTTGTTTGTTGTGCTTTGTTGTGTTTCTCTTCAATTTTCTTGATTTTGCTGTTGTGTTTCTCTTCTTCTTTTTGACGTCTCTTTTCACGTCTCTTTTCATTTTCTTCTGCTTGTTGTTTATGTTTGATTGCTGCACTTTGAGGGTCTAAGACTGTATCAAGAACACCCATACCTGCTAAAGAACCCACACCGGCTGCAGCAAGTGCAATTGCTGCAAGAATTTGCAAACCAGGAATGAAAGATGCAAGTATTGCTGTTATGATTGCGAAAGCAACCAAACCTCCAGTTGTGAAAGTTTTTGCCGGGCTGTCTTTCTTTACTTCTTTTTGTTCTTGTTTATCTTGTGTTTGTTCTTCGGTTGTGTCACCAACAGGTGGAGCAGAAGGCTCTTCTGTTTTTTGTTCAGGAGCAACTTCGCGAACAGGGGCAACAGGATCAGGGATGTTTGGAGTTGGAGTGAATTCTGGAGCAATCTCTGTTGTGGATACATTCGCATTGATTCTGCCGACATCAGAAAGTGTTGTGATATCTGCAAACGCTTCATTTGTTTTTGGATAAATTCTGTGTCTTGCTTTTCCAACATCAAGTTGTCCCAAACTGTTTGTTTCATTGTTTTGGTCTGTAGGTTCAAAGAGATTAGATCCGTTTAAAACATCGATAAGTTGTTCGTTGTCTTTAAATGTTTGCATGTCAAATTTAACCATCTTTTTGCCTGCGGTTGTAGAATCCAATTCAAACACAAGTTGAGGCTCATTTCCACGTCCATTTGTGGCACGCAGAGCCGCAGAATTGATTTTTTCAAATTTTGGTTGAGTTCTGCTTGCGCCTTCGCCAAGTTGCATATACATGTAGGTTGAACCGTCCAAGTCAACTTTAACATTTGCATATGTCAAGTTTCCGTTTTTATCTCTAAGAGGAACTGAGTAAAGGCTTCCTTCACCAGTTTTAACTTCAACGGTGGCAAATTTTTCTTTACTGTTTGCTCTTGCGAGTGTAATTTGTGACATAAAGGCGGCATCACGAAGTTTGTTGCCTTCAAATTCGCAGCCGTTTTCGTGATTTGTGGCCATACTCATAAATTCAGTGCTGAGAGCGATGTCATAAGGATGTCCTTCGCCAGTTTCCAGATTGACACCTTGCATTCCTGCGGTGTTTCCATTTTTATCTCTGAACTGAGTGTTGATTGCGGAGAACATAAATGCACAAACTTCGCCCGCTGCACGAACTTCACCTACTTCCAAGCCTTTTGTTTCAGATAATCTAAGTTTTTCGATTGGAATTGTGTAATATCCGTCAACTGCTTCGCCAATTTCAAGTTTTCTTTGTGGGTCACAAGAATTGATAAATTCTTCACTTACATGTGCAGCAATTTTTCCTTCTTCATTTTTTGTAAGAACCACATTTTGATTGCCTTCACGAGAAACTGCAATTAAAATATTTTGATTGTCAATTACAGAGAAGGTTTGTGGTGGGAGGGCGGACTTGTTTGCAGCATTTCTCATTTCGATTTGTTGTGATGCTGTAGGAACTTCCATGCCCATAATTGTTGTTGTGCCAATTTGGATTTCTTGCAGCGTTTTTGTGCGAGAAAGTTTGACATCCACATCAAGGTCACGTTCAGGTGTTATTTCATTTGAAATATTGGCGTCATATACAGGGTTGTTTGCTTCCAAAGGTTCGCTAACTTCAAGTGCATGCCCATCATTGCTGTTGACAAGTGATTGAAGGTCGGCATAGAAAACATCGTTGGCTGTAACGTCAATAGGCAGCCCCATGTCATAGTTTCTGCCATCTCTTGTGATTTGGAGTGAGCAAATTTGTTTGCCATCAACAATTTTTGTGTTAATGCCAGTGATTTCGCAAGTTTGAGCGTTTTCCACGCCATCCAAGCCAACAACATTTATATAGTTTTTGCCATCTGTATTTTGGATGACTCTAAGCAAATCTTGTGTTTCGCCATCTTTATATGCGAAATAATAATATTGCATTCCATTTTCATCTGTGTAAACATGTGGTGGCACAGGCCCTTCAACTTCAGGAGCAATATCTTCTGGAGCAACTCCCTCAGGGGCAGTTTCATTGGAGTCTGCTTTTTCTTCTTCATGAGAATCTTCTGCTTTTTCAGTTGTTTCTTCGTTTGTCTTTTCAGCAGGCGCATTCTCGTCAGTCTTTTCTTCTGCTTTTTCTTCTGTCTTTTCTTCAACTTTTTCTTCGCCTTGCTTTTCTTCAGGAGCGCCACTTGCATTTGCGTTGACTTCTTCAACTACAGGCGCGGCTTCTTCAGTTTCAGGGGCTGTTGTATTCCCAGATTGTGTCGAATCGCCACTTTGCGTTGAGTCGCCAGATGGTGTAGCGTCACCAGTGGATGTTCCAGACTGAGTTGTATCACCAGACGGCGTTGAATCTCCGCCGGATGTAACAGGGTCACTTGATGGGTTTGAACCACTAGGTGGGGTGGTGTCCCCAGCGGAAGAATTCCCGGATGGAGTTGAATCGCCAGATGGGGCTGAATTTCCTCCAGTTGCGTCATTTCCAGAATTAACCATGTGTACTCCATCTTGATTTTTTGTCATTTCAGGAGCAACTTCAGGCGCTTTTTGAGTTTCAGGCGCTGCTTCAACAGTTTCTTCAGGTGTTGGAGCGGTTGGCTCTGTAGAAGCAGCCTCTGGTGTTTGTTCAGGTGCAGCTTCGGTTGTCTTTTCAGGCGCTGCTTCTGCTGTTTTTTCAGGAGCCGCCTCAACAACTTTTTCTTCAGGTTCTTTTACAGCTGCTGCTGCAATTTCAGCGTCAGTTGCAAGCCCTTTTTCTGCACAGAACAACAACTTAGGGTCGATGTTTCTATGTGCTTTGTTAAATTCTTCGGTTGCAGTGTATCCAGCGGCCTGTCCATTTTTGATTGCATAGGTTGCGTCAATTTTGTAATCGTCTGATTTTGTTTCAGAAATATCTTCCAAGTTTTTGTAGTCTTCAGCCACTTGCATGCGCTGTTTGTATGTAGATCTGTCTTGGCTTCTCAAGAATTTTTTAAGCGCTTTCTTTTCTTTGTTTTCTTTTGCAAGTCTTGGATGTGTTTCTATATATTTTTCGTAGTCGTTGCGATAAATATCCGCATAAATTTGTTCAACAGTGCGGATTGGTTTAACAACTCTAGGCTCTTGTTTAGGCGCTTGCTGAGTTTCAGGCGCTTTTTCAGTGGTTTCTTCTGGTGCAGGTGTAGTTGGAGTTTCAGGCGCTTTTTCTGGTGTTGCTTCAACAGGTTCTTCAGGTGTTGGAGCGGTTGGCTCTGTAGGAGCAGCCTCTGGTGTTTCAACAGTAGGTGTTGCTTCAGCATTTTCTTTGGAAACATCTTCTGTTTTTTCTTCAGAAGTGGTTGTTTCCCCGGCAGGTTCACCAGGTGCGGCAGGAGTTTCGTCTGCCTTTTCTTCATTAATTTCAGGAGCAGCAGGTGTTTCATTTGTTGCTTCTGCTGTTTCCTCAGGTGTAGGAGCAACAGGAGTTTCAGATGTTGCTTCAACATTTTCTGTTGCCGGAGTTCCATCAACAGCATGTGCAGTTTCATTTGTTGCCTCAGCGGTTTCTTCAGGAGCGGCAGGTGTTTCAGGGGCTGCCTCATTTTCAGGGGAGGTCTGCTCTGCCGTTGCTTCTTGAGATTCTTTTTCTAATGCTTGGCTAAGAGAACTATTTTGATCAAGAGTCTTGTCCAATTCGATTAACATTGTATAATCTTCTTGCAAAGAGTCTTCTATTTGTTTTATTGAATCTTGAATTTTATTATAATTGGCTTTGATAATATTTATTTCTTCTTCACTGTATTTGGCAATTGCTTCACTCATTTCTTCTTGGTTAAACAAATGAGGTGCTACTTGAACAGACTTTTCTAAGCATACGTTCATGATTGCTCGTTTATACTTTATGATTTCATTTAATGCTGCTATTCTATATTCTGTCCTGCCTTGATTTGAATTTCCTGCTATAAATTCATAATTTCCATTTTTTGTTGTTGGGAGGTTAAGAATATTTGCTTCCAACACTTCGTGTTCTGAAACAGTTTGGGCTAAATTTCGCGGCATTTCTGATAAGGCAACCATTATATAGTCGTCTAACTCTGAGCCAAAATTCTTATCTAACAAGATGTTATAATAAGTATTAGGGCGAGATTCATCAAAACCTAAAAATTTTTCTAGATACTTAGGACTATAATAGTTGTATTTTACAGCAATCTCGGAATGATTTTTTATATGTTTTCCTATTCTTGTGTTAAATAGATCTTCTGCAGTATTATTCTTTACTGAATATTCAAAAAATTCTTTTTTTGCATCAAATTCTTTATTTTTTAATAATTTCCCTTCTTCATCGCAATATTGATTGTTCATTTTGAGAAATCTATTAAATTTTGACCCATTGTAAAATGACAAATCTTGTATTTCTCTTTCTATATCTAATTTCAATTTGGAATCATTACTAAGTTCTTCACTTTCTTCTAATTCTGCTTGTAATTGTTGCATAAATTCTTTTGCTTCAGCATCTAATTCGAAATTTGGATCTTTTTGTTTTCCATTGGAAACAACTTTATTCATATATCCAAGCGCAGCAGAAGCTAAATTACCTCTTCTACTCCAATATGATTCATCCACTGTCAATTTGTCAATTTCATGCCTTGCTATATGTATAAAGGCAGAACGACTGTTTTGTAAACTTGCTATAGAAGCGTTGTAGATCATTTTAAGATTATCTAATCCTGGTTTTTCTTTGTGAAAATAATCGCTAGCAATATCATTTACAACTTTATCAAATGTACTTTCGACTAGTGGTCTAGCACCAACTCCTTCAAATATATGTCTATAAAAAGTATCTTCATTATTGTTGTAATCACGCGTTGTAAATAATATTTGAGCAGCCGATTTTTCTTCATCTGTCAATTTATCAACAGACTTATGAAATTGTTTTTTAACAAATTTACTATATTCGGTAGGAAAATGTTCTGAATATCTCTTAAATGTTGTCCCACTCAAAGTGAGAGGTTTTTCAAACGTCATTGCAGGCTCTTGACCTTTTTTAAACATCTTTTCAACAACAGGGCCCAATTTTTCTGTCAATTTAACTTTGACAGTCCCTGCGGTTTGTTTAATTTTCCCGGCAGCCTTTTTTGTGAATGCAGCAATTTTTTGCGCAACAGTTTTTGCTGCTCCTGCAACGGTGGTGGCTGCAGATTTAATCACTTTTGCAGCCTTTTCTTTAGTTGAAAGTTTGGTTGTTTCAGCAGATTCTTCAGCCTTTGGTGCTTCAGATGATGCTGGTTGAACAGGAGGCTCTTCGGCTTTGGTTTCTTCTTTGGACTTTTTTGACTTTTCTTTTGGCTTTTGGGCTGGGGCTTTTGTTGTTTTGTTTTCTACGGCAACTGAAGAATCAACCGCAGCAGATTTTTCTTCTGTGGTTTTGGATTTTGGAGTTTTCTTTGGCGCAGTTTTTTCTGGTGCAGTTTTTTCTTGTTGTTTTTTTGCCTTGTCAAAAGCACTTTCTTTTTTAGGTGTTTTTTCAGAAAATTCTTTAAGACTTTCTTTCATGCTTTGCACGATTTCTTCCGTTGTTTGTATGTCTTCTTTGACCGCTTTGCGTTTTTCAGCCAATTCTTGCTTTGTTTTGGCGGTTTCCTTTTCTTCCGCTTTCATTTTTCCCTTCTTTTCGCGGAGAGCACTTTTGTGTTGGTAGGATTGTGCTTGTTGTTTCGATAATTCTCTCGCTTTTTTATTAAGGCTGTTCAGTTTTGCAGTATCTTTTTTGATGTTTTCAAGAATTCTTAAAGACTCCTCTTCTGCTTTTTTTGCTTCTTCTTCTTCTTCAAGCAGCTTCTTTTTTTCTTCTGCAATTTTATCTATGTTGTCCATTACCTTCTTTACAGAATCATCCCTAGAATTAGTGGTTGGCTGCTCTTCTTTTTTGAGATCTTCTTTGATTTTATTTTTTTTCTTTGCCATAAAGTCCTCCGTTTTTTTATAAGTTGATTATAACACATATATCTATTATTGTCAAACATTGTCGGAAAATTTAATAAATAAAAATTTTTTATTTCTTATCTTGTTTATTTTGCATAAAAAACTTGTATTTTTTCTATTTTTTTGCTATCATTTATTAGAAAAATTTATTTTTGAGGGCAGATTATGGGACTTTTTGGAAATGAAAACAAATCTCAAGTGAGAAAACTTAGAAAAATTGCAGACAAGGTTGTGGCACTTGAAGAAAAATATAAAGCATTCACAGACCAGCAACTCCAGGATTGCACCGCTGATTTTAAAGCGCGCTATCAACAGGGCGAAAAACTTGACGAACTTTTGCCAGAGGCTTTTGCGGTTGTGAGAGAAGCCGCAGACCGTGTTTTGAACATGCGCCATTTTTATGTGCAGATTTTGGGCGGAATTGCGCTTCATCAGGGCAGAATTGCCGAAATGGCAACCGGTGAAGGAAAAACGCTTGTGGCAACGCTTCCGGCATATTTAAACGCACTCTCTGGGCTTGGCGTGCATGTTGTGACTGTGAATGAATATCTTGCAAAGCGTGACGCAGAGTGGATGGGAAAAGTTTACAAATTTTTGGGGCTTTCTGTGGGCGTTGTCGTTTCAAATATGGATGAGGACAAAAAACGCGAGGCGTATGCTTGTGACATCACCTACTGCACCAACAACGAAGTGGGCTTTGACTATCTTCGTGACAACATGGCAGCAACAAAGGAAAACAGAGTGCAACGCGGTCACAACTTTGCCATTGTGGACGAAGTGGACTCCATTTTGATTGATGAGGCGAGAACGCCTCTTATCATCTCTGGGCGCGGAATGAAAAGCAGTGACAACTATGTTCAAGCGCAGAAATTTGCCAAGTCTTTAAAAAGCACCGACTATGAAAAGGACGAAAAGACAAAACAACTCAACCTCACAGAAAGCGGCGTGACAAAGGCGGAAAGATTTTATCACACTGACAACCTTTCTGACATTGATAATATTGAACTCAACCACTACATCAACAACGCTTTAAAGGCAAACTTTGTCATGAACAAAGACGAAAATTACATCGTCAAAGATGGCGAGGTTATGATTGTCGATGAATTCACCGGGCGTTTGATGCCAGGCAGACGTTTTTCTGACGGACTTCATCAAGCGATTGAAGCGAAAGAGGGCGTTGAAATTAAGGACGAAAACAAGACTCTTGCAACCATCACTTTTCAAAATTATTTCAGAATTTACAAGAAATTGTCGGGCATGACCGGAACTGCCAAAACCGAAGAGGGCGAATTTAGGGCAATCTACAAACTTGATGTTGTCACAATCCCGACAAACAAGCCAAACATCCGCATTGACGAGCCAGATATCGTTTTCACAACAGAAGCCGGCAAAATCAAGGCGATTGTGGAAGAAATCAAGCGTAGGCACGAATGGGGGCAGCCAATCCTTATCGGCACAATCACGATTGACAAGAGTGAACTTTTGTCAAAAGCACTTAAACAAAACAAAATCAAACACACCGTTTTAAACGCTAAAAATCACGAACAAGAAAGCCAAATTGTTGCTCAGGCAGGGCGCAAAGGGGCGGTGACTATCGCCACCAACATGGCGGGGCGTGGAACGGATATTCTTTTGGGCGGAAACCCAGAGTTTATGGCGAAAAAACAGATGCAAGAAGAGGGCTTTTCAGAAGAGCAAATCTCTTATGCAACTGCTTTCAACACGATAGATGATGAGGAGATGAACAAGGCAAGGGCGCACTATCACAAACTCTATGAAGATTTCAAAAAAATCACTGATGAAGAAAAGGCTGAAGTCATCGCTGCGGGCGGACTTCACATTGTGGGGACAGAGCGCCACGAATCAAGACGTATTGACAACCAATTGCGCGGGCGTGCATCCCGTCAAGGTGACCCGGGTTCGAGCGTGTTTTTCCTATCGCTTGAGGACGACCTTATAAGGCGTTTTGGCGGCGAAAAATTGCAAAAAATTGCTCAATTTTTCAAACTCGAAGAGGGGACGCCAATTCAACTTAAAATCCTTTCAAAACAGATTGAAAGTGCACAGAAAAAGATTGAAATTCAAAACTTTGGCATAAGAAAAACTATTTTGCAGTTTGACGATGTCATGAACGCGCAAAGAGAGATAATCTATGGCGAGCGCAACAAAATTCTTGACGGCATTGATGTGCATGAGCAGGTTATGGGCATGTATCCGGGCGTCATTCATGACATTCTTTCAAAATGTGTGGACGAAGACAAGCCTTATTTTGATTGGGATTTTGCGAAAATCAATCAAGAACTTGAACGTGACCTTTTGGACAAAGGCAAAAATGTGATAACCGAAGAATTTTGCGAGGGGTTTGACTTGCAGGATTTGGAAGATGCTGTTTTGAAACTTGTAAATCAAAGATACAACCGCTGCGTGATGGAAGCGGCAAAATATGGCATTGACTATGAGGCAGTTGAGAAGATTGTGCTTTTGAGAGTTGTTGACGCCAATTGGATGAACCATATTGACGACATGCAAATCATGAAAAATGAAATAATTTCACGTGGATTTGGCAATCAAGACCCTGTGCTTGCTTACAAAAAAGATGGCTATGCAATGTTTGACGAGATGATTGAAAAAATCCGTGCAACAACTTGCAAAGTGCTTTTAAACACAAGCATTGAAGTCAAAAAACCAGAGCAGCCAAAATATCAAGAAACAAGGGTGTATAATGCTCCACAACAGATGACAACAAACGTGCCAGAAGAAAAGAAAACAGTTGTCAATTCCGGAAGGAAAATTGGCAGAAACGAACCTTGTCCATGCGGCAGCGGCAAGAAATACAAAAACTGCCACGGCAGGTTTGAAAATTAAAAAAAGGAGATGAAAAAATGCAAAACACAACAACAAAAGGCTTGTATATTATGACTCACAAAGCAATTCCTGGGAAAGGGATTTCACGTTATCCGCAAGGTAGAAAATTGATGCTTGTTGGAGCAAATGGAAGGAAACTTCCTGAAGGATATTACAGTGACTATGATGAAAAATTGGACAATATTTCAGCAAAAAATTACTGCTATTGTGAATTGACTGGATTTTATTATATGGTTAAATATGATAAAAGCGACATTTTGGGGCTGGAACATTATCGCAGATTGTTTACCAAATCTAAGCATAGTAAAAGGGCAAAGCCACTAACTGAAAGTGATATAGACAAACTTATGGAAAAATATGACTTAATTGTTCCAACTCACGTGCATTATCAAAGAAGGACCAACAAAGAAAATTATTGTAATTGGTGTTTTCCAAAAGATTATGAAATTGTCGAAGAAATAATTGCAAAAGATTATCCAGAATATGTGGATGCTATGAATAAATTTTCAAATTCAAAAAACATCTTTTACAGGAATATGATGATTGGCAAAAGAGAGATAATCGTAGATTATGCGAAGTGGATGTTTGATATTTTAGCAAAATTGGAAAAACAAATAGATATTTCATGCCGTGATACATATCAAAAAAGAATATATGGCTTTATGAGTGAAAGACTTTTGAATGTATATTTGCTAAAACATCCAGAAATAAAAATTTGTGAAAGAAAAGAAAATTTTATAAAAGGCTTATAAAAATGCACTTTTTTGGCAAAAAAATTAAAAAAAACATCAAAAACGATGCTTTTTTTTGATTTGAATGATTCATCTTTTAACACACTCTCTTCTTGTTCAAACATTTTATCTGCTTTTATAAACAAAATTGACGGCACAAGTTGCATGACAGTGAAGCCTAAAATTATGATGCTGAGAATGATTTCATTTTGCCATAAATTGTAAATTAAGAAAGTCAACAAAAATGCTATTATTTTAAACGATTCTACGCAAACATTAAAAACATACCAATATTCTTTTTTATAAATTTCATATTGTGTGTTTTCAATTGCAGAATACACACTCCACGATGCCCTGTGCGCGATGATTTTTTTGAACGCACTGTTTATGAAGTAATATATAAAAAATGCAATAGGCGAAGTCCAAGTTATCAAAATAGTTGCACATACAATTTGAAGCACAACGGCTGTAATAAGCCAACTGTTTTTGTATTTAAACAATGCAAGATAAATTATAAGCATGATTCCGCCCACCAAGGTTGCAATTGCGGCATAAAATCCAACAGAAAAGTTTGTCCCAACTTTTAAGAACAAAAGTATTGGCAGCAAAAATTCAATAACGCTGCCTGAAGCAAACTTGTTCAGTCCATGGGCGATTAAGGTGGCTTTCACACGCTTTATTTTAAAAACGCCTTTAAACATGTTGGACATTTTTATTTTCGGAGTTTCCCAAAATGCATTTCTCACCCAAAAGGAAAGAACAAAACATATTGTTGTCAACAAAATTATGATGCCAAACAAAGTGAAATAAGAAATATAGTCGATTATAACGCCAGAAATGAAAGGGCTTAACACACTTGCAACCAAAGACAAGATGTTTGATATTCCAACAAAAGAAACTAAATTGGTGCGGTTGTTTTTGTTCATCACTGCAACTTCGTGAGGTAAATAGAAACAAAGTGATGTGAGAGTGTAGAAAAATTCTACAATAAAAACCATGTAAATTGTCGTTTTATTTATTGTAAAAATCAGTGCGATTGAGATTATTGAAAGAAGAAAACTTGATCGATATAAAATATTGTAATGCCTTGTTTTAACAAATTTTACAATGATAAATCCCATCAAAATTGTGACTAAAGAAGAAAAAAGATTGTAGGATAAAATCAAATTCAGATCATTTGAAATACTGTAAACATAAATGGAAAAAAATATGCTGAAAAACACAAAAACAATTTGCATAAGCATGTTTATCATTTGAAGTTGAAGTTTTCCATTTTTGATACGAGAAATCATGAAAAAATTATACAATAAAGCATTTTATTTTGTCAAAAAAAATTAAAATCAAACATTGAAAATTAGCATTTTACACTTGACAAAAGTTTTCTTTTATGATAAATTTAGAAAAGCAGTTTATTTTTATATACTGTCCTTGCCCTTGAAAAAAGGGCCATTAGTCCAAAAGGAGGTAAAGCATGAACAAGTATGAACTTATGTTTATCGTTGCGGGTGACGTGCCAGAAGAAAAGCGTGAAGAACTCATCGCAAAGCAAAAAGCGTATGTAGAAGCGCACAAAGGCACTGTTGAAGGCATCGAAAAACTCGGCATGAAAAAGTTTGCATACCCAATCAACTTCAAAAATGAAGGCTTTTATGTTTTGATGAACATCGTCTTATCACCAGCAGAAGTTGACGCTATGAACAAACTTATGACAATCACCGACGGAATTGTTAGACAAATGTTTGTCAAGAAAATTTAAGGAGAAAATTTATGAATAAAGTTGTTTTAATTGGAAATTTGACAAGAGATCCAGAACTTCAAACCACAAACAGTGGTGTTTCAGTGTGCAGATTTTCGCTTGCTGTTTCAAGAAGATTTGCAAACAATGATGGCGAAAGAGATACAGATTTCATCAACATTGTTGTTTGGAGAAATCAAGCAGAAAACTGCCACAAATATTTGAAAAAGGGCTCTAAATGTGCCGTTATTGGAAGAATTCAAACATCAAGTTATGATGCACAAGACGGCTCAAAGCGTTACACAACAGATGTTGTTGCAGACGAAGTTGAATTTATCAGCACAAACAGAAACAACGATGATGGCGCATCTTATTCTGCTCCATCTGAAAACAAGCCTAAGAAGGAAACTGCCGAACTTGAAGAAATCGATGACGACAGCCTTCCATTCTAATTTTTAAAAGGAGATATTATGAGCGAAGTTGTTAAGACCGAAGAAAAGGTCGTTAAGAAATATCGTAAACCTGCAAAAAAGAAAGTTTGTGCTTTCTGTGTTGCTGGGGAAAAGACGATTGACTACAAAGATGTAGCAAAAATCAAAAAATACATCACTGAAAAAGGCAAAATTTTGCCAAGACGCCAAACAGGAGTTTGCTCTTATCATCAAAGAGAGCTTGCAAACGCAATCAAAAGAGCAAGAAACATGGCACTTCTTCCATATGTTGGAGATTAAAAGGGGTTTAAAATGAAAGAACAAATACATCCAGACTATCATGAAGTGACTGTCGTTTGTGCTTGTGGCAACACTTTCAAAACAGGCTCTTGCGTAAAAGGTGACACAATCAAAATTGATATTTGCAACAAGTGCCACCCATTCTACACAGGCAAAAAGAAAGTTGTTGACTCAACAGGAAACGTTGAAAGCTTCAAGAAAAAATATGGTTTAAACTAAAAAAGACAACAAAAAAACAGCAATTTTGCTGTTTTTTTATTTTAAACTTTAAACAAATCTGCGATATTGCCTTTGTGCTTAATTTCAGCGTGATAGTCAAATGTGTCATTTTTGTATTCGTTGTATGCGTTTTTAAGATTTTTGACTGTGTCTGAGGAATATCTGTCTTGGTCAATCAAGTTGTTCACGTTTTCTTTCATCAATTCAACCATTTTGTCAATGTAGTTGTCATCAGACAACAGTGAATAAGGTGACAAATAAAACAAATCTCTTTTTTCTTCTTGGAAATTGAGGTTGTTTTTTGCGGAGTCATAGATGGCTTTTGTGTCCTCTTCCAAGGTTGCAAGCATGTATGCATATGAAAGGGCTTGTTGAGAAACAGCCACTTGTCCAGGCATAGGTTTGCAAGAAAACTCAATGTGAGTGTCATCAAAATCTCTTGAAACAGTGTAAATTCTTTTGTCGTGGTCTAAATCGATGCTGTAGCCTTTAAATGGCCCATTTTTAATAACTTTCTTTGAGTCATAAACAACTTCAACATCATCTGCGTTTATAATCTTACTCATAACATCCTCCAAAATTTAATTTAGATAACATTATCATATCACAAAATGCTGAAAAAGTCAATATAAAACCCCATTTTTGTTTGTTTTTATGTGTTTTTGGCAATATTTTTTGCATGAATTATTACATTTTTCCAACAACAAACGCTGTTGTTGTGCATTTTCAAGATAAAAAAGTGTTTTCTGCGATAAACTGTGATGGGCAGAAAAAACTTTTCTCATACATGGAGAAAAACAAGATAATTTTTTGGCATTTTTCTTTTATTCGAGGTCTTCAATATTTTTTCTGTGGAATTGTGGCACTTTTAAACGCTTTTTTGCTGTCAATGGAAGTTTGCAGCGGCAAAAAGACAAAAAAAGAGGATGAAAAGCCGTTTTTAATTCAAAATTTGTTGCTTTTAATCGCAGTTTTTGTGTTTGGCGTGGCATATTCGGCGCTTATTTTGGGTTATCTTCCCGCAAGACTTGGCTTTTTGATTGTCGGCTTTAAAACACTTTCAATTTATAGAAATTTGGTGATTTTGGCGTTTAGGATTTTGTTTTTCTTTGTGACTCTTTTGCTTTTAAGAATTGTGCCTGGAGTGTGTGAATTTTTGCGTTTTAATCGGGCAAGTTGCGATAAAAAACAAATTTTTGCATTAAATTTCTTAAATTTTTTGGTTTTTGTTTTCATTTTGGACATGATTGTGCTAACATTAGTTGGGATAGGTGTTGGCTTTTGGTTTAATTTGGCGTTTCATTTTGCAATTTTGCTTGTCTGCATAGGCGTGGGCTTTGAGATTTTGTTTGTCTTGGACAAGGTGAAATTTTTGCAAAATCTTGCTTACGTCACGCTTTGGGCTGTGATTTGCAAGCCGACCACAACTCATATCGAAACAGTTGGTATTGCGCTTGGAGAAATGAATTTGCTTATGTCACAAAAGGGGAGAGCACTTATGAACGAAGAAAATTTGGCATTTTCTGTTGTGTATAACGAAGTTAAAAACAGACTTTCTGCCGCTGGCGTGAACGACAAAAGCGAAGCGGATTGGCTTATTGCAACAGTGCTTGGAAAAAATCGTGCAGAGATTAAACTTATCTCGTCCGTGACAGAAAAGCAATATCAAGAGATTATCAAAGCCACAACCCGTCGTGCAAAAGGCGAAAGCATCGACAACATCTTTGGCTACACAGAATTTTATGGACTGAGATTTGATGTCAACAAAAAGGTTTTGACTCCGCGCATGGAAACGGAGATCTTGGTTGAGCAGGTGATTAAGGCAAGTTTGGACTACAAACAGCCGCAGATTTTGGACTTAGGCACGGGCTCGGGAGCGATTGCTATTGCGATTGCAAAAAACACAGAGGCAGATGTCACTGCCGTGGATATAAGCAAGGCGGCGCTTCTCACAGCACAGGCAAATGCGAAGAAAAATGATGTTAAAATTGATTTTTTTCACTCAAATTTGTTTGATGGCTTGAAAAGAAAGAAAAAATTTGATATAATAGTGTCCAATCCGCCATATATTCCAACTGAAGACATAAAAAAATTGGACAAAAATGTGCGCGAGTGTGACCCACTTTTGGCGCTTGACGGCGGTGAGGACGGTTTGGAATTTTATCGCAACATTATTCCGCTTTCAACTAAACGCCTTAACAGCGGTGGCATGCTTTGGTTTGAAGTTGGCAAAGGGCAGGCGGCAGCGGTGAGAAAAATGCTGCGAGAAAACGGCTTTGAAAACATTAAAACAATAAAAGACTATAATAAAATTGAAAGGATTGTTTGTGGAAAATTTAGGTAAGGATTATTTAATAAAAACAGAGAAATCAAAGGCCAGATATGACGAACTGACTGATTTAATCATGCGCCCTGAGATAATCTCTGACAATCGCGAATGGAAAAAACTTGTGAAAGAGAGGAATGCGATTGAAGATATTGCAAATGCACACGAAGAACTCAAAAAACTTGTTGAAAATTTGGATAGTTGCGAAAGTGATTTAAAAGGCGAAACGGACAAAGAAATGCGTTCGCTTTTTGAAAGCGAAATTGAAGATTTGCAAGAAAAAATTGAAAAAAAAGTTGAAGATATCAAAATTTTGCTTCTTCCAAAGGATGAAAATGACGACAGCAACGCTATTTTGGAGATTCGTTCAGCGGCGGGTGGTGAAGAGAGTGCACTTTTTGCGCTTGAACTTTGCAGAATGTACAGCCACTATGCTGAAAAGAAAAATTGGAAAGTGGAGTATATTGACATGTCTGAAACTGAGATTGGCGGCGTGAAAGAAGCGACCATTATGGTGCGTGGCAAGGGCGCGTTTTCAAGGCTGAAATATGAAAGCGGTGTGCATCGTGTTCAGCGCGTTCCAGAAACAGAGAGTCAGGGGCGCATTCACACTTCAACAGCGACCGTTGCTGTTTTGCCAGAAGTTGAAGATGTTGATTTTGAAATTTTGGACAAGGACCTTAGAATTGATACATATCATTCGGGTGGGGCAGGCGGTCAGAATGTCAACAAAGTTGAAACGGCAATTCGCATAACATATTTGCCACTTAATATTGTTGTCACTTGTCAAGATGAGAGAAGCCAACTTAAAAACAAAGAAAAAGCCTTCAACATTTTGAAAGCAAAACTGTATGATTATTATCAAGAACAGAAGATGAGTGAATATGACGCCAACAGAAAAAATCAGGTTGGCCGTGGCAACAGAAACGAAAGAATAAGGACTTACAACTATCCTCAAGGCCGTGTGACCGACCATCGCACAAATCTTTCTTCATATGATTTGGACGGCGTTTTGAATGGCAATTTGGACGAATTTATCGATGCCATGATTTTGAAAGAAAGAGAAGAATTGTTGCAAAATTACAACTAAAGGCAAAACCTGCATTTTGTCTTGTTTTTGCCACTACATGGCAAAAAGCGTTAAAAAATCAAAAAAACGGCAAAAATGCCGTTTTTTTGTTGTTTTTATCAAACAAGCCCGCGGAAGCAGTTGCAAGAAGATGTCTGGACATTGCCATTATTGTTGTTGTAGCCGGCAAGTCCCAAGAGAAGCAAAAGCAAAATGTTTGTGTTTGTGGCAAGGTTTGTGTCATTGTTGCTGCTTAAAACAGAAAGCAAAAACACCAACAAAAATTCTTGTTGCATAAAATCCTCCTTTTCGTCAAAAATCTCTTTTTTTCGTTCAAAAGGCACATTTTTGCCTTTGACTTTTCTTCTTTTGTTTGTCAAAATAGATTTATCTTTGCTGTTTTCTTTTATATTCGTGCAAAGCAAATTTTGACACAAAAAAGGAAAGATTTTATGAAACTTTTAAAGATTTCAGAAAGAAACAAATTTGAAGTGACTTCTCTGTTGCCAGATGATAGTGCTGCAAATAAACTTGCGCTTTACTTTCAAAATTTTGCCGACCAAACGCGCATAAAAATTTTGTCTGCACTTTCAATTTGTTCGCTTTGCGTCAACGACCTTTCCAAGATTTTGGACATAAATCAAACCACACTTTCACACCAACTCAAATTGCTTAAGGACCAAAATCTTGTGGGCTTTAAAAGGGAGGGGAAGATTGTGGTGTATTTTTTAACTTCAAGCACCATCAACGAAATGATGCAATATGCCGTCAGTGTTCTGTAATTGCTTGACAATTTTTTTGCTTTAAGATAAAATATGCACTATGAAAAAATTGCTTTTACATTCTTGTTGTGGGCCGTGCTCGACAGTTGTCATTGAAAGGCTTAAAGACCGTTTTGATGTGACAGTTTTTTATTGCAATCCAAACATTGAGCCGTTTGAGGAATATGAAAAGCGCAAGGAAGAGCAGAAAAAAGTTTGCAAATTTTTCAATATTCCATTTGTTGATGTTGATTATGACAACTCTTCTTGGCGGGAATTTGTCAGTGGGCTTGAAAATGAAAAAGAGGGCGGCAAAAGATGTGAAAAATGCTTTGTTTTCAGGCTTAAACAGACGGCAGATTATGCAAAAGCGCACAATTTTGATGTTTTTGCAACCACACTTTCTGTAAGCCCGCACAAAAACACAGATGTCATCAACGGCGTTGGGCAGCAAATTTCACAGGAACTTGAAATTGAGTTTTTGCCAGAGAGTTTTAAAAAGAAAGACGGCTATTTAAGGAGCATAAACCTTTCAAAAGAGTTAAATTTATACAGACAGAACTATTGCGGATGTCTGTTTTCAAAGAGAGATTAGAATGGGAAAATTTGACGGAGATTTTATTCAATATGACAAGCAAAAGGTGAAAGACGAAACGGGAAAGTTGGCGTTTTATTTCATTGCCAGCATCTCTTTTTACATTTTTCTCTTGTTTTTTGCCATATTTTTTGCATGGTATAGCGTGTTTGTTTCCACTCATATCTTTTATGAAGTAAAGGGCCCGTCAATGATGTCAACTTTAAACAACAAAATCACAGACGAGCAACTTGAAACACTTACAGATAGAGAACTTGAAAATCTTTCTTTTGATGCAGTTTATGTAGAAAAATATGCAAAAATAAGGCTTTTTGACATTGTCACAATTCATCCAAACAGTGGAAAAGACGATTATATTAAGCGTGTTATGGCGCTTGAGGGAGATTACATCACAATTGCAAAATCAAAAAATGAAAATAATGAAGACTGTTTTTATTTTTATAGAATAGATAAAAACTTGATTGGAAGTGAAGTTGTCATTGAAGATGGGCAGATTTCCAGCGATTTTGACGATGAAATGGCAAAACTTGACGAAGAAAATGGCAGTTTATATAAGATAAGAAGTGCAACAGAATGGTATGAAAAGGGCGAAAAATCGGACGAAAAGACTGTTGAAAATATGCCAAAATCATATGTATATGAAAAAGATTTTTACAACAATTTTCTTTCAGACTATTTTGATTTAGGCGAAAAAGACGGCTTTGCAGTGTCAAAAGATGGGCTTGTGTATGTCAAAGTGCCAGAAGATATGTTTTTCTTTATGGGTGACAACCGCGCATACAGTGCAGACTCACGAATTTTGGGTTTTTACAATACAGATCATATTGTTGGAAGATGTGAATTTATCGTGTATAACTATGATTTTGTCACCAGACTTTGGGAGGTTGTAAAGTTTTATTTCAGCGAAATGGAGAAATTTTTTGCAAGATAGTGAAAATCATTTGCCAAAAAAATTTTAATGTGCTACTATATAAGTAGCATTGATATGCAAATTTATCAAAAGGAGAAAGGTATGAATAAAGGTGAATTCATCAAAGCAGTTGCTGAGAAAGCAAATTGCACTCAAAAAGACGCAGGAGTTGTATTTGATGCTGTAATCGATACAATTGTTGCAAGTCTTAAAAAAGGTGAGAAGATTCAAATCCCAGGATTTGGCTCATTTGAACTTCAAAAGAAGGCTGCTACTACAAAGATCAACCCTCTTACAAAGAAACCTGTTAAAGTGGCTGCTTGCAAAGTGCCTAAATTCAAGTTTGGCAAAAGCTTCAAAGCAATCTTTAACGCGTAAACAACCTCAAACCAAAAAAGGCCTAGAGAAAAAACACCGTTTATGGTGTTTTTTTCTTTGCATATTCAAAGCATGTGCGCATAAAGTAAAATATGAAAACTAAAATTTGGACAATCTCCGGAAAACGCATTTTTTCCAATATGATAATTTTTGTTATGCTTTTTGTGCTGTCATGCAGTGCGGGGCTGGGGCTTAGGATTGCCACATCCTCGAAGATGTATAACGGCGTTTATTACAGCGGCGATGAAAAGTCCAACAAGGTGACGCTTATGATAAATGTCTATTGGGGGACGGAATATTTGGACGATATGCTGCAAATTTTAGATGACAACGAAGTGAAAACAACCTTTTTTGTTGGCGGAGTTTGGGCGGTGCAGCAAAGCGAAATGTTAGAAAAAATCTATGAAAAAGGGCATGAAATTGCAAATCACGGCTATTATCACAAAGAACAAGGCAAATTAGGAGAGCAGCAAAATAAAGAAGAAATTTTAAACACTCACAGGCTTGTGAAGGGGATTATTGGCGTGGACATGAATCTTTTTGCGCCGCCAAGTGGAAGTTACAACAAAAAGACTGTTGAAGCCGCAACCGAACTTGGCTACAAGACAATCATGTGGACGGAAGGGCGTGACACAATCGATTGGCGTGACAAGGACAGCGACCTTATCTACTCGCGCGCCGTGAAAAATTGCAAGGGTGGGGATTTTGTTTTGATGCATCCAACTCTTGCGACAAAAAATGCACTTGACCGCATCATCAAAACGATAAAAAGCATGGGGTTTGAACTTTGCACAGTCAGTGAAAATCTTGCAGGACAATAAAAATATATTTTAAGACAAAAAATTGGTTGATTTTTGTTAAAATGTTTGCGAAATCACTTTATAAAGTGATATACTTATTTTGAATGAGGGCATTATGGCAGTTTATAAGTTAAGTTCAAGTAAGAAAACGCAAAGAAATCGCAATGTCAAAAAAATCGTTGGGTTTTCCATGATTGGCGTGGCATCGGTTGTATTTTTGTTTTTGACGGGCATTGTGCCTGTGATTCAACAATTTCTTCTTGGCGTTTTTGGGGTGTTTGGCTTTCCACTTTGCCTAATTTTTATGATTGTGGGGCTGGCACTTGTCAACAATCGCCGCTATGTTATGTCAGTTAGATACACAATTTGCTTGTGCTTATGTGTTTTGTGCGCGCTGTGCATCATTCAACTTGCCGTTATGCAAATTAAAATGGGCGGGCGAGGAAATCTCACTTTTTGGCAATATTTGGCACAAAATTATCTTCAAACTTGGACTGCGGGCGGATTTTTAGTTGGAATTTTCACTACAATTTTCTTGTATATGGCAAGCACAGTGGGGGCTTACATCATCTTTTCGCTTGGATTTATCATTTGTCTTGCACTTTTGCTTGATAGTTTAAACTTTTTGAAGAAAGAAAAGGTGGCAAAAGAACCTGTTTCTCTTCAAATTAAAGACAAAGAGAAAAAGCCTGTGACGGCAGAAGAGCCTGTCAATGTTGTTTTGAATGGCAATTTAAAAGAACAAGAAGAAATTGAACAACAAGCGCCTCAGATTGTCGAACAAAAGCCGCTGACTGCAAGGCAGATTTTAGGGCTTGACAAAAAACGCAACAGCGCTTATGAATATGAACAAAAACCTGTTGAAAAGAAAAAAACTCCGCTTGAAGAAAAGCCAAAAACTTTGCGTGAGATGATTTTAACTCCGCCGGAGATTAATATTGACGAATATTTCAAAGATATCAAGAAAAATGATGTTCCGCCAAAGACCGAGATTGAAGAGAATGTTCAGGCGCTTAAAGAAGAGACAATTCAGCCAGAAACAGTCTATCATGAAGATGAATTTCAAATGGACACTTCGCCAAACATTGTCAGAACACTGCCAGAAGTTAAAAGCGAAGAACTTGTTGAGCGCGCGGACGACATTTTAAGAAGTGCAATCGAAGAAGAAAAGACAGAAAATCCAGAATTTTATGAGAACTTGGAAGAAAATCCAATCGACAATCTTCCAGAACGCGACAGTAGTGGCAGTTTTGAGCGAAGAAGTGAATTTGACCGCAGCCGCGATGAATTTCAGCCTAGAAATAATGACAGAAACAGAGAAGTTTTCGAGCGCAGCGTTGCCGACCGCATGGACAGCCGTTCACTTTTGATGCAAGAAGATATTGATGCACGCCGCACTTTCAACGAAAATCGCGACCGCATCAACATGAGAAACGGCAGTTTTGTGCGTGAAAATGAACCTATTGCGGAAGAACAAGAAGAGGTGTATGAACCTTATGAATATGAAAAGCCGCCAATTGATTTGATTACAACGCAAAGTGTTGACCTTTCGAGTTTAAATGAAGATGTTGCCACAAAGCGAGAACTTTTGGAACGCACTTTGGAAAACTTTGGCGTGCCTGCAAAGGTGCAGGGGGTTATTGTTGGGCCAGCAGTCACAAGATATGAACTTGAAATGCCACAGGGCATATCCGTTTCAAAAATCAAAAACCGCGCGGACGACATTGCACTTTCACTTGCCGCAGAAGGCTCAATCCGAATCGAAGCACCTGTGCCAGGCAAGAGCGTTGTGGGCATTGAAGTGCCAAACAAGACCATTGCCACCGTTTCTCTTAAAGATATTTTGATTTCAAAAGAATTTACACAAAGTTCTTCGCCGCTCACTTTCGCACTTGGCAAAGACATCACGGGGCAAACAATCTGCTGCAACTTGCAAAAACTTACACACCTTTTGGTGGCTGGATCGACGGGCTCGGGCAAGAGTGTGTGCTTAAACTCAATCATTTTGTCCATCATCTACAAAGCATCGCCAGAAGATGTGAAAATCGTTTTGATTGACCCTAAACGCGTTGAATTTACAAACTATGAGGCCTTGCCACACCTTATCATGCCAGATATCGTTTGTGACACACAAAAGGCAATTAACACCCTCACTTGGGCGGTGAACGAAATGGAGCGCCGCTTTGAAATTTTGGGCGTTGCAAGAGTGAAAAACATTGACGAATTCAATCAAACACCAGATGTTTTGTCGGGCAAGACAAGAAAAATGCCATTTATCGTGATTATCGTGGACGAACTTGCCGACCTTATGATGACCGGCAAGAAAGAAGTGGAAGAAAAAGTCTGCCGTCTTGCACAAAAGGCGCGTGCCGCAGGGATTCACTTGATTTTGGCAACGCAGCGCCCGTCAACAGATGTCATCACGGGGCTTATCAAATCCAACTTCCCATCTCGAATTTCATTTGCAGTCACAAACATCTATGACAGCACAACAATTTTGGACAGAATTGGTGCAGAAAAACTTTTGGGCAAGGGAGATATGCTTTATTTCCCAATCGGCGCACAAGAGCCAAAGCGCGTGCAAGGCTGCTTTATCACAACAAACGAAATAAACGCAATTGTGGACTACACTCGCGACAACAACAAGCCTATTTTTGACAAAGAAATTGCCGACCAAATCAACAATCCAAACAAGAATAACAACAACAATGCTCCGGGCTATAACAACGATATGGACGAACTTTTGCCACAAGCACTTAAAGTTTCAATCGAGTGCGGACAGGCGTCTGCAACCATGATCAGGCGCAAGTTTGCCATCGGTTATCCACGCGCTGCAAGAATCATCGATCAAATGGAGACGGCTGGATACATTTCAGCTGCAGACGGCGCTAAGGGGCGCACTGTTTACATCACCGAAGAAGAATTTAGAGAACTCTTTGGCGACCAATATGACTAAAAGAAGGGGCTATGGACAAAAGACTTAAAGATAAAAAAATCAGCGCCATAAGTTTGGGGTGCGATAAAAACAGAGTTGATTTGGAAAAAATGCTGTTCAAACTTTCAAACTATGGCTTTGAAATTGTGGATAGTGTGAGCGATGCAGACATTGTCATTGTCAACACTTGCGCTTTTATCACGCCTGCAAAAGAAGAAGCCCTTTCAAACATCTTTGATATGTGCGTGCTTAAAAACAAGGGCAAACTCGAAAAAGTTGTGGTGACGGGCTGTTTGGCACAGCGCTATAAAGACGACCTTTTAAAGCAAATTCCAGAAGTTGACGCCTTTTTAACGGCAAAGGACAATCAAAGTATCGTTGGCGTTATCGAAAAACTTTATGACATCAATCTAGACGACAAAAAAGATGTCAAGGGCAGAATTTTCACAAGTCGCGGAAGTTACGCTTATCTTAAAATTGCCGAAGGGTGCAGCAATGTTTGTTCTTATTGCACAATTCCGCGCATAAAAGGCAAATACACAAGTTTTAAAATGGATGAGATTGTGGACGAGGCAAAATATCTTGCAAAAAATGGCGTGAAAGAACTCATTTTGGTTGCGCAAGATGTCACGCGTTATGGCGAAGATTTGTATGGCAAAAATCGTCTTTTGGAACTACTTAAAAAACTTGTCAAAATTGACGGCATAGAGTGGATTAGAATTCACTATGCCTATCCCGAAAAGACGACTGACGAACTTTTGAACTTCATCTCTAAAGAGCCGAAGATGTGCAAATACATAGACATTCCGCTTCAACACATCGATGACAGGATTTTAAAAAGCATGCGCCGCCGCATGGGAGAAGATGCCACAAGAAAACTCATAGAAAAACTCACGGGGGAATATCATAATATTGCACTTAGGACAACCTTTATTGTGGGCTATCCAACTGAAACGAGAAAGGATTTTAAAAAACTATGCGATTTTGTAAAAGAATCGCGCTTTGATTATGCCGGATTTTTTCCATATTATCGCGAAGAGAACACGCCAAGTTATTATTTGAAACAGGTGAGTGAACACACCAAGAAAAGCCGCCTTAAAAAGATTACAAAAATTCAAAATGCCGTTGTCAGTGAGCGTGCAAAATTCAACATTGGCAAGGTTTTCAAGATTTTAGTGGACTATTTTGACGAAAACAAAGGCGTGTATGTCGGCCACAGCGAATTTCTTTCACCAACAGTTGACTTTGGCGTGGAAATTGTAGATAATGAAAACATAAAGGCGGGCGAATTTGTGAATGTGAAATTTACAGATTTTGACGGCGAAAATTATAAAGGAGAATATTATGAATCTTCCAAATAAAATCACACTTTGCAGGATTATTTTAATTCCAATCTTTATTTTCTTTTATCTTGCATCGTTTATCCCTTATGGTAAACTTGTTGCAATTTTTGTGTTTGCGCTTTCGTGCTTCACCGACTTTTTGGACGGCAATATTGCACGCAAACGCGGGCTTGTGACAAATTTAGGCAAGTTTTTAGACCCGATTGCGGACAAGGTTTTGGTTATGAGCGGGCTTATTTTGCTTGTGGCTGTTCCAATCGTTCCAAATGGGGGAAGTGGCGTGCCTGTTCCAGCAATTTTCCCAACATATGTTGGCACGGTTGCTTGCATAATCATCTTGGCACGTGAATTCATTGTGAGCGCTTTTCGTCAACTTGCCGCAACAAGAAACTTGGTTTTGGCGGCAGATATCTATGGAAAAGTGAAAACTTGTTTCCAATTTGCAACACTTATTTTCTATTTTGTCTATGCATTTATCGTTGAAGAATTTTACTACGCAATCGCAGGCACTGCAAACACCGTTTTAAGTGTGGTTGGTTATGTGCTTTTGGCGGCAACAGTCATCATGACAATCGTTTCAGGAACAAAATATATTGTAAGCAACAAAAAGGTTTTTAAAGATGAGAAAAATTAAAGTTGTCATTTTAAAAGATAATAATTTTCTTGAAATTGAAAAGGCACTTGCTACTCGTGGCTATTTTGACATTGACATAAAAAAGTGCTGTGATTTTGACGAATTCATATCGGATGCGGATGCTGACGATATGATTTTTCTTTGCAAAAACGACCTGATTGATGAAACAGTTGAAAGGCTCAAATCTAGTGACAGTATTTTGAGTTTGCTTGACAGCCAAGCTGTGCTTGTGACGGACGGAGAGAAGAGAAAACTTTTCATTCCAATTGAACTTGACTACAACAAATTTTTGGACGAATTTTTAGAAAAGAAAGATGTGTATGTCTGCCAAATTTTTGGAAAAAGTTTTCAAAACATAAAAAGTCAATTTGAAAGTTTTTCAACAAGTTATAAAATCATAACCAAAAATATGTTTTTACATACTGTATATTATGACACATATATTGATCAACAAACGCTTGCCGAGAGTTTTGGTGACGCCGTTTTTGCGTTTGACGAAACCACGCTTGAGGGGGCTTGTCAAAAGTATTTAGCCGAGAAAAAGTTTGTCGTGTTGGAAGAGATCTCGTCTGGGCTTGTTTCGGCAAAACTTGCCGCTGCGGGCGAATTAAAAAATGCAAAAATTCTTTTAAGTGATAACGATTTTGTTTCAGCGGGCGTTTCACACGACCTTTTGACTCAGTTTGGTGCGCAGTCAAAAGAAACAGCGGTTGAACTTGTCAAAAACTTTCTCGGAGAGTGTGATGTTGCACTTTCTGTTGTCGGCTTTGACTGTGACGGCGGCAAAATTTTTGTTGCTGTTGGAAACAAAACGCAAATCCACATTTTTTCTTCTGAATTTGCGGGAGATAAAGCATCAAGGCTTGAAAGCATATCAAATTTTGCTCTTTTCGAACTTTTGAAATTTTTGAAAGAAAAGTGTTGAAATCATTTTGAAAAATTCAATAAATAGGTTAAAATAATTGTATTATTAGGAGATTGTATATGGCAGAAAACAAAAAAGACCCAAGAGAAGAGGCTCTTGAACAGGCGCTTCTTAAAATTGAAAAAGATTTTGGCAAGGGTGCAATCATGAAACTTGGTGACAGACCTTATCAAAAGGTGGACGTCATTTCAACGGGTTGTTTGCCGCTTGATTTGGCGCTTGGCGTTGGAGGAATTCCAAAAGGCAGAATTGTTGAAATTTATGGTCCAGAGTCATCTGGGAAAACGACAGTTTCACTTCATATAGTTGCTGAGGCGCAAAAAAATGGTGGACGCGCGGCATTTATCGATGCAGAACACGCTCTTGACCCGTCTTATGCAGAGAAACTTGGCGTGGACACCAAGTCGCTTTATGTTTCTCAGCCAGACAATGGTGAGCAGGCACTCAACATCTGCGACACACTTATTCGCTCGGGCGCATTTGATGTGATTGTTGTGGACTCTGTTGCCGCACTCACTCCAAAGGCAGAAATAGATGGCGAAATGGGCGACAATCATGTGGGCTTGCAAGCCAGAATGATGAGTCAGGCGCTTAGAAAGATGACTTCTGTTTCTTCAAAAAGCAACACTGCCGTCATTTTCATCAACCAACTTCGTGAAAAAATCGGCGTGATGTTTGGAAATCCAGAAACCACCACCGGCGGCAAGGCGCTGAAATTCTACGCAAGCGTGAGATTGGATGTCAGAAAAACTGACACAATCAAAGAAGGGCAAAACATAATCGGCAACCGCACCAAAGTTAAGGTTGTTAAAAACAAGATGGCTCCACCATTCAAAACTGCCGAATTTGACATCATGTATGGTCGGGGCATTTCAAAGTCGGGCTGCGTGCTTGATATGGCAATCAACCTTGGCATAATCAAAAAGTCTGGTGCATGGTTCAGTTACAATGACGAAAAGGTTGGACAGGGCAAGGAAAACACCAAACTCTTCCTTGAAAAGAATCCTGACATTATGGATGAAATTGAAAAGACAATTCGCGCGCAAATAAGTGGTGGACAAGCCACACTTGAAAGCGCTGAGGACGAATCTGAAACTGAAGAATAATATAAAAACAGCAATTTTGCTGTTTTTTTGTTAATTTATTTTGTAATTTTGTTTTCATGTGATAAAATAAGCATATGAAAAAATTTTTCGAGAAACTTAAAAATTTGTTTAAAAACAAACTTTTTGCACGAATCTTTGCATCTGTGCTGGGTGTTGCCACGCTTGGAACAGGAATTGGCTTTTTGATTTACAACGAAGTTTGCGGGGGGGGGAGTTTCAACAGCCTTCTAAAATAAATGATAATATAGATAGCAATCGTGGTTTCATTAAAATTCCCGATATATGGAATGGAAGCGGGTTCAATCAAGATAATCTTGATGAATTGTTATATTCTTTTTCAGGTTCTTGGGCTTCCTCGACGACCCTTGATACATTTTTGGAATATTTAAATGCTGGATGGCTGGATTATGCACATTGTGGATATATAACATCATCAGATATGAGAGACGCCAATAATAGACAAGACATTGCTGTTACCTTTGGGGGTTTGGTATGGACTCCGACATTTGTTTCAACAAATGGAGAGAATGTTATTCTCACATTATGGCTTCTTGATCCTATAGATAGCGATTGTTGGAATAATTATGGTGAATATTCAATGGACAGCGATTATCCCATTAATGTATATGGATCATCTTATATGCATAGTGTTGTATTAGGCAATGGTGGCGCATGCATTAATAGAAAAGGTTCTATTGACTATCTTGATCCAGATTATAATTCTGTTTTTGCACCATTCACAGTAGGAGTTTTAAATCAATTTCTTGAAGTGCCTGCTAATGTTTACGTAGAAGATAATTCTTCTTGGAATAGTTTTTTATGGCAATGGGAGCAAGCATATGAGTTGGACATACCATATAATTTGCCAAATGATTATCTATGTGACTATACAGGTGAATGGTATAACTGTGACTATACAAGCAAAGTGGCATACAGCGATTGGGGGGACTATGATTATGTGTGGCTTCCATCACTTTCAGAGGTGGGATATAGTTCCTGTTCAGGGCTTTGGGACTGTTCCATTGAGCAAATAGAAGCACCTACTTGGCTTCGCACAGGTGATTACGAAAGTACAAAAGTGTGCGCTATAGAGAATGGGGACTATGAATTTGTAGATCCAAAAGAATCAAGATATATAAGGCCTGCAATTCATTTAAATTTAAATGCTGCAGTGGCAGCAGTGGCATCTAAAAAAGAATATACGCTTACAATTAATTATTATTCCAACAAAGAGTCTTGCACAACATATCCAAGCGTGAATATAGATGCAAATGATCATAGATATCAAATCAAAAGGGGCGGAAGTGTAAGTTACACTTTAGATGGAAGTGCTTTTTCCACACCGCAAGAAGTCACAGCAGCAGTTGTTTCATCATCAAATTCTTATTTTGTAAGTTTTGGGTCAACAGCAACCACATCAAGTGATGTAAACTTAACAGCATATTCCTGGACAGGCGGGGATTTACAACTTTATTTGTATGTATATCAGCGGTACACCATAACTTTTGACGAAGGCTATGCCGCGAACACAGAAGGTTTACCAAAAACCATGTATAAAAGATATGGAAGTCCCGTTACACTTCCTACAAATAAAATGTATACATCAGTGCAATATGGTTTATTGCCAAATGGGTGGAATACACAACCAGACGGGAGTGGAACAACATATATAGATTCATATGATTTAGATGCAGATGTAATACTTTATCCAAATTGGACGCCAAATTATACATATACGACAGTGACGATTGTCACGTTAAACAAACAAGGCGGAACAAGTCAAGCCTCTGGTGGAACAGTGGCTGCTCGAAGAACAGTTGCAAATGGCAATAATTATTATGATGAAACGATAACAGTAACAAGCGATACTCCTTTTAATGCATTAAGAGATCAAGCTGTATATGTCATAGCCACACCAAATGCAGGATATGTAGTTTCTAAAATACAGGGATCACGTACCACTGTGTATGGGCCTAACAATGTATATGATGCATGGAATGATATCAATGAACATATTTATGTATATTTCCAAGAGGTTTCAGATAATCAACTGAAATGGACAGATGAAGAGGGCGGATATTGGTATTTTGAGGATGGCGAATACCCACAAGATGAGGTGACCGACAGTGCAACATTAAGTGGGCTTAACAGCATGCCTTCGTCAACACAACCTACATACACCTTGCAATATCACAACGG
>CANRDW010000008.1 GCA_947629505.1 uncultured Clostridia bacterium
TTGTTTAACTATTACAATATGTCCAGAATGGAAGCGCAGGCTTATGCAAATGATTCTCTTCATCCAAACACCGCCGGGATGAAACTGATTTCCGACTGTTTTATCGACGCACTTTACAAAAACTATGTTTTAAATTAAAAAAGGATGTGTTTTACATCCTTTTTTAAACATATTCTTCTTTGTTTGGCAAAAGCACAAATTTTAGTGTTTTGTTTGCCATAGGGCTGATTGCATCGCTTGCGCTTGAGCCATCCGGCCATGGACTGTAACTTCCATCCGAATTTTTCAAAGATTCTTTAAGATGTTCAATATGGTCAGTTGTTTCTCCGGCAAGTGAAGGATCGCGATAAACTCTTTGCATATGCCATTGAATATGATCGACATTCTTTACAAGTATTGTGCCGTTTATTGTCTTGTATTCACACAAAAGTCGAATGTATCTTGAATCAGTGAACAATTCGCTCATCGTTCGGTTTGTAAAACTTGAAGCGCCGCCATCTGTGGTGTTGGACACATTATATGAATAGAAATCAAACCCTAAGCCAAAGAAAGAGAGTGTTGATTTACTTAAATTATTTTTATTTTCATCTTGCAAATATTGATCATTTTCCCAACGATAGAAAGTTGCCGGGCCGCCCGTTTCAGTGATAATCATGTTTACATAATATCTATATTCTTGTGTGGCTTTTGTAGCATTTTTCCCAAACCATTCAACATAATCTTTTGCGGCATTTTTTACACTCATTATTCCTTCTTCAACAATGAAAGAGGCATAAATGTTCCCGCCATTGATGGCTTTGAATGAGCTTTGCAAGTCGGCACTGTTGTTGTAATTCAATACATCAAAAAAGCCTTTAAAATACAGATGATTGTTTTTGCCGTTTTCAAGTGAAATTGCTCTCAAGCATTCTGCAATGACAACATTTTCAAAATATGCATCTCTTCTTCTTGAAGTGCTTTTGCCATCAGTAAAAAGTTGTAAAGCGCAGTTTGCGACATATCTCAGCACCGTGTTTTTAAAGAAAATTTTATCTTCATCAGCCCCTGAAATCGGATTCATTTTGCTGTAATATTGCAAGTTGCAGTAATAAGCGCCGCCTATTTTCAATAAAATTTTATGGGTTTTGCAACTTACGGAATCTGCCGGATTTGTGCCTTTCAAAGTGACATTGTAAAGGGTGTTGAAAGTTAATGAACTGTTGCCTGTATTTTCAGAATCACCTAGTGAAGTGCAAAGAGCGGTGTTTAAGGCTTGCAGATTTATTTGATTGCCGTTGCCATAGACAAGAGTCTTGTTAAGTTGACCTACTGTTGCACTGTTTATAAACAAGTCATTTTGCACGGCTGATTCTCTCTTTGCTTTTTGTTCGGCAGTTTCTTCACCCACGGCATCCAATTCACCTGGCCCATACAAATTGTTATGTAACACAATTTTGCTGTTGTTGTAATAGCCTGTTGCGTTGAAAACATTTACAAGAGAAGTGTCATCAAGGACATTGAAATTGAAGTGACAATTCACGCTGCCATCGCCACTTGTGCCATCGCCAGCATTTACGCGCAAGAAAGCAAAAGAATTCTCGGCGGAGATGTCAAAGTTTCTTCCACTTTTATCATCCACCACTTCTTGAGGCTGAGTCCAAGTTGAACTGTCGCCAAAATTGCCAAAATAGTCATTTTGAACATCTGTTTCTCTTAACCCAGCAAAGTTTCCAAAGTAAATTCTTGCGATTCCTGTTTCAAAGTAAGTGTCAATCCAAATTATATCTTTGATATTGCCCGGAGTTTTGCCATCTAAAGTCAGAAGAGCGTTTGTTGTTTCGTCTATCTTATATTCATTGCCCAAATAGGTTACTTTTCTGCCCTTTTGTGTGGTGATAATTTGTGTTTCTGTGTTGCCAACCCAGCGAGATAATGTCCAAGTGATGTCATCGTTTGATGCTGATTTTTTTTGAGGGGCAACACTTTCAAGGGCGGAGAATGGCATTTTGAAATAATTTACTATTGCGTTTTTGTAATAACTGTTTTTAGCAAACAATCTCACTTGCTGATTGCCAAGATAAATATTTTTGTTGTCAAAGCCTTCAAATTCGATAGATTGAATTTGAACAAACGAAAAGTTGAGTTTCAAGGAAATTGTGTTGTATTTTAATGTGACATATTTGTTGAAACTGCCTTCAATTTCGCCAAACACAATGGTGATTTCAACGTTGGCTGCGTCATAATTTGATGCCCAGCCTGTTGTGTTTAAATCCAATTCAAAATTGTTTTTAAAAGTGTCCTCGTTGCCAACTCCGCCCAAAAGCAGAGTGTTGTCTATGATGATTGACAGAGTGACATTGCCCTGGGTGTTGCCCGGCAGGCTGATGAACTCTTCTTTCAAATCTTTCACGCTGTCAAAAAATGCGATTTGACTTGTTGTGGAAATTTTAAGTTGAAAATCATCTAATTTTATTTTACTCAATTTAATGCAAGTGGAAACACCTTCGTCTGCAGAACGGAAATAAATGCGCTCTACATCGTCATTTATTGCAACCTTAACTTTATAATTTTCGATGACCACTTCTTGCCAAGAGTTGTTGTCAAAAGAATATTCCACTGTGTTGTTGCTGATGTTTTTGCCATCTTTTCTTGATATATCAACATCAAAGAATAATTCGTCTGCAATTGTCGTGTAAGAGTCTGTGTCATTCAATTCTTCGTTGTCAAAAGAAACGTTGATTGTGTCAGCTTTTGAAATTGACTCGATGACAAGAGTGAAAGTTTTTCCGCCAATTGTCAAATACATTGTGTCGCTTTTGCAACTGTCTTTGCTTGTGAGGGTGATGGTGTTGTTTAAGATTACAACATCAACATATGGAGTGGACACAAGTGTTGGAATGTTTTGTGTTATGTCAAAATCTTGAGGAGTGAAATTTTCGTCAATCGTCAAAACAATTTTATCGTGAAGGTCTTTAAAAGTGAGTTTGTTTTCTTGCTCTGGCACAAGACGACCTTCTTCATAAGTTACAACAGGATAGTCGTCCAAATTTCCATGAGTGGTGGATATTGTTCTTGGAACAACACACAAGCCAAGCCCGTCTGACAAAGAATATTTTTCATCGAACTCTTTTTTGTAACGCACTTCAAAAGTGATGTTTAAGTCTGTTTTCTCAGCAAAATCTATTTTGTTTGAGAAAGATTCAAAATTTTCAATTTGATATTCATGTCCATCATAAACGATAAACAAATCTTTTCCTTCCATACAGCCATTTACATTTGAAACTGCCACGCTGTAATTGACAAAATCTTTGCTTGTGCGGAAAGTTTTTGTTGACTGACCATTAAAGGCGATTGCAAAATCATCTTCCGTCACATGATAGTCAACATATACATTTATGTCCCAAATTTTTGTTGTTTCGGCTTCGGCGTTTAAATAATGCAACACAATTTGGATGTTTGCTTCACCACCTTTAAGAGGGCTGATTTTGTAATTTCCCGTTTCGCTTTGTTGGACAAGTTCAACAACACCAATGCCACTTACAAGATTGTATTCAACGCTTGTATCTTGTGGTGTGGTGAAATAGATGATGCCCGTGTCTTGAGTGTCCGCGTCAGACATATTCAAAGTCACATTTATTGCACTGTCATCCATGCCAACATTGATTTCTTTTTCATTGTTTGCAAGTGAAGTGTAAGAAATGTCAATCTCTTTTGAAATATTGACGGTGTTGTCTGCTTTGTAGAGCACAACACTCACTTTGATGCTGCCAGATTTATTGAAGGTTAAAACTCCGTTGTCAAGTGATGCCACATCTGTTGTTTCAAGTTGATATTCAATTCTGTTTGTGTGATTTTCAGGGCCAATTTCAACATTTATGGTTGATAAAGATGGCCTTTTGTCATCATTTGAGAAAGTGATTTGTTTTTTGGATGTTTGAATGTTTGTTGTTTCTATTCCGTTGTAAGAGGTTGAAATTTCAGTTGCGTCACGATTGACATTTAAACGGAAAGTGTCAACATGGCTTTCATTTAGTTTGTAATTGACGGCATCATAAACTGTCGCATGCACTGTCACATCAACAAAGGTCACTCCTTTTGGCATTTGTCCAACAAAGTAAAACCTTTTAGTTTCTTCATTGAAATTCAAAACGCCATCTGTGGTGTAGGTCACTCTCTGAATCAATTGATAAGCACCCTCAGGGGCAGTGGCAATGTAAATCGGCAATTCTTCGCCGTGGCTGTATTCATCATAATTTACTGTATAATTTTTCTCTGTAAAAAGTGGCCCAAGATAATAGCCATAAGTGGAAGTGTATTCTTTGTTCACTTCAAGGAAATTGTTGGCATAATCTGTGACGCGTGCAGTTATTTTCACATGCCCTGGCTTGTGGAAAGTTATATTGCCAAGATCGTCAACTGTTGCAACTTCATCATCGTCAGAACGATATTCAGTTGTCATGCCAAAATTGTTTGGCTTTATGTTGAGTTCTGGGAAAATTTCAGATTTTTTAGATGTCAAAACAGATTCGCTGTCAAATTGTATTTCTTTCAATCGCGGATAGCAAGTTATTTCAACGGAAGCGGATATCTTTGGATTTTCAACAGAGGTTGCGGTCACTTTTGCAACTCCTGCACCAACAGCGGTTATTCTGCCGTTTTGATTCACTTGCAAAGCACTATAGTTTGAGCAAGACCATGTGATATATTGATTTTCTGCCTCTTTTGGATAAACATAAACTGAAAGCGTTTGAGATTCGTCTTCATACATGTTGCTGTTGTAGTTTGAAAGGATTTCCAATTTATGCACTTTGTCGTCTGTGACAACAACTTTTCTGGATGCGGTCGCATATGTATTTTCTTTGCTGGAAATTGTTATGTAAGTTTCGCCAAAATACACTGCTGTGATTTTTCCGTTTGCGTCAACAGTTGCAACTTCTTGATTGTCACTTTTGAAATTCAAATTGCGATTTGTTGCTTTCAAAGGCAAAACTGTGACTTCGGCACCCAGGTCATAGGTTGGAGGATTTTCTTCATCGTCCATAACCAAATATATTGTGCTGTCTGATGTCAATTCAACTGATTCAACATAAATATGCACAGAAAGACTCATAATTGCTCCACTTACAAGCAATATCATCAAAATTATCAGTGGCAAAACAATGATGATTGATGTGATTAGTTTTTTCATAACAATTCACTCCTAAATATTAATTTTTCTATATTTCTTGTCAACTGTAAACCAGAAAATAAGTATATTTATGATTGAATATATAAATGCAGCAGCGATTATTATCAAATAAGCATAAACCACAGGCAAAATTTTTGGCAGAAGCAATCCGCCCGCACCTAACAATGCAGCCATTAAAAGCCCGATTATAAGCATAAAGGTGATGTTTATCTCTTCCGCCTCGCCATTTGCCTTTGGTTTAAGATTTGGATTTGCAAGATTTAAATTTATTCCGTTAAACACCAAACCTATGCTGAATAAAATTTGTGAAGATACAAGCACAGCAAGTTCTGTCAAATTGATAAATTGCAATGCCACCAAAACAATTGAACTTATAAGCAAAACCCCAAGGCTGACCATCACATTCACCGAGCCTTTAACAAGCAGTTGTTTGCGATAACTCACAGGAATGATTTTTGTTATATAAAATCTTTTCCCTTCAATGCTTAATATTGTTGCAGCGAAAGAGCTTATCATTGCCATAAACACTGAAATGACAATCATAGATGCGCCAAAAGTGACGCCAGAGCCAAGTTGCGCTGTGCCAACGACATTTGCCAATCTGTTGCAGAAGAAAACCATGACGGGTGTGGCAATTGCAACACCTAAATAAAAATATGAATAAGTTTTGGTGTGTATGATTTCATTTAGTGTGTGCTTTAAAATTGCTTGCGAGCCGCTTAGATTGTCAATTTGTGAAAATCTTTTGTAAACATCTTCTCCGCCATCAAGCACTTTTGTCCTTATTTTGGTGTAAACATTTTTTGCAATCAAAACGCCGATAGTGATAAAAACAAGCCCAATCCCAAGCGTTGCGCCAAGCCCAATCCAAAATTGGTCAAAAAACATTATGTTTGCAATGTAAAATGCAGGGTTGTAATATGCGTTGAGGCCGTTTATCAAATTTTGCCAAATTTCAAGCGTGCCAATTTCCCAATTGCGATGAATAAAAAATTGTGCAAGTGCATTCAAAATGAAATAATAGGCGACAAACAATCCCACTAAAAACAGGATAAACAAAACAAGACTGATAATGTTGTGTTTTTTCAGCAGAGCGCCAAGATACATAATTGGAATTGCCAGGAAAATTGAAAGTGCAAAAGGCACAACAGTAAAAAAGATTATGCCCAAAATAATTCCAAACACATAACTCACACTTATGCAATTCATTGCAAAGCCAAATACAAGCATCATAGGGACAAGCAATATTGTGGAGTAGATTAAAAGGTCAATGTAATTTAAAATCAAAGCGCTGGCAAAAGTTTTAAGTGGGCTGAGCGGGAAACGAGAAGTTATAGTCAAATCTGCAGGTCTGTAAAGCCTTTTCACTTGCATGCTTGTTGCAACAATTGTCAGCCCAATCATGCTGATTGTTAAATAAAGCACAGACAGTTGTTTTGCTGTGACTGCTATGCTTGTTTGCAGCACAAAAGAAAGCCCCCAAACAAGAGCAAGCACAATTGCAATAGCGACAAGTGCCACAAGCGAAGTGATAAATGCATTTGATTTGCTGTTGTTGCGGTTTAAGCCCCATTTCAGTTTAAGTTGCAAACGAATGAAATCAAACATCGTCCACCTCGTTTACTTGCATGAATATTTTTTCCAAATCAACATTTTTATCTTTTCGCAAATCAACAATCTTTGCAATTTCGCCGTGTTTAATAAAAATCACCACATCGCACGCTTTTTTCACTGTTTCAAGGCTGTGAGAAGAAAACAAAACAGAACGCCTGTTTTTGGCATAATTTTTAATAAACTTAACAAGCAAAAGCATAGTTTGTGGGTCAAGCCCCACCATAGGCTCGTCCAACACCCATAAAGATGGATTGTGAACAATTGCACCCAAAATACAAATTTTTTGCTTCATTCCGTGAGAGTAATTTGCAATTTGTATGTCAAGCGCGTGATCTATGTTAAACTTTTTAGCAAGAATTTCAAGAGTGTATTTTTTCTGTTCTTTGGTTGCACCATAAATGCTGCCTATGTAGTTTATATATTCTCGCCCTGTGAGTTTTTCATAAACAGAGTGGTCATCTGGCACATAGCCGATATGCTTTTTTGCTTGTTCGCTTTGTTTGACAATATCAAAACCGTCAATTTTAATGACTCCTTCTTGGAAAGGCAAAACGCCAATTATGCTTTTGATAATTGTGGATTTCCCCGCACCGTTGCTGCCGACAAGCCCCACAACTTCACCTGCTTCAACAGAAAAAGATATATTATGTGCTGAAAAATTTTCATTTTTAGGATATTTTTTTGAAAGATTTTTTACTTTAAGCATAAAAAGGCTCCTTTTTTTCCCTTTTATTATAAGTTGCGGGGGGGGGATTTGTCAAATAAATTGGTAATAAAGTATATTTTATAATATAATATATACATAAATCTTCAATTTATTTTTTCTTTAAAATGTTTGTAATTTTCAGAAAAAAAGTTTAAACTTATAATATGAAAATAACACTTGGCAACGGATTTTATTTTATGTATATTGCATTTGCAATAATTTTTATCCTTGTGCTATGGCTTATTTTAAGAAAGAAAGACAAGAAAGTTGTGAGAATTGTCTTGCTTGTCATATTGTTTTTAAATTTTGCTTTGCATTTTGTTAAACAGGCTTTTGTGCCATATATAAACAATCAACCCTCGGCATTAAGCAGGTCAACCCTGCAAAACATATGCGCAGTTTCAACAGTTTTTTGCCCATTTATTTATTTGATAAAAAAACAGAATGTTTTGCATGATTATATGTTTTTTATTTGTATGTGTGGCGGACTTGGCGGATTGTTTTTGCCAACAGAAGCGTTAAATCAAATGCCTTTCACTTTTGATGTTTTCAGATTTTATTTTTGTCATGTGGGGATGCTGACGGTTGTGCTGCTTGCCGCAATTTTAGGCGTGTATAGGCCGCGACTAAAATTTTTCTGGGTGATTCCACTTTTCTTTTTATTGCAAGAGGGGATCATTGCTGCCAACGAGTGTTTTTTAATCCAAGTTGGCTTGGTTAAATGCGATTATTCTGCTTTATTAGACAGGGGATTTAGAAACAGCAGTTTTGTGTTTGGAATTCGTCCAGAATTTGATGCGGTGAAATTTATGTTTGATCCACTTGTTCCAGAATTTTTCAAAACAGACGCTTTTCACATAAACAACGGCAAGCCTTTTTATTTCCCGGTGTTGTGGCTGATTGTGCCGGCGCTTGTTTATTTAATTCCAATTTACATAATATTATCTTGCCCTTTCTGGATTCAAGATTTGATAAAATCAAAAAAACTTAAAACACAAAGTGGAAAAGGTGATATAATAAAGATATGAAAAAGAAGATTATCTCAATTGTTGCGATTTTGTTGGTTGTGGCGATAACCGCCGCACTGATTCCTTTGTTTATTCCAAAGAAAACGGATTTAACAACAAAAAATTTTGTTGATACAGACGAAGTTTTGTTAAATCCGGGCAAAGGCTTTGTGGACTATGGAACAATGATTTACAACGGAGCAGAGGACTATGTTTCGATTGGCTATCACAGATTTAATTGGGTGAAAATTGAGCCGACGGAGGGGGATTATCATTTTGATGAAATTGAACACAAGATTGAATCCTATGCGAAACGAAACAAAAAATTTGCCTTTGGCGTGATGTGTGTCAACACTTCGGCGGACCTTGAATACGTGACTCCGCAATATGTTTTTGAAAAAGGTGCAAAAAGTTATGACGCAAAACTTGAAAGCGGCATCTATCAAAAAGTGCCGTCATGGACAGACCCTGTTTATTTGGAATGCGTGAACAAGTTTGTCAAAGCGCTGGGTGACAAATTTAACGGGGATGAAAGAATTGCCTTTATCGATATTTTGTCATATGGAAATTGGGGTGAGCAGCACCTATATCATATAGAAGTTGATGACCGTGACTACATGAAAAAAGAGAAAATAACGCCCGAATTTTTCAGAGAAAACTATGTAAAACCGTATATGGAGGCTTTCCCTGACACGCTTTTGTTCAATCCATGGGGAGAAGAAGATTTCAACGAGGTGTATGAAGAACTCATCGATGAGGGCGTGAGTTTAAGGCGAGATGGAATTGTAAAATACACAAATGGCCTTGATATGCTTGCAAAATGTTATGGGAAATTGCCGGTTGTGTTTGAATATGCGGGGAATTATAAAGATTACATTCCAAACGAAGAAGAGGAGTTTAACACAGAACTTCAAAAGGCAATAGATATTGCAAAGCCATCCTACATTGAGTTGGACGAAGATTGGTTTAAAAACAACAAAGAATATTGCGCATATCTTGCCAACAGAATGGGCTATTATTTCAGATTAAAACAGGCGCAGTTTCACCGCAATATGAAACTTGGTGATTGTACAACAATAAATCTGACTTTTGCCAACGATGGAGTTGCGCCAATATATGAAAAGTGTTTGGTGTATGTTGGACTTTTGGATGAAAACGGAGAAGTTGTTGAAAAAAAATTGACAGATTTGAATCCAAAAACTTGGCTTCCGGACACAAAAATTCAACAGTCAGTTCATCTTACAATTGACGAAAAAATGGCCGCCGGAGAATACACTTTAGCGGTGGGGCTTTTTGTAAACGAAGAAGATGAAAATCCAACATATCTGCTTGGCAGCGAGGGCAAAAATGCAAACAATTGGTATGTTTTAGGAGATGTTAATTTGTCAATTTAGAAAAAATTTTGCAAAAAAATCAGCCAAAATTTAAAAGAAAAAATGTAGAAGATTTTTTGAAAAATAATCTTCTACATTTCTTTATTTATAAGGTGTTCGTTATGAAAACATAACGATTATTTGTCGAATTGTTTTCGACAAATATTACAAAAAATAAAATTAAAAAATAAAATATTAAAAAATATTGTAAATTTTATCAAATCGTTTGGAATTTTGCTAAAAGTGTGCTAGAATATGATTGAAATTGATGAATTTTTCACTTAAGATTAAAAGGATGGCTGCCATGACTGAAGAGGAGTTTGAAAGGGCAAAAATTATAAAATTGACTTTCTTAAAAATAGGAATCAGATGCGACATGCATGGGTTTAATTATTTTTGCGATGCCGTCAATTATGCAATTGAAAATCCAAATCTTTTAAATCATCTGTGTGATGGACTTTATAAAAAAGTTGGCGAAAAATATCATGTTAAAAAGACGGACAGTGTGGAAAGATGCATGAGGCATGCCCTTGACGATTGTTTTGAGAAAAAGACATATGCGCGCGTGGATTTTTCACAAGATTTTTTAAAATTAAACAACAAGCCGACTGTCGGCGGGCTTATCAGAACAGTTGCGGAAAGTTATATGCTTGGTCTGTTGGAATTTAAAAAAGATGGCGCTTGTTAATCTCTTTTTTATTTGTTTTTAAAAGGAGTTTGATATGAAAGAAACTAAAGAAAATGTTGCAAGATATGCCTTGGAACAACTTGGAATCAACAAAAAACACAACGGCTTTGATTTTTTGCTTGATGCAATAGTAAAAGTTATTTCAAATCCAAAACTTATTTTCAATTTGCCAAAATTATACAAGGCAGTTGCAGACAAAAACAATATTGAAATTGAAACAAGAGTTGTTTCAGACATCCGCAACTCAATTGCGCTTGCTTCAAAATCTGGAAAACTTGCAAACATCAACAAACTTTATGGTTTTCAAGTTTTTTATCCTACATACACTCCAAGAAATGCAGAATTTATCCGCTTGATTGCGGAATATTATATTTTGAAATTGTATATCGCATAATTCGACAAAGTTAGACATAATCGGACGTGCTTTTTGTTGGTTTTTGTAGAAAAAACAAGATATAATAGCAAAGGCTTCGGCTTTTGTATATTTTTTTAGGAGTTTTTATGAGTGAAGAAAAGTTGTTAGAAATTAAAAAGGTTGTCAAAAAGGCCTTTATTCGTATTGGAATCAAATGTGATATGTTGGGATATAAATATCTTTGTCAGTGTTCGGAAGAAATAATATTCCATCCAGAACTGATTGAAAATTTGTGTAATGGGCTGTATAAGGTTATTGCGGCAAAGAATGGAGTTGAAAGAAGCAACAACATAGAAAGAGCAATGCGCACTGCAATTGAACTTTGCTATGACACAACAGGCTTTTTAGAATTAAACAGAATGTTCAACATGAATTTGTTTACAATAAATGATAAGCCCACCGCAGGTGAGCTTATCAAACTTGTTTCAGAATATTATTGCTTAGATTTGTGGAAAGAAAACTAAAAACTGATTTTTGATTGAATGTAAGGGCAGAGTTCGCTGATTTTTAAGCGAATTTGCTGCATAGTGTCACGGTCACGGATTGTCACGGTGTCATCTTCAAGTGTGTCAAAATCAATTGTCACGCAGAAAGGAGTGCCGATTTCGTCCTCACGGCGATAGCGCTTTCCGATTGAGCCCGCTTCGTCATAGTCACACATAAACTGTTTGGACAAGATTGCAAACACCTCTTTTGCCTTATCTGAAAGATTTTTTTGAAGTGGAAGCACAGCAACTTTATAAGGTGCGATTGCAGAGTGCAGGTGCATAACAACGCGTGTGTCGCCGCCCTCCAAAGTTTCTTCGTCATAGGCTTCACACAAAAGTGCAAGTGTAAGTCTGTCCGCTCCGATTGAATATTCAATTACAGTTGGAAGAAATTTCTCGTTTGTCACAGGGTCGAGATAAAGCATGCTTTTGCCGCTGAATTCTTGGTGGCGTGATAAATCCCAAGTGCCGCGATGATGTATGCCGTTGAGTTCTTGCCAGCCAATTGGAAAGAGATATTGAATGTCGCACGCTGCTTTTGCATAGTGGGCAAGTTTGTCATGGTCGTGGAAGCGCAAATGTTCGTCTTTCAAGCCTAAATCTTCAACAAATTGTTTTGCGCGAACTTTGTAATCTTCATAAAAATTCATGCTGTCCTCTGCCTTGCAGAATTTTTGAAGTTCCATCTGCTCAAATTCGATTGTTCGAAAAAGGAAGTTTCCTGGCGTGATTTCATTTCTGAAAGATTTTCCAATTTGAGCGATTGCAAAAGGCACTTTTGCACGCGCTGTTCTTTGAACATTCAAAAAGTTGACATATTCGCCTTGGCAAGTTTCAGGGCGAAGATAAACTGTGTCGGCTTCCGCTTCAAGTGTTCCGCGGGAGGTTGTAAACATTGGATTAAATTTTCGAATAGGCGTAAAGTCACGTTTGCCGCAAACGGGGCAGCGAACATCATGCTCTTCGATGTATTTTTCCATCTCTTCGTTTGTCATTGCTTCGGCGCTGACAGTTCCTTTGCTGTGATTTTCAATCAAAGTGTCGGCGCGGTGACGCGTTTTGCAGTTTTTGCAGTCCATTTTCGGGTCGCCAAAACTGTCAACATGCCCTGATGCCTTCCAAACTGTTGGATTCATCAAAATGGCTGCGTCAACGCCATAGGTGTTTGCGTCCTCTTGCACAAAGCGTTTCCACCATGCGCGTTTGATGTTGTTTTTAAGTTCCACACCAACGGGGCCAAAGTCCCAAGTGTTTGCAAAGCCGCCATAAATTTCGCTTCCTGGAAAGACAAAGCCGCGCGCCTTGCAGACGTTTACAATTTTGTCCATGTTTTTAAGTTCCATAACTTTCTCCTTTTAAATTTGCATAGATTAAAAAACGCCTCTATGCCTTTATGCATAGGGGCGATTAAATGACCGCTGTTCCACCCTAATTCGTGAAAATTCACCTCATTTATGTCTTTACGCCGACAAGCGTTTGCTCGGGAGTTGCCAATTCCGTCATTGCATAAACAATTTTATGTCATTTTTTGCTTTTTGTCAACAATTTTGATGTAAAAAGCGAAAAAATAGCCTTAATTTTTGTATTTTTCCATGTATTCTTCATATGACATCTGTTTGTCGATGATGGTGTTTTCGTCCACAATGTCAATGATTCGATTTGCGACAGTTTCAATAATTTCTTGGTCGCCGGTTGCAAAAAGCATTGCGCCTTTGAAATTTTGCATGCCTTTGTTCAGGGAAGTGATGCTTTCAAGGTCAAGGTGATTTGTAGGCTCGTCGAGAATCAAAAGATTTCCGCTTTCAAGCATGATTTTTGCAAGCATACATCTCACTTTTTCGCCGCCGGAAAGGACATTCACTTCTTTCAAACTCTCTTCGCCAGAGAAGAGCATTCTTCCAAGCCAGCCGCGCACATAACTTTCTGTTTTATCTTTTGAATACTGTCTAAGCCAATCCACAATGGACAGGTGACAGCCCTCAAAATATTCGCGATTATCCTGTGGAAGATAAGACCATTTTATTGTTTTGCCAAACTTAACAGTGCCGCTGTCAGCCTCTTCTTTTCCTGCCAAAATATTGAAAAGAGTTGTCAAAACAAGGCTGTTTGCAGATAAAAACACAATTTTTTGGTCATGTTCCACTGTAAATGACAAATTTTTAAACATGCCTTTTTTGGTGAGATTTTCAACTTTTAAAATCTCTTTTCCAATTTCTTGTTCATATTTAAAGTCAACATATGGATATTTGCGTGAAGATGGCTTCAAATCATCAAGAGTGAGTTTTTCAAGTTCTTTCTTGCGGCTTGTGGCTTGTTTGGATTTAGAAGCATTTGCCGAGAAACGTGCGATAAAGTCTTTGAGTTCTTTTGCGCGCTGTTCCGCCTTTTTGTTCTGTTCTTTTGCCTGTCTTGCAAGAAGTTGGCTTGTTTCATACCAAAAGTCATAGTTTCCAAGATACATATTTATTTCGCCAAAGTCAACATCGCAGATATGTGTGCAAACTTTGTTTAAAAAGTGACGATTGTGCGAAACAATGATGACAATATTTTCAAAATCAAGCAAGAAATTTTCCAGCCAACGAATGGTTTTAAAGTCCAAATTGTTTGTCGGCTCGTCCAAAATAAGAATGTCTGGATTGCCAAAAAGCGCCTGAGCAAGCAAAACTTTCACCTTTATTTTTGCGTCAAGTTCGCTCATAGTCTTTTCAAAAAGTTCTTCGCCAACTCCAAGATTTTGAAGAAGTGTTTTGGCTTGTCCATCTGCTTCCCATCCGCCAAGTTCGGCAAATTCGGTTTCAAGTTCGCCGGCACGAATGCCATCTTCATCCGAAAAATCTGCTTTTGCATAAAGGGCGTCTTTTTCTGCCTGAATTTCCATAAGGCGCTTATGTCCAAGAAGAACGGTGTTTAAAACGGTTTCGCTGTCATATTTGTTTTGATTCTGTTCCAAAACAGACATTCTTTCACCCGGCGTGATAAAAACTTCGCCGGTGTTTGGCTCGATTTCACCGGTGAGAATTTTTAAAAAAGTTGATTTTCCAGCCCCGTTGGCACCAATGATGCCATAGCAGTTGCCTTTTGTGAATTTTAAGTTTACATCTTTGTATAATTTTCTGCCACCAAATGCAAGTGACACATTTATTGCTTGAATCATTTTACCCTCGTTTTTGTAAGTTTTGCCGTTTTTGGTTTTTCAGTCAAAACGGGCTCTTTTTTCACTTTTTCCACGTTTTTTTCAGTTTTTTTAACGTTTTTTGCCTCTTTTTTCTGTGTTTTTTGAATTTTTGGCTGAATTTCTGCAGGTTGTTTTTGTTTTCTTTTTTGCCTTTCTTTTTTGTTTATTTCTTCAAGTTTTTGAGTGTATGAAAGGTTGTAATTTTCTTCCAAATGTTCAACTGTGCCATTGAAATCAAAGTCAGGCAAATAAATTTTATTTAAAATTTCGCCAAAAATCGGATCGAGATTAAACACTTCTTGATAGGCGTTTGTTTCATCAATCTCCTGCCCGCGAAAATCTTTCAGGACAAGCCTTGTCAAAACAATTCTGATTGAAAGATAATTGACAAGTTTTTTATAAAAATCTTCAGATAAAATTTTCTTTAAATTTTTATTTTTTTTCAATTTTTTGCAATTATAAAGCGACATTTCAAAATAATTTTTTATTATTTTTTTATTATTAAAAATAAATTCCGGGAAAATTATTTTATTTTCCATTTGTTTTAAAAATAAAATTCGCTTAATTTCTTCTTCATCCGCCGAAAAATCCTTTGACAAAGGGCACAACCCCGTCAATTTATACACCTTTCCCACACGGCGATTTACGATATTTAAATAATTGTAAATTTCCAAATTTGTTTTCATATTTTTTATTATAGCCGAAAAATCTTTTTATGTCAACTTTAATTTTTATTTTATTTAATATTTATTTAATTTTTTATGCTTAATTTAGTTGCGAAATTAATTTCAAAAATGTTAAAATAAAATTGTATAAAATTCGTGCGCATTTAATTGTAAAATTTCAGTATTTATTTTACCAATTGGCAAACACTAATTTTGCCTTATCAAAGGAGAGATATGAAAAGAAAAAGAGGAGTGTTAAGCATTTGGGCAACGCTGCTGCTTGTGCTGGTAGGCTTTGTGTGTGTGATTGGAGTGGTCACACTTATTATGTTTCTTTCTGGGCAATTAAACAAAAAGATTATTGAGCCGCAAAATTTATCAATATCTCTTGCTGATGGAAGTGAAGGGTTTGTGAGTGGGAACAACAATTTTTATGTTGCAAATGATTTTAAACTTGTTGTCAACACCACAACCGCAGATGTCACTGAAAAAACGATTAGACTTAAATTTACAGATGGCTCGACAACTAAAAACGGCTACATAACAGACAATGACCGCATTTTGACCGTGCCAGAATATGTCACAATTGGGAAACCTTTTGAAGTCACGCTTGGAAGAGATTACAACAGCGAGTTGGATGCAGACATTGTCATTGGCGGCTTTAAAAGTTTGACGGCGGAGTCTGTTGAAAATGTTGAACTTCCACACCTTTCATTCACTGTGGCAGTGGATGTTCCTGTTTCAAACATTGAAGTGGGGGTTGATCAAGGTGCTTCCACAGTTTTCAACAATTTTCAGACAGTGACGATTGGCTCTGTGTTTGATTTTAGAGTTGATTTCAAACCTGAGCAAAGTCAGTTTGTTTTCTCTGACAACACTCAAAAGAAAGAATATTTCTATGATTTTTCAACTTCAGGCATCAGAAGAAACTGGAACACTGGCCACTTTGAAGCATATTCAAAAAATGGCAGTGTGGATGAAGTGACAGTTTACACTTTTGCAAATTCTTATTACAGACAACTTGCTTTAAAAGAAATTGAAGAAAGTTATGAAAATCAAAATCTTAAAGACGAAAATCCTTTGGAATACAACACTGCCATGCTCAGTTATTTTGGCAGAAATCCTGCGGGAGCAGTCACATACACATTCCAAATTCAAGTTGTTGATGTGACGGTGAACAAGGATTCTTTGAAATTGAAAAATGGTGGAAGTTACGATTCTGTTCCACTTGACCCTGTTTATGTTGACAAATATTACACACTCACTGCAAATTCAGAAAACGGCGATGACACTTTGGGCATCACTGTCTATGACACAAGCGACACGGAAAAGCCATATCTTGTTGCAAATGTTGGAATTAAAATGCCTGAAGATATTGATATTAATGATCTTGTAATTGAGGGCGACAAGGTTATGCAAGTTGACAAAGAAACCGGCGACATTACAGAACTTCAGTTTGTTTTAGAGGATGCAAAAGGCGGCAAATATAACAGCACAGACCAATATTCTTATTATATTTTGCCAAACACAACTCCAAAAAACAGTGGAGATTATTTCTGGCGCTTCAATGCAACAAAGGATCTTTCAACACAAACCTTTGCAATAAACTTCTTCTATGAAAATGAAATGGGGAAGATTGTTTCATTATATGAATTTGGTGCTGACAAAGAAAAGAGTGCAATACTTACAATAAAGGAACAGACTTATGAAGAGCCACCTTATTGGAAAGAAACTTCTGAATCTTCCGTTATTACAATGAACATCACCTATGACAGTGAGGGGACTGCAAAAACTGCCGTTGTTGACCTCAATGAATATCTCAATCCACTCAATGAAGCAAACATCTATGATGTTGTGAGATATTTCTTGATGTTCCCAACAATTAGTGGTGCTGAGGATGTCGTCAAAAATGTTTTCCCATACAAATCAGTTCATACATACACAAAAGACTATAAAGATCAACCTTTAAGTTTAAAAATTCAGGGTTATGACAAAGACAGTTATGAATTATATGAACTTGAAACTTCACTTTTGTATGCTCTTAGAAGTTATTCTTCAACAGCGCTTGTTTTGGCGGCAACTATAAGAACAGATGCTGACCACAATCCATATTTGGACGGAGAAGGCACTTACAAGATTGTAAACTTAAGCACGCCAAAAGCCGTTATTGTTGAAAGCGCTCTTTCAATTGTCAATATGACACCATCTTTCTCATTTGTTAAAGAAAGAGGCATTACGCCATACAAAGATGGCAAATATTATGTGCCTGCAATAAACAGATCGGCAAGCGGCTCATCACTTGATATGATTGAGTTTAATTTGACGGTTAATAGTGATGGTGATCCAACAACAAATGACAAAGTCATACAGGCTTTCCAAAACAAAAATCTTACAATAGAATGTTTGGACACACTGAATAATGTTTATGACATTGATTATTTGCAACTTGAATCGCTTAATGTAGAGGGAACAAAATTCAAAGGAAGAATTGCAATCAACGAAACGGCATTCACACAAGAACATTTAGACAACTATTCAAATTTGGATGTGGGCAAACCGATTAAATTGCGCCTTGTTTACAATAATGGCGTTGAAAAGCAATATAAAGATATGTATTTAGAAGACGACCCTTCTGTTACAACCATGAATATTTATTATCCACAGCCATATTATGATGTCCAAGGCGGCGATGGCAAATATTACATCGAGGGGAGATATCAAGAATTCTTTGGCTCTGCAACCACCACTACACAACACACACTTAAGGTCGATATTTCAGACACAACCACAATCAATTGGGTTGACAAAGAAGGCAGAGAAACAGATATTTCGTCATGGGGAGATGCACTTGGTCTATCAGGTGGGGCAAACGCAATTGAAATTTTAAACAAACTTTTGACTTTCACTTTAAAAGACCAATATGACAACGATATTGCTGAGGGGCTTTACAGCATTCGTCTGGTTGAAGAAGATGAAAATGGCAATCCTGTCACGGCTGGGGCGATCGGCCGCTCACAACTTTTAAATGAAATCGTAAATCTTTCTCCAACAGCAAACGGAAAGCCAACTTATCTTCGCGCGTATATTGTTGAAAATGCAATCACAGAAAACACAGATGATTATTTTGTCAAAGTATATGACGAACAAAATGTTCCAACGGGCGACAGACTTGGCTCTGTGAGATTTGAATTTAACATCACAGGAAAAGGCATTAATCATATCGATTATGACAGCGACAGAGACCTGACGGCAACAACTTGGACAGATTCTCTAAACAACGGAACTGTCATAGTCGAAAAAGTCATCAATCCTACAAAGAACACCACTCCAAGCGTTGAACTAAACAAACTTGTCCACGTGTATAAGACAGGTGAGGGGCATGGGAAAGAAGACGACCACCAAAACCAAAACGGTTACGCCGATGTGATTTTCCTTCTTGACCCAGAATGGTTTGCAATGCTGTCAAGCAAAGATGAACTTTCAAAGATGTTGCAATTCAACGACACTTTGAGTTTGACAGATGATGGAATTGAAACTACACCAATTACATCAATCAAATTTTTAAATGTGTTCAGCAGTGATACTGAATTGAAGTTTGTGATAACTGACAGTTCAAGATTGTTTAGAATATCTTTTGTGTTTAAATGCATTTCAGATGTCGAGATTAAACCTGACTTTTCACGCTTCACCAAGCAATATGAATCATATCTCGTTTCAAGTCCAAACAATTCACAAGAAATTGCACTTTTTGGAAATTATGAATACAAACTTGATGATTTCACAACTTTTTCCAACACACTACATTTAGAAAATTACTCTTGGGAAGATGCTTTTGATGGGAAAGACCCTGAAGAAAAAGACCCTGAAGGAGCATATACACTGGTTGACAGCAGCTCCCCTTCTGTTGCCAAGATAATTAAAAAAGGCTCAGACATATATTTGCATCTTGAAGAAGTTTATGTATGCACATCCGTCACCGTTGCTGTGTATTATCATATTAAATCAACTTATTCTCCAATATTGTATCTTAACATATATATAAATCCAAATATTATAATGCGAGAAGATCTGACGCAGAGTGCAGATGGGGTGATTTTGGATTTGGCAAGTGATTTGCCAGCATTTGAAACAAATTATAAATTCTATCGCGCTCTTGGGCAGAATGGCGATGGTTATCTCAATGGAAACTCTTTTGAAGGCAAAACAGAGATACCAATTGAAAAGTTAACTTTTAATTTCGCAGAAGACCCTTCAACTCAATATATTCAAATAAGCGAAAAAACAGATGAAAGCGGAACATATCAATACAAACTCAACACCGGCACGCTTGATTTGAAGTTTGGACAACTTGTTGCACAAAAGTTTAATGTAGTCACAGGAAATTCAGATTTCAACGCAATCAGAATTGTTACAATTGGAGATAACACAACCATATATAAATCTGACAATGCTTTGCAAATTCAACTTTACATCTCTTATGCAGCAGACGTAAGCCAAATATTCAAACAAGAAGAAAATAAAAAAATTGAAACCGTGTTGTATGGCGAAAACAAAGAAACTTATGTCATTCTTGTGCCAAACGGAAACGGCGGGCCTTCATCTTATCAACCAGCAAACAACACAGTGTTCACCTCTGTTTCTGGCGGGGCATTAACCAGACAAGATGAACAACACATCACCGTCAGCGGCACATCCTTTAAAAACTTTATTAAATATGACAACAGCATTGTTGCCACAAGGACACTTTCAGATGGCGAGGGAACACTTGAAATCAGATTGACAGTCAATGTTATTGTGAGTGTGCTTGGCGACAAATTGCTGAATTACAACAATCAATACAACCATTTCACAGCCAAAGATGAAAAAGACAACACTGAAGAGATTGCATTCTCTGATTTGATGGCAAACGGCAATGTCTTAACTGCCAAGAATGTATATCAAGAATTGAGCGCTGGCGGAAGTTATAAAATTGTCCATGACACCAGCACAAGTAGTTCGACAACAACCATAGACGAAAAAGAAAATGAATCGGGCTTCTATTTCTATTACAATCAAAGATACACTGTGATACTCGATATTGTGCAAGATCAATACAATATTGCACAACGTTCTAGAAGCGAGGGCAACACCAGATATTATGACACAATAACTCTTGGAAATCTTGAAAACACATTTGGAGATGTGTATGTCATTTTGCGCCTTACAATCACTTCGAGTGGAAACAACCTAATTTCATATTATTATCGCGTCAAAGTGACCCCAAACTTCAAAATGGGCGGAGTTATATATCCATTTGAAGTCGAAGGCGAATATCTTGACACATCTTCAAAATATTACAATGCACTCACAAAACACTATGAAATCAACCTTGACGAAAAATTTGATGAAACAAACAGTTATCTTAAAGATCAAAGCGCAGATAAAGATAAAACGGGCAAAACTCGTTTCGTAGATCCAAAAATCGAAGGGAAAACATTAACTTATTCATACAAGATTGGCAACATCTATGATGAGGATATCTCTTCAACCAGTCCACTTGTCGGAAAGGATTCTGATTATCTCACAAGCGCCTATGAAACTGATGGTGTTCTAGATTTCTTCAAAGATTTTGAAACGCAAGACCCAAAAACAAAATATACAAAATTAAACATTGGACTTGTTGACGAAACACGCCGCCTTACAGTTGAAATCATCAAATCATTTGAAAGTGACAACGTTTCTCTTGTCGGCGGTGACCTTGTGTATAAACTCCGCTTCAATCAAGGCAGACAATATGCATATCGTATTGAAGGGGACAATGTTTCTCCAAATCAAAAGAACAGCAACACTTACACCACAACTCTCACCGTCAACGACACAGAAAGTGACAAAGTATTTTCAATCTATCTTGCCGAAAAAGGTGGCTTAACAGAAACAGAAATTAACAATTATGATTGGTATATCACAAACACGGGAAATGACACAATTTTATCTGATAATTTTAAGTTTACTTCAAAAGGAGAAGGACAAATAGGCAAAGTTTTGACAATCACAACTCCAGCAAGCATCAAAAAAGACTTTACAGTTGAAATTGGCTTCTACACAACGCAAAAACGCGTGTTTAGATTTGTTGTAAACTTTACAAGCAATCTCAAAGAAACACCAAACGAAACTTTTGTCGGTGGCGAGACATATAAATTTGCCAAAGAAGGCGACAAAAAAGGTTCAATCTTTTCAAAAGATGGCTACACAATAGAAGCGAAAGAGAAAGACCCGAATGGTGCTTTCTATGCAATAACAAGCGAATCAATTGAATTTGCACATTTGACAGAGGACAAAGATTTTACCTTCACAGCAACAAAAGGCAATTATTCATTTGACTTTACAATCACTGTCAAGGCAAGCATAAATCTTAACACTTTGCAAAACAGAATTATTACAGATCCTACCCATCGATTTGGGCAAGTTAAGTTTGATGTTAATCTTTCAGATATAATTACTGCACAAGGATTAACAGCCAGTGTAAACAGCAAGTTCACATTTGGCGCTTGGGGAGAACAACTTGTTGAAAGTCAATCAATCACCCCAGACGATGTTGCCAAAGGCGGCGAAATTGTCAGAAAGTCATTTACATTAACTTATCGCTTCAACAATAATGAAAGCACAGAAATTTCTTACACATTCAATTATCAATACACAGTTGATGAGAATGTAAAAATCACTCAAAACTATCCAAAGCCAGACGGGGAAAATCCAAGTGAAAGAGAATATCTCTCATCTGAAACGGCAAAACAATCAGATGCATTCTTCTTCACAAATGTTGCGGACTTTGCAACTGGTGCAAGAATTCAAGTTGACGACTTGACAACAGAAGTGGCAAAAGAGAAACCTATTGCACAAAAATGGACAATCAATATCACAAGTCTTAACAATCTTAGAGTTACATTTGATGGTTCAGTGATTGGAGCGGGCAGTAACATTATCACAAACACAACAATTGATGATTTAAATAACAAAGTGCTTATCTTTGAACTTGTCAACCCTGCCATAAACGGAACTGCCGAGTTTGCGATTGAAATCAACAAAGTTCCAACAACCTATTCAGTTACAGTAGTAAGTGGCGAGGCGATTTCCATTCAACGCAACAGGCCTCAATCTGATAAGGTCGGCACAGAAATCATCTATGCTGAAAACATGCAAAACAAAGGCTCAGACATCTTTGCACAAGACAGAATTTTGAAATATAAATTCAATCAAAATGCTGTTGGCACACACTATGTAAAACTTCAAAACGAGGCAGGAGACACTAAGATTATTGGAATCACAGTTGATGAACTTAAACAATTTGTAAATCTCGATCTTGGAAAGTCATATACAGGTTATAAGGTTAACGGCACATATTCCACACCAGAAGCCACCGGCACGGCAGAATCGGACAGCCAACTTTTTGAGGCTGCTCCAACCTTGACATCTCGAATTGTTGCAATTTATGCAGACGACACAGCAATCAAAAATGAAAAAGTCACCATTGAAATTAAAAGACAAGAAGAACAAGTCTATGTTGCAATTGGGGACTTTAAACTTAAATCGACAGATTTTGACAAATCTGTGACCGTTGATATACAACTTAAATTTGACGGAAACGAAATCACTGTTCCATTCACATACGACTATATATTGACCGTTGACTTTGAAGTTGGAAACAATGCGGACAACATTGAGCCGGATGGCGCTGGCGCAAGTTATGTGACAGTCAATGCTGGCGAAGAAAAGAGTTTGCTTGATGAATTAGGATTTTTGGTTCGCCACTCATCTGGCGATAAGGCTTTATACACAAGCGCAGACATGCAAAACAGCGTTGGCAGATTGAACCTCAAACTTTATGATGATGAATTGGAAATTGAAAAGAGCGACACTGACACTCTTACAAACTCTGCATTTAATTATGATACCTATTTAAAAGCAGCAATAAATGAAGGCGGCATAATATATAAAACTGGGCTTAATCCTTTTTCGCCAAAGGGTCTCTCTTACATCACACGTAAAGGTACCAGTGTTGATACAGAAGGCAAAGAATATGATTACACACTCTCTGCAGAGGGTGCTGGAAATGACGGCAACTTTGTGATGATGCGTCTTTCATACATTGTCACCTTTGACGATGTTACAGTCACGGCTTCACACAACATTTTGCTTAAAATTTTGCCAAATTCAAGTATTTCGTTTAAAGAGAATTCAACTTCCAATGCAACGGAAGGCGACAATACCATGGTGATTGCAGGCCAAAGCATTTGGACAAATAAAAATATTAAACAATATGAAGTTGAAAACACAACCGATGGCGACTCAATCGTTTTGTGGGACAAAGAAAATCAAGCAAACAGTGCAATTCAAGTGAATATGTACAAAAATTTCAGCGCAAAAGATTTTGATTACACCTACAATCTAAAAGCCGACAGTGGCTACAACGATTGGGACGTTATGAATCAATCGTTTGATGCAGGGAATGGTCAGTGGAGCGCAGTACAAGATGAAAATAAAACAACAATAAAAGCAACTGCAACTCCAAACTCTGAGAATAATTTTGTGATAAATGTTCCATATCTTACATTTGGCACAACAAGATTTTATATTGAATTTGAAAACAACTATGGCTTCAAAGCAAGATTCTATTTCCAGAAATCTTCAGCGCTCAATCCAACAGTAAGCAAGGTTGGTGAAAACGATGTGCTTCACGAGGGGGACAAATTTGTCTTTGGCGTGGACTTTATGCAAATCGCTTCTGACGCCCCTGTATATACATTTGTTTACAACGAAGATGGCAAAGCAGAAGATACTGGCGAGATAACAATTAAAGGTTTTGATAAACAAAAAGAAAACGGGCAAGTGGAGGTTACAGCAACCTTTGAATTTGGCATGATTTATGCGAAAGATAAGCCGACAGCAGATAAATTTAGCAATGTACCAAGGACTTTAACTGCAACTATCAAGCGTGAGAGTGATAATATAACATCTATTAAAATAGAAACATTAACATGGAAATTAGGTTTAGATCCAATTGATTTGTCGTCTGGGGACACAAAATTGTATTACTACAAAAATGGGAATGTTTCTCAAGCAAGCGACGTGGCAAGCTTCTTCAGAAACAATAAACCAACAATTTCTGTAGATCTGAGTGGATTGGTCCCAGATAATTCTGCAGAAGAAAATCCTACACTTCAAGATATTTCAGTATTTATACAATATGGCACAAAAGTAGAAACAAAAGACCAACTGACCAGACGTTACAGAAGTGAATCTGGTGATGGGGTTGGTGTTGCTGAGGGTGCCGAATCTACGGTTGTTGTTCATATGTCAGGCATAGATGCCTATGGCTTTGACAAAAAAGATGGAATTGTTGATAAATATTCCGCAACGGGTGGTGACGGTCAACAAGATTTCACATCCAACATCAACAAAGTGTTGATCGACCATGTTGATTTCTACAAGACGGACGGCACAACTTGGCTTGGCAGCAGTATTTTGGGCAGATCAAATAAAAACGGTATAAAAGAAATTAAAGTTGGTGGAACTGATGGTGAAAGTGAGCCATATAATACAAGCGCATTAAGTGGTGACTTAGGCAAGATTTACACAAGCGAAGGTTATGAGTTTATTTTTGAGGAAGCATCAAAATTTGAGCCGGGCATAACTGTTGGCACTAAGGAAAACAACGAGTTTGTTGTCCCATACATTAACGGAATTGAATTTGGTGAAAATGAATCTATAGATGCGATTATGCGCGTGACAATCCGTGGCGGAGATCAGGACACAAACAAACAAACTCGCACAACAGATTTCCAAGTTCAAATCAACAGAGATGATTATGTTACTTCAGCAGAAGCACAAATCAACGATGGTGCCTCTGTAACAACTGATGAAGCATATAAATTTGCAACCAAGACTGAAGAGGTTAATGGTGAAAATACAGCAACTTGGCTTAATGACACACTTGAAATTGACCTTGCTCCATACACAACGATTAATTTTGCAGTGCATAATCGAGGCGACTTTAAAACGGAAAACAATACATTGCAAGTAAATCTTAACACGACAACTGAAAAAACTAAAGATAATTATGTTGCTGCAAGCATTAAAGAAGTAGAAAATAAAAATCCATTCTGGATCACAGCGTATGTTTCAATTTCTGGCAGCATGGTTGCTGGGGCATTTACAAAGAATTTGGATAATGATCCAAATAATGACAGAAATTTAGAAGATGCTGACAGATTCTATATCTATTTGCTTAGCCAAACCGTTGACGAGGGATATGAAACTAAAGATGCTGTGTTTAGATATAATGGACAGGATATTACAATGAATGCTGAACAGCCACAAGCAGAAGAAACATCATTTGTTCCAAAAACAAGTGCTGGAACACCTATTGCAGAATATAAACCGGAAAGCATAACTCTTCGCATAAACGACACAAGAGAATTGAGTAGCGGGCATAAACAAGTTGAACTTTACTTCTTGAAGAAGATGGGAAGCAAGACCATGTATGCTGACGGCAACAGAGTTTACAGATATTCAAAATCATTCTCAGTGCATCCAGAATATAGTGTTGCCATTCCTCAAATAAATGGTGGGGATGGGGAAACCTTGCAAATTTCAGATTATTACAAAGTTACTCACAAAAATAATGAGCAAGACCCAGGAACTTCTTATTATGTCATTCCAATGAGCGTTTGGGGCAAAAATGTTATGCTGAAAGTCAATGAAAGTGACAAGAACGAAGAAGGCGCTTCAATTTCAGAAAAAGAGGCATATAAATATGAGTTTGAAATTGAACAAGCACAAGGCTCCGCTTCAATTGACAAGTATGGCAACATCATCACAAACTCTGACTTTGGACTTTCTTGGAACCAAATGAGCGTCACTATTTGCACAAAAGTTGCCGGATTTGATTGCAAATTTGAGGACGGAAATGGCACAGTTGATTTAACACAAATTGGCGTTCCGGGCAAAGAAATTAAATTGTCATTTAAGAAAGCAGAATCAGAACCAACAGAAGGAATAGAAGAAACTCCAGGATGCTATTACATTGAAGGCTTGAATAGAACACTGATTACTCTCGGCGAAGGGGATACATTGTATGCAATTGGTGATGTTTCAAAGACTGCAAGCCTAGTTGGCGAAGTAGATAGCAAAACAACAATCCCAGACTTTGCGTTGACTCCAAATCAGCAACTTGATTTACAACAAATGTTTAAAGACGTATTTAGAGACAAAGGTTGGACAAATGTCAACTTCTATTTGGTGGGCTATTCTAAGGATGAAGGAGATATCAACACAATTGTTAGAAACAACATTGATGTATATCAAGCGGGTTTTGCTGAAGCGGGCACATACAAGATAACAGTTGTCGCAACGGGAAAAACAAACAATCAAACAGAAAAACAAACTGAGCAGTTCACCTCCACCATTTATGTTTATGACACATCAGAGCCAATAAGTATAGCCTATGCTCAAAATGTAGATAATGGTGGTACAGCAAATTTATCTATAATTACGGGCACTGGTGAAGGTGAAACATGGTATGAACTTAAAGACGGAAAGACAACAAAGTATGAGGACGGGAAAGTCACTGTCAAAAAGGGAGTTGAGGACAGACAATTCTTGCTTGGCAACAGGCTTTACAAAATCACCTTTGTTGGCTATGGAAATACAAATGGAGAAGATGCAATTAAAAAAGAAGTTGCAACCAGCGTCAACTACTCTCTTTCAAATCTTGTTGACAACAAGGGCGGAAAATTCTATAAAATTGTAAATGTAAATGGGAAAAATCAACTTAGCCGTGATTATAACATTGAATATATCTCAGCCAATTATGGAACATCCAGGGTAGAGAAATATTTCTACAGCATAAATGGAACAATCACCAAATATGAAGTGACCTATCATATTGTTTCATCAAGCATAACAAACTACAACGGCACTTTGCCGGTTACAGCTGCCCATGAAGTTTCAAAATATGATGTTTATAGTCTGGTTAAGGAAATGCTCAACATTCAAATGAAAATTTCAGAAGAAGCAAACACAGAAGAAGCAATATTGGAAGAAATGTTAAAATACATGACAATCTACGAGAAAGGTACAAATGGAGTTTTGACTGAATTCAACGGCAAAACATTTAGTTCTGATGAGTGGGGAGATGGCTTGGCGAGTTACAGATTCAGCGATCTCGTTGTAATTTGGGGCAAGAGCGGCTCTTCTGAAAAATCTCAACAAATCACTTTGGATTGTTTCTTGTTTGAAAATGAAAAAACAGTTGTAATTGATGATGTTGACAGGAATATAACTTACAACCTTGCAAATGCAAGCGAGCCAATTTTAAAAGCGCTTGAAATAACAGACGCTGGTTCTATCACATTCTATGAAATAAAAGATGGCGTTGTTGACATAAGAGCCGCTGTTTCAGAGATTTTCCTTGGAAACTATCTTGCAAGTGGCAAATATGAGGGAACATTCTTAATCAATGTTGGAAACAAGTATTATAAAATAAACCTCACTCTCAACATCAAAAAGGCACAGGTGACAGGATGAGCGTTTGGTTTTGGGTTTTAATAGCATACATTTCGATAAACTTTATTATGTTTATCTCCATGGTTTTCTTTGAAAGACGAAAACTGTCAAGCGTGATAAGTTGGCTGGCAATTCTGACAATTTTTCCGATTATTGGCTACCTTTTCTATGCAGTTTTTGGAAGCGGACTTTCCTTTCGTGTCAGGCGAATGATTTCAAAGCACAAACTCTATCAAGTGGAGTATGACGAAGAAATAAGAAAACACATCTTGGGCACAAATGAAGAAGAAACTTTGAAACGGCTTAAAGATGATGCAGGCATTGTGAAATGTTGTTACAATTATGGCAGTATTCTTTGCCCCGACAACGATGTAAAAATCTTCCGTTGGGGCGAAGAAAAAATCGACTATCTTTTGCGTGACCTAGAACATGCCAAACACACCATCAACATGGAATATTACATCTTTGCAGACGATGAAGTTGGCAAAAAAGTGATGGACATGCTCATCAAAAAAGCGCAGCAGGGCGTTAAGGTTAAACTCATCTATGATTCTGTTGGCAGCCTTAAAGCCCCACGCCGCTTTTTTAGGCAACTTAAAAAGGTGGGCGGCGAAATCGGGGAATTCTTCCCTCCATTTGCATATATTCGTTTGATAAATATGAAATTAAATTATCGAAATCACAAAAAGATTGTCGTGATTGATGGAAAAATTGCCTACACGGGCGGCATCAACATTCGTGACGACCATATGGGCAAAAAGAAGAAAGTTTCGCCGTGGCGCGATGCACATATTCGCGTGTGTGGAAGCGGAGTTTATCCACTTCAAGAAGCATTTTTAAACGATTGGCGTTACATCAAAAAAGAAACATTCTCATCTCACAAATACATCAACGAAGGGCTTTTCCCAGCACCATCAGTCAACGGCTCGGCATTTATGCAAGTAGTTTGCTCTGGCCCAGACGGGAATATTCCAAAAATCAAAGAAGTGTTCATCAAACTTATCACAAACGCCAAAGACAGCATTCTGATTCAAACACCTTACTTTATTCCAGATGAGGCGTTTGATGCAGCGCTGAGAATTGCGCTTGCAAGCGGAGTTAAGGTTAAGATTATGTTGCCGTCAAAACCGGACTACAAAACAATCTTTTTGGTTTCACTTTCATATCTTAAAGAGTTTGTCGAGTATGGCGCAGAGGTATATCTGTATGACGGCTTTTTGCACAGCAAAGTGATTGTTGTCGATGATGACAAAATGACAATCGGCACTTGCAATCTTGATCAGCGCTCGTTTTCACTCAATTTTGAGGACACAGTTGTGTTGTATTCACAACAACTCAACAAAAAATATCGCGAATATTTCAAAGAGGACATATCACACAGCAGGCTCATCGATGTTAAGGCTTTCAAGAAAAAAAGATATCTCACAAAGTTTTTGCAAGCGGTGTTCAGACTATTTTCACCAATTTTATAGTGCAAAACATGAAAAACAACGAAAATATTTGTATTTTTTGAAGATATTAGTTATAATTTTAAAGGGGAATGAAAATTGGACTACTCAGAATTCACTTCACGAAAAGATGCCTTTGATGGCTTTGTTAAATATCGCCGCGAAGTCTTGGACAACGAAAGTAAGGGCAATTTTGTAGATGCCTTCACAGAACTTTGCACCAAAGCACTCTCGGGCGATTGTGTGGCACAGGATTGCGTGGCATACTTTTTCAATCGCGGCGTGCCAAACTATCTTTCACCAAATTATGACTATTACATGTCTTGGCAAATTCTTGCGGGGGCAAACGGGAATGAATTTGCACTTGAAAAGTTGGAATTTTTCCTTAATCCCGCACTCAACGAAATTATTGACGATGACGAACTTCTTGCCACGGCACTTAAACACGGCAATATTTCACGTGACAACGCCCTTATGGTGATTTCAAATTTGCTTTGCGAGGGGATTGTTGACCAACTTGGCATTTCTGCAAAAGGACTTATAAACTTTAAGAACAAGACGGCAGAATATTCGCCGCGTCTTAATCGCGTGTATGTGAATGCACTCAACGATTGCTTGAATGACGTTGTGGCTTATCTTAGAAGTTAGGCTTAAAGCCTTCCAACGAAAAACTTTCGGCAAAAACGCCGGAAATTGACACAATTATTTGATTGCAAAGTTCCAACTCTCCACTTTTGATTGACAAAAGCATAAGTTTGATTGTAAGGGTTGAATACAGCGCAACAAGTGACAAAAAAGCATTGTTTTCGCTTTCCACACAAATAAAATTGTGTGGTTTTTTCTTGCTAAATTTTTCTTGCAGGCATTTCAAGCTTTGATTTATCTTTTCATGCAAAATTTTGCCGTCAACAAATCTTTCAAGCCTGACAAGGCATGCTTGCATCTTTGCAAGCACCACAAAAATTTCGCCAAGCAAAAGTTCCAACTCTTCCTCTTCCAATCTCACAAACACAAAGCCCTTGTCTTTCAGCGTTTTTGAATATGCCTTTGCCATTTGTTCAAAATTTTCTGGCAAAAGAAAATCATCATAATTTTCCATATCTTTTCATATGTGTTTTTGAAAAATAGTGTGAAAAAAACACGCCAAAAGCGTGTTTTTATTTTAGAAATCAAATGGTGAAGATGCTTTTTTAAGTTTTTTTTGATTGCGCATTTTGATGTCGTAGTAAACTTTCTGTTGATCAAGGCTTCGCATCATGCCGATTTGCGGCTCAACATCTTTCTTGTAGAAGAATGGTGTTTGATAAGATGGACATTGTTTAACTTTGATAGGATTGAATCTGAACATCTTAACAACAACGGTGTTACGCTCGATTTGTCCAAGTTCATATGGTGTGATAAGTGGACGGGTTGTTCTTTGAATTTGATTGCTTGTGGATTTTGATTTTCCTCCATCATCATTTTTTCCACCTGTGTTTTTAGATTCAGATGTGTTTTGTTCTTCATAAATAAGTTGAACTTCTCCGCACATCTTCGAGAAACTGTCACGAGTTTCTTGGTCGTCAGTTCCAAGATAAATCTGAGTGTTGCAGTTTTGCATGATTGTCTTTTGTCCGTCTGCGCCATACTTTGTTCCAAGTTGGGCGTAAGACTGACAAGCCATTTCAAACAAGATGTTTCTTCCGCGGGCAACGGTGATCATACTATCAAATTTTGGAATTGGTGGCATGTTACCAAACTCTTCCAAAATAAAGTAAACGTGAGTTGGAAGTTTCGCATCATTATAAGAGTTCGCCTTATCAACAAGACGCTTATAAAGTTGTGAGATGCACAAAAGGGCAAGGTTGTGTCTTTCTTCACGGTCATCAGGAATGATGAGATAGAAAACTGTTGGCTTGCTTGTGAAATCATCAAAATCAAGGTCACTTTCAGAGGTGAGGTAGGCAATACCTAAATCGTTCATGAAAGAAATCTTCCCTGTCAAAACACCCAAATATGATTTGGTTGTTCCTGGAGCGTTGTTGATAACCGCCGATGTCATGTTTGGAACTGTTGATGTTGCCGCATCTCTGCCTTTTAAAAGATAATCTCTGATTGTTTCAAAAGGTGCTTCTGCGTCCGGGTCACGATAGGTTGCAATTTTATATAAGTTGTAGAAATTAAACTTTTCTTTTGTCATGCCAAGTTCTGGGTCCATACTGTCTTCAAGCATGGCAAGTGCGCAGCCATACAGGAAATCCTGAGCACCTTCTTCCCATGTTGGGTCGCTTGCAGTTTTAGATTTAGGAGCAATTGTGTTGCAAATTTCACGAAGTTCGTTCTGCGCTTGGTCAACATACACTTGTTCTGCACTGCTGACTGCCACGCGAAGAGAATCTTCATCTGCATAGGCAATTCCCTCAAAGCCATACCAAACTTGTCCATAGTTTACACCCGGCAGTGTTTTGAAGCCCAAATCTTTTGGATTTCGCCCGTCACTGCAACGCTGAATATTTTTTCTGCAATTTTTTCCTTTGTGATAAACGTCATACACGTGCCCCATTGGATTCCAACGAGAAGAAGCAAATGCATCACGCAGGTTGAGGGTGATAACACGATATCCTTCATCTTCCAAAATTCTTGCGGTGGATGTGTAAAGTTCGCCTTTAGGGTCGGTGATCACCATGTGTGGCTTTTCACCTGAGTGGCCCAAAATTCTGATTGTTGGCACAAGGCAGGCAGATGTTTTACCAGATGCCGTTGTCCCGATGATAAGGCCGTGATATTCATCTTTCATTCCAATCTTGTATTTTCCATTGATCATGGAATTCATAAACACAAGCCCGGTTTTTTTCACACTTGGAAGTTGTGCCCAAGTTGTGATGTAAAGTTTGTTGTTAGGCTCTGATTCAACGGTGTTTGGATCCATCCACTTGGCATCACTTGAAAGATCCATTTCCACGCCGCTGGCAGTTTTTCCTGTTGTTTTTGCTTTAAGTTTTGACTCTTCCTTTTTTGGACCGAACAAATAAGTTGCAAAAATTCCCAGCAATATTCCGGAAATAGCACCAATGCCAACATAGTCCCACTTAGTAAACGCTTGCAGAATTGTTGGTTGTGGATCGGCTGTAAAGTAATAAATCAGCCCGCCACCAATAAAACCTACGACTGCAAAAATAATTGACCAAATTAGATAAATTTTTAATTTTGATTTTTTCATAGACACCTCTATAAAGTATATTTTAAACATAAAACAACAAAAAAGCAAGCAAAGAACAATTAAAATTAAAATTTTTGTAGTTTTTTATCACTTTTTTGCGCTTCTTGCAATTTTTGTTTATATAAAAATCCTCGAAGTTGCAATCGTGACTGCATTCCAAAATCTTCATGGTCAAGCATTTTTTCCAAAGTTTCAAGGTCAACAACACAAATTTCAATGTCCTCAAAACTATCAAGATTTTGCACTGAATTTAATTCAACTTCCGCCTCAAAACAAATCAAACTTTCATCACAAAAGCCTGCTGAAGAATAGGACGCCGGCTCTGTTTGGACAATTTTCTTTGCAGTTGCACCAATTTCCTCTTCAAGTTCACGCTTTGCACTTTCAAGCGCTGTTTCGCCTTTGTCAATAAGCCCGGCAGGGACGGCATAGATATGTTTGTTGATTGGATATCTAAATTCTCTTATTAGCACAACCTTAGTCTTGCCATTTTCATCAAAAAAATAAGGCAAAATTCTCACCGCATCCACTTTTGGCTTTTTCATTAAAATATCTGGCGTGTCTTTGCGGGAGGCTATCTCATAGCAAAGTTCACCTTTTTCAGTTTCAAACTTTCCCAAATATGTTTTAATAAATCTTCCATTCCATGTTTTTTCAACATCAATCAACTTTTTCATAATCTCTCCAAATATATTTTAAATAGTTGCCAAAAAAATCGCAAGCAAAATTGCGCTATAATTTGCCTTTTAAGCGTGCTGTCAGCGTGTTGATGTCGTCTATGATGCCATAAATGTTGAATTTGGCACTTAAAATATAGTTTGACCGCAAATTTGCAAATTTTTTAAAGCCAAAAAAATATTTGTTTTCAAATTTGTTCTCTTCAAACATACGTTCATCTTGGACACTGTCTCCACCAAATATAAGAAGGTCAAATTTTTTGTTTTTCAGAAATTTTTTCACAAATTCATGCTTGTTTAAATCTTTGTTTTTTATATCAAGCCCTTTGCCATATTTGTCGTTGAAAAATTCAAAATCTTTGTTTGTAAATGTGTTTTTGCATTCATCGACAAAGTTTAATGTCCGCTGATTTACTCGCGAAAATTTGAAATTGTAATACAACTGATAGTCTTGATTTTTGGACATTTTATACTTCTTGCAAAGTTCGTCTATTTTGTTACCAAGTGTTGTTGTTTTGTTGTAATATCTTTCAACTTTTTCATCTTCATTTATTAAAAATCCGCCATATTCATAGGCAAAACCACTCAGCATTGTGTTTTTCTGTTTTTTAAAGGCGTCTTTCAAAATCGAAAAAGTTTTTTGCGCAGATTTTTGTGAAGTTCCAGATAAAACAACCAGTTTGATGTCAAAGCCAAGTTCTGTTTTGAAGGCGTTTAAGGCATCAACAAAAAAAAGAAATGCCTTTGTGTTTATTTCTTCGCCAACGATAAGTTCATTTGTTGTCATAAACCAATCAAGGAATATGTAAGCAGTCTTTTTCATCCTATAAGTATATTACAAAATTTGATTTTTAAAGTCAAACAATTTCATTTTATCAAACGGAATTTGTTTTGTTTTTGCTTGACATTTGTCCAAAAACACAACTATACTTTATTTAGAGGTAAATGAAGTGAAAAAAAATAATATAATAATTTACATTTCATGTGTGGTTGTGGTTGTTTCGCTTGTCTTTGCCATGTTGATTGACAAGGTTGGCGCGATTATTTCTTCACTCATCACCACAATCATAACCACTTTTGGCGCGGTGGTAATTTGGATTCAACTTAGGCGAACAAGAATAAAGGTTTCAAGCGAATTGATTGTAAACATGAACACAATTCTTTTAAAATCCCCAGGGCTTGTGTATTTGCGCGACAAACTTTTCAGAACAAATGACCCAAAGGATTTTTCTGTGGATGGAAAAATTGGAAAGAAGGATACAACCAAAGATTTAGACAATTTCATCTATGACGACTCTGTAAACATTATTGAATACCTGGAATTTTTTGAAAACATAGGAGAGATGTATTTTGAAAATTCCGTTACACTGAGAGATATGGATAGAAGTTTTGGAGAAATGTTTTTTGTGGCAATGAACAACACTTACATTCAAAACAGAGAAATAATTCCATACAAAGAACATTATCAGACATCAATAAAACTTTATGGCGTGTGGAGTAAATACAGAAAAAAGCACAACATAAAATCGCCTTATGAAGACACTCCACTGGCATGGGAAAGTCTTTTGGAGAAGAAGAGATGAAGCATCATATCAACATAAACCTTTTAATATACATCACACTTATTGTCCTTTGTGCGGGGCTTATAATAAGCATGTTTTTTGTGTATTTATTTACGGATGTTTCCGAGATTTTGGCAAGTATAGTGGCGCTGCTTTCAACAGTGATTGGGGCATTTGCTTCCGTAGTTGAATATGTGCATAACAATGCAATAGATTTAAGCAATGACATCATTACAATCTATCAAACATTTATTGACGTTCCTGACAACAAGTTGATTCAATATAAATTGGAAGTGATAAAAAGAAGAAACGTCAATTTGTTTACAGAAGACGACCAATCAAAAATAAGAAATTATTTATTGTATTTTAATGGGGTTGCCGAGAAAATTCTTACAAACAACATAAATATCAAAAAAATCAACACAATTTTAGGTTATAGATTTTTCCTTATTATGAATTGCCCATATATTCAAGACGCAGAGATTATTCCAAACGCACAAATGTATATCCCAGCCATTCAACTGCACAACAAATGGCGCATCTGGGCTGACAAACATCACTTCAAAAGAAGCGGCGATCCAACATCTCTTGACAAGAGATTTAAAGATTATTACAAATTTGCAGAAGAAAACTAAAACACATAGTTTTCTTTTGTGTTTGTAAAAATTGACGGAGTTTTTTCTGTCAAAAAATTTACAAATGCTCCCATAGTGTAATGGATAGCACAATGATCTTCGGAATCATTAGTTCGAGTTCGAATCTTGATGGGAGCACCAAATCTATTGTTAAAAAAAATCTTACATCATGTAAGATTTTTATTTTAAGAACAGTAAGCAAAGTTGCTTTTTTCTAAGTTTATTTTTTTGATTTACTTTGTGTCCCCTTTTGAGAAAGAAATTCAGCAAATTTTTTATTTTGCTTGTAATCTTCCTCCAAAATATTCATAAGTTCCGTTTGCTCCATGTTTTTCTCCTTTTTATAAATTTTTCAATTTTTCGTCGGCCTTGTCCACAATTTCGCCTTTTGAAGTCTTCATAATATCCTTTGAGATTTCCTTATTTATTTGCGAATTTAGTTTTTTCATTGTTGCGTCCGAAAATTGACTTTTTTCATTGCGGTAGTCCAACTGCACAAAAGCCTTTGTAAGTTTTAAGAATTCTTGGACTTCTTCTTTTGTTTCTACTTTCATTTTGCCAAGAACTTTTGCAAATTCTCCAACGCGTTTAGCATAAGAAGAAATGTTTCTGCAAGAAATATCCACTTTATCCCTATCCCTAGGAGCAAACAAGCCGTAAACCATTTTGTGAACTATTGTTGTTGTATTTTGGTCGAAATTATGATTAAATAATATAATTTCCACATAAAGTTTTGCTGCGCGTTTAAAGTCTGGATTATCCTTAAGTAAATACAATTGCCCTAATTGTGCTACACTTATATTCGCATCTGTTTGAAGCTCTTCGACCATTGTTAAACCAGCAAGCCAATCCAATACTTCTTTTCGGCTTTTCTCATCTTCCCACCATTTTATTGATTCACTCATTTTTTTATCTCCCTATCATATCTTGTTTTCATTCTCATTATACTGCGGGGGGGGGACTTGTCAAGTATTTTTTAAAATAAATAATTTTCCAAATTTTTAAATTGAAATTTAAAACACAAAACCCCCTTAATTTATTTTGAATATCAAAATGTTTGTGATATAATAACACTATTCGAGGGAAATATGAAACAAGTTGTTGTCATAACAGGGGCAAGCAGTGGCATTGGGCTTGCAAGTGCAAAGTTGTTTCTTGAAAAGGGCTGGACTGTCTATGGAATAGCCCGAAACGAGTTTAAGGGCGACTTTGAGTGCTTTCAAGCGGATGTGAATGACCATCAAAAAATTAAAGAGATTTTGGAAAGTGTAGTCAAAAAAGAAGGGCAAATAAACGCCTTTGTCAACAATGCAGGATTTGGGATTGGCGGCGAACTTTTGGACAGTGATATTCAAACAGTTAAACAGTTGTTTTCAACCGACCTTACATCATATGCGACAAACATGACAATTGTGGGCAACATTATGAAAAAACAAGGCTTTGGCAAAATAATAAATGTTTGTTCGTTGTCAGCGTTGTTTCCGCTGCCTTATCAAAGTTGTTATTCGGCGGCAAAGGCGGGCATAGATGTTTTGACAAGGACTGCCAGAACGGAATTTAAGCCTTACAAAATTTTTGTCAGTGAAGTTTTGCCCGGCGATGTAAAAACGGGCTTTACGGACGCGCGAATAAAAAACAAAAGTGCAAGCGACAAAGTCAACAAATCGGTTGAAAAGATGGAAGGCTATGAGCGTGGCGGCATGAGTGCAAATGTTGTGGCAAAAAAGATTGTTAAACTTGCATCCAGCAAAAAACCGCGTGCAAGAGTTTGCGTTGGAGCATTAAAATTGTTAGTGCCACTTCAAAAAATATTGCCAACCAGATTTTTGGATTGGCTTATTGCAAAAATATATTGTTAAAGGGGTTTAAAATGGATATATTTCAAAAGACAAAAGGTGTTCATAATTATGATCAGGCAAGGGAAGCAGGCATTTATCCTTATTTCCACGCATTGACTTCCGGACAAGATACGATTGTGCAAATGGAAGGGCACGAAACTATCATGATAGGCTCAAACAACTATCTCGGCTTGACTTCACATCCAGAAGTAATTCAGGCGGGCGTTGAAGCAATCAAAAAATATGGCTCGGGTAATTCCGGTTCAAGATTTTTGAACGGAACACTTGATTTGCATCTTGAACTTGAAAAGGAACTTGCAAAATTTTTAAATAAAGAAGCGGTTATGACCTTTTCAACCGGCTTTCAAACAAATCTTGGCATAATCAGTGCAATTGTTGGAAGAAACGACTATGTTCTTTGCGACAAAGAGAATCACGCATCAATCTATGACGGCTGCAAACTTTCATATGGCAAAATGCTTCGTTACAATCACAGCGATATGCAAGATTTGGAAGAGAAACTTAAAATTGTTCCAAAGGAAAGCGGCATATTGATTGTCACAGATGGCGTGTTTTCAATGAGCGGTGAAATTTGCAAGTTGCCGGAGATTGTTAAACTTGCAAAGAAATATGGCGCACGCGTTATGGTGGACGATGCACATGGCTTGGGCGTTTTAGGCGAGGGCGGTCGCGGAACAGCAAATTACTTTGGACTTGAAAAAGATGTTGATATTATCATGGGCACGTTTTCAAAATCTTTGGCGTCACTCGGCGGATATATGGCGGCAAGCGAACGCGTTGTAGATTTTGTAAAACACACTTCGCGCCCTTACATATTTGCAGCAAGCATAACTCCAGCATCAGTTGCGACAGCACTTGCAGCACTTAAAATTTTGGAAAGAGAGCCACAGCGTGTTCAAAACCTTTTGGACATAAGCGACTATATGCGCAAAGGTCTTAAAAAACTTGGCGTAAGCATAATTGACAGCA
>CANRDW010000009.1 GCA_947629505.1 uncultured Clostridia bacterium
CACCAAGCCCTGTTCTTGCCAAAAAGTGAAGGCCCTTTCAACAGTTTCCTCGTCCAGATGCAGTTCGCTTGCAAAGTGGGAGAGTGTGTTGTCACTTGCACTGCTGTCCTGACATTTATAAAGCCCATAGAGATACACTTTCACGAATGTAGCGTCCGCAAAAGGCAAATAATTGTTTATAAAAATGTTGTCAACTGCCGTGGTGTTGTTTGCAATTGAGTCGATTGAAAACTTGCAAAATGCCATAACAAACCCCTTTTTTGTGATATACATAAATATAACACAAATTAAAATTTTTGACAACTTTTTTGATAGAATGTTTTTCGCCAGGTGCGAATAATTATATTTTATGAAAAAATTGAGTTTGTTTTTGATTTTAATGTTGATTGTGCCGATATTTATGGTTGGATGCGCACAGAAAGACGAAAAACTTTCAAAATATTATATAGATGCGACATATGAGCCTGAAAGTCAAACGCTTGTGTGCGAGCAGTCCGTTTTATACACAAACAACACGGGCGATGCGCTAGGCGAAATTTGTTTTTTCTTGTATGCAAACAGTTTCAGCGAGGTGGCATCAACAAAGGCATATTTCAACAAAACATATCCAAATGGCGAAGATTTTGGCAAGATTGAGTTTGAAAGCATTTATGTGAATGGACAGCCCACAAATTATGCGATAAGTGACGGCAAGAATATCCTCACGCTCACACTTGACAACACTCTTTTTCCACAAGAATGTGTGAAAATTGACCTAAAATATACTGTTTTTTTGGCAAATGTGCGCCACAGACTTGGATACTACGACGACACGGCAAATTTTGGCAATTTTTTTCCGATTGTGTGTGTCCATGAAAATGGAGGCTTTGTCAAAAACGAATATGCACTTAATGGCGACCCTTTTTACAGCGATGTGGCGGATTTTGATGTGAGAATATCATTTCCAAGTGAGTTTGTTTGTGCTTCAAGTGGAAACAAGATTGAAACAACAGAAAACGGCGTGACTGTTGCAAGATGCGAAGCGAAAAAGGTGAGAGATTTTGCCTTTGTGCTTTCCAAGAAGTTTAAAGTTTTGACAGCATATTGTGGGGAAACTGAGATTTCATATTATTATTACAATGACGAAAACGCTGAAAACAGCCTTGAAATAGCAAAAGAGTCACTTGAAACTTTTGGCGAGTTGTTTGGGGACTATCCATATTCCACGCTTTCTGTTGTGCAGACAAATTTTTGTTTTGGCGGCATGGAATATCCAAATTTGGTGATGATTGCGGACGACATAACGGGCAATGGCTATGTGATTGTGCATGAAATTGCGCATCAATGGTGGTATGGTGTTGTTGGCAACAATGAATTCACTTCGCCTTGGGTTGACGAGGGTTTGACGGAGTTTTCAACTGCACTTTTCTATGAAAAACATCCAGAATATGGGCTTTCATATGATGAAATTATGAAAAATGCGGACGAAACTTACAAAAAATTTGTTGAGGTTTACACAAAAATCAACGGGCAGGTTGATGAGAGCATGGACAGAAATTTGAACGAATTTGCCACCGAGCCGGAGTATGTGAACATCACCTACACAAAAGGCATGCTTATGTTTGACAACATCAGGCGACTTTTGGGCGACAAAAAGTTTTTTAAGTGTTTGAAAAATTATTATAAAACTTTTATGTTCAAAAATTCTTCGGCTGACCTTTTGATTGAAAGTTTCACAAAGTCGGCGGGCATGAAAATTCAAAAACTTTTCTATTCTTGGATTGAGGGGAGTGTGATGTATTAAAAAAAGTGAGTTGAGCTCACTTTTTTGCATAATAATTGACAATTGTTGGCTCTAATGCCTTTTCTTTGTCATTGGATTTATATTCGCTGTCCCAATCCTTGATGGCTTGTTCGAACATGTCTATATAATAATCCATGCTCTTCTCAAAAGAGAATTTCTGTGCATGGCGGGCGATTGCAACGCGATGTTTTTGAAGTTCTTGTGGATGTGAAAGCCACCAATCAATCTGCTGAGCGAGTGATTTATAGTCGCCATTTTCAAAAACGCTGTGTTTTGAAAGTGTAAACTGTGAACTTGCCGATTTTGGACTGTCTGACACAATTGGAACGCAACCGCAGGTGATTGCTTCCAAACAACTCAATCCCTCAACTTCCGTGTCGGCAGGGTGAATATACAAATCTGCAAAATTGAAAAGTGAAATAAGTTGATCATGATTGAAGAAACTGAAAATAGGATAGTTTGGCAAAATTTTTGCCATGTTCATGATTTGATTTCTAACCGGGCCCTTTCCGCCAAAGATAAGTTGAATTTTGTCTTTAAATTTGCTTTCGGCAACCGCTTTTATGATGAGGTCATAGCGTTTTTCGCGAGAAAATCTCCCGGCAAAGCAGATTATGAATTTGTCGTTAAAGATTGACGGCTTTGGCTCTGGGCGAACTTTAAATTTGCAGGAGCAACCGTTTGAAATGACGTGCATATAAGAGTTGAACTTGTGAAGTTCAAGTTGTTTTGCCACCATAAGGGATGGGCAGTGAATGTGTTTGACATATTTGTAGGTTGAATTGTAAAACTTTGACCAAAGCGAAGAATTGAGAGCAAAAAACTTGTTCATATAAAGCGTGGAAGTGATGTTTTCTGGAACTATATGAAAGGCGGCGGTGCATGGCACATTAAGTTCTCGGCAAATTTCAATGGTTGTGTAGCCAAGTTTGAATGGAAGATAAATATGCACCAAATCTGATTGTGCAACAATTTCGCGAATTTTTTTCTTGTTTGGCTTTGCAAGTTGCATCCCTTGTGAGTGAATAAGGTCATTTATTGGCTTTCCAAATTGCCTTTCTTTCATGCCACAAGCATTGTCCTCGTCTTTGTCGATGGCGATGACATTCACTTCATGTCCACGGGCAACAAGCCCATCATATATTCTTTGTGCGGAAATAGATGTTCCGTGATTGTTTTCGTAGAATTGGTCAGTTACGAGAGTTATTTTCATATATTATCCTTTGATAAGTTAAATTCAATTTCTCTCTTATCATATCATAAACTTTTTAACTTGTCAAAATAAATTTAAAAAATTTTAACTATTTTTGCAGAGAAAAGAAAAAACGCCAACTTGGCGTTTAAATTTCAGGCTCAAAATCTTCGAAGATGATGTTGTCGCAAAATTTGACAACGTTCATGTATTCTTCTTTGCTTTTCACTGCCCATGCAAGAAGTGGCAGATTTTTGTATTTCTTGACAGTTCGATTTGGCAGGGCGGCGGCTTCATATGAAATGAAATGTGGCTCACTTGTCTTTTTGTTGAAATGCATATGTTTTAAAAGTTGTTTTTTAACCCAAGCGAGTTTTTCGCCTTTAAAACTTCCAGAAAGTTGTCCGCGCAAGATGTTTGGAGCATGTTTTTTGAAATATGCAAGTGAAAATGGGTTGAAAGACTGCACTGCAAATTCACCTTTATAGTTTTTCATAAGGTCAATCACGCACTGTTCAAGTTTTCCCACCTTGTATTTGTTTTTGATTTCAATCAAAAGTGGGACTTTGCCATCCACAAGAGTCAAAACTTCTTGCAAAGTTGGAATGGAATATTTGCTGTCTTTAAGTTTAAGAGATTTCAAATCACTGCCGTTTAAATATTTCAAATAGCCGTCATTTCCCGTCATGCGCGCAAGGCTTTCGTCATGAAAAACCACAACTGTGTCATCCGCAAGCAGTTGCACATCAAGTTCAATTCCATAGCCCTTTTCGATTGCATTTGAAAATGCACCCAAAGAGTTTTCGGGAGTGGTTTTATTATGATAGCCCCTGTGGGCGATTGGAGTTTCAACAAGCCATGATTTGAATAGATCCATATGTTTCACCTTTTTATTATTTAGTTATTTTAATATATTTTATTTTAGTTGTCAAACAATTTTACTCTTTTTGTGAAGCAAGATGTCGAATTGTGTCAAGGCGCGCTTGTGCATCGCTTTTAGATTCACTTAAAAGTTTTTCCGCTTCTTTTGGACGGAGTTCTTTAATCGCACTGAAACGACTTTCGCCATTTAAATATTCTTCATATTTGTCAAAATCCGAAACGCTGTCGATTGAAAGATTGTTTTCTTTTGGATTGAAACGCAAAAGTTGCCAATAGCCACACTCAACTGCCTTTCGCATCTCAGTTGTCGTCTGTGACATGTCAAAACCGTGATTTACACAAGGGCAGTAGGCGACAATCAAACTTGGCCCGTCAAATGCCTCTGCTTCTTTGAATGCCTTTATGCACTGAGCATAGTTTGCACCAAGGCTGACCTGTGCAACATAGCAATTTTTCTGTGCAATAGCGATTGAAACAAGGTCTTTTTTCTTTGTCTGTTTGCCGGCATTTGCAAATTTGACCATTGCACCACGTGGCGTTGATTTAGATGCTTGGCCGCCGGTGTTGGAATAAACTTCGGTGTCCAAAACCAAGACATTCACATTTTCGCCGCTGTTTAAAACGTGGTCAAGCCCGCCATAGCCGATGTCATATGCCCAACCATCTCCGCCGATTATCCAAACACTTGAATTGTCTTTGTTGTATCTTCCGGCAAGTTTCATTCCAAGCCCAAATTCAGCGTTGTCTTCAAACAGCGAGTTTGCCCAAGCAGGGCCGCGACCTTTTTCGTCTTTGAGATATGGGCAACTTGGATAAGAGCCACCATAGATGCTGGAGCAACCGGTTGCGTTTGCAATAATCATCTTGTCGCCAAAAAGGGTTGTTGCAAGTTTGATGTAAGGCGTTTCACCACAGCCACCACAAGCGCCAGAGAATCCAAACAAACACTCTTTAAACTGCAAGCCCTTTGGAATATCCGTTGAAAATGGCGTGTCATGTTCACTTTTAAGTTTTTGGCAAATTTCAAAGTTTTTCTTTTCTGTTTCAAGGTTGTTTTCTGCCATTTGCATGACAAGAGCCTTTTCTTTTGCAGGGCATACATTTGCGCAGACGCCACAGCCGGTGCAATCCTCTGGGCTGACTTGCAGGCGATAATAATATCCATTCATGCCAAACGCAGCGGCAAATTCGAGTTCCTCTGGAGTTTCACCTTTTACAAGCACAGGGCGAATGGCGTTGTGTGGGCAAGAGATCACGCATTGACCACACTGAATGCAATTTTTTGGCAGCCACATTGGAAGATGGGCGGCAAAGCCACGCTTTTCATATGCGGCAGTGCCTTGTGGGATTTTGCCAGATTTTTCAAAGGCAGAAACGGGCAGGCGGTCACCCTCGAGTTTTTCGATTGGCTTCATAATCTTTTGATAGAATTCGTCATTCAAGTTTCTGTCGCGTAGGCCGATATTTTTGAAAGTGAACTTTTTGATATCCACACTTTCAATGCGATTTTGCCCAATCTCCATGGCTTTAAGATTTTTTTCAACAACCTTTTTGCCTTTTTTAGCAAAGGTTTTTTGAATGTAATTTGCGATTTGTTTCTTTGCTTCTTCAAAATCAATGATGTCTGCAACTTTAAATAATGCTGTTTGCATCACCATGTTGATTTTGTTGCCAAGCCCAACTTCTTCAGCCACTTTTTGAGCGTTTATAACATAGAGTTTGGCGTGTTTTTCTTGCAGAGTTTTCTTGTAGATGTCTGGCAAAACTTTGTCAACTTCTTCCGCGGAAAAAATCGTGTTTACAAGCACTTTGCCGCCGTTTTTAAGCCCTTCAAGACAGTTGTATCTGTGCACAAACGAGAAATTGTTGATTGTGATTATGTCCGCATTTTCAACAAGATAGGTGCTTTTGATTGGCTTTTCGCTGACACGAACATGGCTGCGGGTGAGGCTGCCACTTTTTTTGCTGTCATATTCAAAATAGCCCTGAACAAATTTGTCGAGTTCTTCTCCCAAAATTTTAATTGTGCTTTTGCTTGCAGAAACTGTCCCGTCACTGCCAAGACCCCAAAACTTCATTTCAAAGTCGTGAATATGCGATTTGTAAGGCAAAATTTCAAGTGAAGAATGAGAAAGGTCATCTTCAATTCCAACAGTGAAATTGTCTTTTTTGCCGTCAAAATTTGAGATGATTGCTGCAACTTGTGATGGCGTGAATTCCTTTCCGCCAAGCCCATATCTACCGCCTAAAACGCAGATGTTTCTGCCTTTCAAAGCACTGAGCACATCCAAATGCAGTGGCTCAAGCGCGCCACATTCTTTAGTCCTATCTAAAACAACCACACTTTCAACGCTTTCTGGGATTGCTTTTGAAAATTTTTCATAGTCAAACGGGCGATAAAGGTGGGCATTTACAAGTGCAACATCACTGAAATTTTTGTCAGTTGTGATCACTTCTTCAATCGTCTCACAAGCTGAGCCCATTGCGACAATCACTTTCTTTGGATGTTTGCTGCCAATAAGTTGGAAAGGATGATAAACTCTGCCCGTCAAACGAGAAAATTCCTTTAAAATTTTGTCCAAAATTTCATACACATTTGTGTAGGCGGGAGAAGATGCCTCTCTGTTTTGGAAAAAGACATCTGGATTTTGCGCTGTGCCTTTTTGATAAGGCTTGTTTGGATTCATTCTGCTTTCATGAAACTTTTTAATTTCATCCATAGGCAGCAGTTTTTTTATTGTTTCATCGTCGATTATTTCAATCTTTTGCACTTCATGAGATGTCCTAAAGCCATCAAAGAAGTGAACAACAGGCAGAGATGTTTTGTAAGCCAAAATATGTGCGATAAGGGCAAAATCATGCGCCTGTTGAACGGACGAAGATGAAAGCAAAATGCAGCCCGTTTGCCTTATTGCCATGACATCACTGTGGTCGCCAAAAATTGAAAGGGCGTGGGTGGCAAGGGTGCGCGCGGCAACATGCAAAACTGCTGGCAAGTGTTCGCCCGCAAGTTTATATAAATTTGGAATCATGAGTAGTAGCCCTTGAGAAGAAGTGAAAGTTGTGGAAAGCGCGCCTGCACACAAACTTCCATGAAGCGCACCAGATGCACCACCTTCGGATTGCATTTCAATCAGCGTTGGAATATCACCAAAAATGTTTTTCTTGTTGTTTGCCACTTCGCCATCGCAGTATTCTGCCATAGGAGAAGATGGGGTGATTGGATAGATTGGAATGACCTGTGAAAGTTTGTATGCCACCATTGCGGCGGCGGTGTTGCCATCAACAACTTTTTTCATAAAGACCTCACTTTTAATCAAGTTTAAAACTTTTTTTATGATTTTGTCAAATTTTTTGCTGTTTTTCTTAGGATTTTTGATCAATTTTTGCTAAAATAATTCCATGAGAAATTTAAAGGTTGTTTTGCGCTATAACGGCGCTCATTTTTATGGCTGGCAAAAGCAGAAAAATCTCCGCACTGTGCAGGGAGATTTGGAGGATGCCATTTTTGCCATCACGGGCGAAAAAGTGGAGGTTTTTGGAAGCGGTCGCACTGACAAGGGTGTGCACGCACTTGGGCAGGTTGCGTCCTTCAATTTAAACACAAATATTCCGCTTAAAAATCTTAAAATTGCGCTGAATGACAGGCTGGAAAAAGATGTGCGCGTGATGAATATTTTGCTTGCCAAAGAGGACTTTCATGCCCGCTTTTCAGCCAAAGTCAAAACTTATGAATATGTTGTGCAAGTGGGCGGAATCAGCGATGCGATAAAAAGTGAACTTATGGCATATTTCCCATATGATGTTGACCTTGACAAAATGCAAAAAGCGGCGAAAATGCTTGTTGGAAAGCACAAATTTAAAGGCTTTTGTGCTGCAGACACACAAGTGACGAGTTTTGAAAGAGAAATTTTTGATATTTCAATCAAAAAATCTGGCAGAATTTACAAATTTTCTGTCACGGGCAATGGATTTTTATACAACATGGTGAGAATTATTGTTGGCACACTTTTGGATGTGGGGCGAGGCGCACTTTCTTTTGACGATGTCAAAAAAGCACTCTCTGGCGAAAGAAAACACGCCGGACAAACTATGCCGGCGTGTGGATTGTATTTAAAATCTGTCAAATATTCTGCTTAAAATTGTCAAAGAAGAATGTCAAATAATATTCTTGTTCAGATTTTGTGAAACGAAAGACAATGTGATATTCTTTGTCAACATAATCGACTTTATATGACACACCATTTTGTTCAGCTGACCATGTTGAACTTTGTTTATAAGAGAAATTTGCACGGAATGTAAAATTTGAATTGTCAAATCTCATAGTTGCATAAAGTTGCTGTGGGCGAGTAAGCCAAACAGCATTTTTTGTTTCATTTGTTGAAATTTTTAAAGCACTTGTTGTGTCGCCATCTGTCTGTTGTTTAAAAAGCAAATTTTCTTGGCTGAAAATCAAATCTGAGCCTTGATATATATCCAAGTTTGTGTTTGGCAAAGATTCTGCATCTTGTGGAAGTTCACCGACAGGGGTTGTGTTTTCTTGTTTTGAAAGCATAACTCCAGAAAAACGCGTGTAATTTAAATCCGCTTCATCAAAAAGTGCAGTGTAATTGCCCTGTGTGGCAGCCGAACATGTGAAAGAAAGTGTGCTTTTGACAACTTTTCCGTTTTCAACAGTGTTTGAGATGTTGTAAGTGCCATTGTTTGAAAGAATGAGTGAATTTTGATATATCCAGCCAAGAACACTGCTGTTTGTGGTGGAAGCGGTGAGTGTGACATAAGAGCCCTCTGTGTAAGAAGCCGAGCCCATTGTTGAGCCGTGAGAATAAGAACTTGAATATGCAAGAATGCTGTAGGTGGCAGGAGACTCACTGCACCCAATCAGTGCAAAAGCAGGAAACATTATTAAAAACAAAAACATAAAAACAAGTTTTCTTTTCATATAATATATTATTCCTTTTTAAATCCCTCATGCATATCTAGATAATTATATTATCTTCATTTTTGCCACGAATGTCAAATAAAATAAAAAATTTTTGAGTATTTTTTCTTGGAACGCATATGATATTTTTTGTAAGGAGTTTTTATGTGGGAACTTTCCATATGTGTCACATCTAATAATATTGACATTGCGAAATTTATTTATCAGACACTTAAATTGCATTGTGAAGACTATTGTGCAGTTGTGACATGCTATGAACAGTTTGACAGTTTTTTTATTCTTTGGGCTTGTCCGGTTGAGTTTAGGCAAAGTGCAAATGTTGTGATTGAAAGTTGTGTAATTAAGGCCGTTTGCAATTTTTATAAAGACAGATTTTTGACGGAAAATTTGCACCTTCCAATCCATGAGAACATCTCCATGACGGCATTCAAAAAAGCGCTTATAAATTTTGATAAAGAAACGGATATTTTCCTTATTTCAAAATATTTGAAATTGGAAAAGAATTTGCATCTCGACAGTTTTTACAATTTCAAACTAAAACCTCTTCGAGATAAGTGGGGCGAACTTGTCATGCTTGCAAATGAAAACGGGGAATATTTGACAAGTCAGGAGGCTTTTTTTGACCTTTTGAGATTTTTGATTGACAATTTGGAAGTGGTGGAAGATGAGATAAACGTGTTTGAAGAAGAGGACGGCTATCACATCAAAACAAAGTCCGCTCCAACGCTCACAAAAGAGGGGTTAGTGTCAAGTTTGATTGAACTTTGTCCAAAGAAAATAAATTTGTTTTGTCAAAGTGATGACAACACGGCAAAGTTTCTTTCAAAGATATTTGAAGAGCGTGTTAATGTTTGTTACAACAAAAACTTGGAAAAATTGGATAAATTTTCAGTTTTGAAGTGAAATTTTGATAAAAAATCTTGACTTTTCTCATCTTTTAGTTTAAAATGTATGTGTATTTCAGTAAAAGACAAGTAGCATTCAACAAGGCGCACAGAGAAGAGTTGGTTGGTGAAAAACTTTGGCGGCGTTGAAAGGTGAAACCACTTTTGCGTTTAAAAATACACAAATTAAGTGGCACTAGATTAGTGCAATTAAGGTGGAACCGCGGTTTTCTAATCGTCCTTAAATTCATTTGAATTTTGGGCGATTTTTTTGTCCAATTAAGGAGGAAAGTATGAACGAAAAAAATGAAAAATTGCATATGGCAAGACACAGCCTTGCACACATTTTGGCAAAGGCACTTATGGAACTTTATCCACAGACAAAACTCACAATTGGCCCAGCCATTGATGACGGCTTTTATTATGATGTTGACCTAGACAAAAATTTGACACCAGACGACTATGAAGCCATTGAAAAGAAGATGAAAGAAATCTTAAACAGAGGCGAGGCGTTTACAAGAAAAGTTGTTTCAAAGGCTGAGGCGCTTAAACTTTTCAAAGACAATCCATATAAATGCGAAATCATAAATGAAATTGAAGATGGACAAGAAATTTCTGTCTATTACACAGGCGATGACTTTTTCGACCTTTGCAGCGGCCCACACGTTGAAAGTGCAAAAAATTTGCAAAATTATGCGTTTAAAATCTATGCAGTCAACGGCGCTTATTGGCGTGGGAGCGAGAAAAACAAGATGCTTCAAAGAATCTATGTTTATGCTTTCTCAGATAAGAAGCAGTTAAATGAGCATATCACCATGCTTGAAGAGGCAAGAAAGCGTGACCACAACAAACTTGGCAGAGAACTTGAACTTTTCACAACTGTGGACTACATCGGACAGGGCCTGCCTATTTTGCTTCCAAAGGGCGCTAAAATCATTCAGATTATGCAGCGTTTTGTTGAAGATGAAGAAGAAAAACGCGGCTGGAAACTGACAAAAACTCCATTTATGGCAAAGAGTGATTTGTATAAAATCTCTGGGCATTGGGATCACTACAAAGATGGCATGTTTGTGCTTGGCGATGAAAGCAAAGATAAAGAAGTTTTGGCTCTTCGCCCTATGACTTGCCCATTCCAATATCAAGCATATCTCAACAAAGCGCGCTCTTACAAAGATTTGCCACTTCGCTATGATGAAACATCCACATTGTTTAGAAATGAAGCAAGCGGCGAGATGCACGGGCTTATTCGCGTGCGACAATTCACAATCTCAGAGGGGCATTTGATGTGCACACCAGAGCAGTTGGAACAGGAATTCAAGTCTTGCCTTGAACTTGCTATTTTCATGCTGAAAACTTTGGGGCTTTATGAAGATGCATCATATCGTTTCTCTCAGTGGGACCCTAACGACCGCGCAAAATACATCGGCACTAAAGAGCAGTGGGATGAGGCACAGGGCACAATGGAGAAAATCCTTAAACACCTTGAAATCCCTTATGAAATCGGCGTTGGAGAAGCCGCTTTCTATGGGCCTAAACTTGACATTCAAATCAAAAACGTGTTTGGCAAAGAGGACACTCTCATCACCATTCAAATCGACCAAATGCTTGCTGAAAAATTTGGCATGGAATACACAGATAAAGACGGCTCTAAAAAACGCCCTTACATCATCCATCGCACAAGCATCGGCTGTTATGAACGCACTCTTGCATATCTCATTGAAAAATATGCGGGGGCTTTTCCACTTTGGCTTGCACCTGTTCAAGTTAAGGTTTTGACGCTGACTGAAAGAAACAACGATTACGCAGCACTTGTCAACAAAACTCTTTTAGATGCGGGCATCAGAACAGAACTTGACGACCGCAACGAAAAAGTTGGCTATAAAATCCGCGAGGCAATGTCCATGAAAATCCCATATCTTATTATTGTGGGGGATGAAGAAGAAAAAACACAAACAATTTCCATTCGTGGACGCGGCTTTGAAAACAAGAGCGGGCTTAAACTTGACGACTTTCTTGCAAGGCTTCAAGATGAAATTAAAACAAAAAAATTAAACTAATCGACAAAATATGACAAAATTCTTGGATTATTTTGAAAAATTGTTTGGAAAGTTGTTGGTTTTATGATAATATAAAAGGAGTAACACATATGGGATTTAACGAAATTATGCTGCCACTGTTGATTGTTGGGCTTATTCTCATATGCTGGAATTTTCTATAAAGGAGTGTTTTTATGAGTATGTTGCTTGCTGCCAACGATGTTTGGAATTATGTGCTTATCGGGGTTGTGATTTTGCTTTTGATTGCTATGCCAATCTTGATGAATGCCAGAAACAAAAGAGAAACTCAAAAAATTCAAGAACAAACAAATTCTTTGAAGGTTGGGGACAAAATTCTCACCACAAGTGGAGTGTATGGAACAATAACTGAACTGCGTTTTGATGATTCAAAGAAACAGGTTGTTATTGAAACGGGCGGAAAAACAAAAAGTTATCTCACAGTTGATGCCTATGCAATTTACACTGTTTTCAAAAGTGACGAAGAAATTGCCCGCGAAGCAGAAGAAAAACAAGAGGCTGAAAAACAAAAACTTGCTGAAAAAGAAGAAAAAAAGCATAAGAAAACAGATATCGAAAAAGAAGCAGAACAAGTTTCAAAAAAAGAGAGCAAATAAAACTCTCTTTTTTAAATTTTGCTTGACTTTTTTGTTTTGACATGCTAAAATATCAAAGAATTTTAACTGAAAAGGTGGTGAAAACTAGTGACAACTATCAAGGTTGGCGAAAACGAAAGTCTTGAAAATGCTCTTAAACGCTTTAAAAGAAAATGCCAAAAAGATGGAATTATTGGCGATATCAGAAAGAAAGAAGCATATGACAAGCCAAGCGTTGCAAGAAAGAAGAAAAGTGAGCAGGCAAGAAAACGTGCAAGAAAAAGAGGTTAAGAAAGTGAGATTTTTCTCACTTTTTTTATTAAAAAACCTTTGCAGTGTTGCAAAGGCAAAAATTACAGAGTTATCGTCTTTTTGTATTTTGGAGTGATTATTTTCATGTTTTTGCACTCTTTTTTCATCATTTTTGTGAATTTTGTTGTTTTTATTGTGTTTGTAATCGGCGGAAAGGCGTTGTCAAAGTGATCCAAAATGACAACCTTTGGATTGAGTGACATCACAATTTTTTTGGAGTATTTTTCCATATTGCTTCTGCCTTGGAAAGGCCAAACAAGATAATCCACTTCTCTTGGAAGTTTTGCACGTTCATCAAAACCTGCCGAGCCAAAGATGAGGATTGTTTTGCCCTCAGTTTTTATTTCAAAGGCAACAATATCTCCACCCATTAAAAATTGTTTGTGAGTTTTTAAAATTTTCAAAGCCTTTTTAAATTGGAATTTGAAAAGAATTCTAAATGCAGTGCGCAAAACAAGCCAAACATCGTTTTTGACATGTTTTGTGCGATGGACAAAAATCTCTGCATTTTTTGTTTTTATGTAATCATGTGGGCATAAAATTTCCACGCGTTTTTCAACGTCAACACCTTGCGTTTCAAGCCTTAAATATGCTGTTGGCGTGCCATAAAACTGCGCTTTGGAAATCTTTAAAATTTCTGGGATGTCACACAAGTGGTCAAAATGAGGGTGCGTGTTGAAAATACAGTCCACTTCGCTGAACTCTTTTATATCTGGCTTTTTCAGTTTGTCATTCATCCTAAAAAACGGGTCAAACAACAATTTTTCACCATTTATTTCCAAAAGCACTGTTGCCGTGCCAAACCATGTGAAATTGATCATAAGGGTATTATAGCAGATAGAATTTATTTTTCAAAACAATTTTAATAATTTGGTGTTCCAGAGAGGATTCGAACCTCCGATCTTCGGTTTAGGAAACCGCTGCTCTATCCTGCTGAGCTACTGGAACATGCAATAAGTATAGCACATGAGAAAAAAATTTGCAAACAGAAAAGCAAATAGTTTTTTTATTCTATTCAACGAGATGTTTCGCTACGCTCAACATAACAACTCGGCAAAATCTGCATTTTGCCTAAATATACCACTTTTCCTTTGGCTTTTGTTGTTGGCGCTTTAACTGAAAGGTTTTTGTGGCGGATTGATTTGAATTTATTAAATATGATGCGACAATTTTCAGGTCACATTCCTTTTCTTTAAACGCAAATCTCAATGTAAGGGGTTGGCTTTTTTCTGTGATTGTTTGAGTTTTGACATCATCTTTGAAAATTTCATATTTTAAGTGTCTGTGTGGATTCAAATTCACAACAATTTGATTGTTTTCGACAACTGCGCTTGCGTCAACAGTTGGGCTTTCTGTGAAGTTTGTTGAAATATCTTGTGGCAGATTGAATCGCGAAAAAAGTGCGCTTTTCTTGTAGCGGTCGGGTGCATATGGATTTGCAAGCACAAGCCTGTGATTTTCCTCCAACTCCAAAGTGTCAATGTCCACATTTGTGACAGATGACGGCACGGAAAAAGTTATGCTATCATAACTTTGTTTTTGAACATATGAGCGCACAGCCTCAGTTGGCTGATTTCCGCCGGCAATTGAAAGAGGTGTGTTTTTCAAATTTCCAAGCCACACTCCAATCGTTTCTTGCGGGGTGTATGAGATGTTGTAGGCGTCTGTGTTGCCGTTTGAATTTTTCTTTCCAACAGTGCCTGTTTTTGAGGCAATTTCTGTGTTTTTTATATCAGCAAGTTTTCGTGCCGTGCCACTTTTTGCAGTTTCCTCCAGGATGTTTGTCATAAGATAGGCGGCATCCTCTCGCAAAACCATCTTGTTTTGTGGCTTGTGAACATACACAAGTTTGTTGTTGCCGTCAACTATGTATTGAATGAAAGTTGACGGGGCAAACTGTCCACCTTTGGCAAAAGTTGTGTAGGCGGTGGCGAGGTCTTTCAAATTTGTGCCATAACTCATGCCACCAAGCGCAATCGCATAACTATCGTCTGTTTCGTCAAAATTTATGCCCATTTTTTCGGCATAGGCCTTGCCGGTGTCAATCCCGATGTATGAAAGCACCTTAATTGCAGGAATATTTATGGAATTTTTCACTGCGTCTGTCACGGAAACATAGCCGCTGTATTTTTTATTGACGTTGTTTGGACTGTAGCCACCAATCGTCACCTTTTCGTCTAAAATTTGCGTGTCGGGGCTGATTGCACACTCGTTTAGGGCGGGTGCATACACCAAAATTGGCTTTATGCATGATGCGGGCTGGCGTTTAATGTCCATAAGTTTAAAGTTGCTTTTGCCGTGATATGCCAAAACTCCGCCCGTTTGATTGTCAATCACAATCCCAGCATTGTCGGCATTTTCGACATCTATTTTAAACAAACTTTCTTTCAAATCGGCTTGTTTTTCTTCGTCAAGATAGGTGTGAAGTTTATAGCCGCCAACCGCAAGTTGTTTTGCCGGGATATTCAAAATTTTTGCCGCTTCGTCAAGGGCTGCTTCGGCGTAGGTGTTGAGTTTTTCGCTGTGAGAATTTATGTCAAGATTGATTGGCTGTTTTTCGATTTCAAGTTTCTCTTCAATTGAAATATAGCCGTCCTTTTGCATCTCGCTTAAAACAAGATTTCGCCTTTTAAGACAATTATCATAATTTGTGATTGGACTGTAGCGCGTGGGAGATTTGATAAGCCCGGCAAGTGTGCAACTTTCATTCAAATTCAAATCCTTTGCGTCCTTGTTGAAATAATAGTGGCTGGCGTTTTCAATGCCATAACAGTTGTTGCCAAAAAAGATTATGTTTAAATAACTTTCTAATATCTCGTCCTTAGAAAAAGCCTTTTCAAGTTTCTTTGTGAGTGCAACTTCTTTCAACTTTCTTTCAAGCGTTTTTTCGCCGCTTAGGTGGGTGTTTTTGATGAGCTGTTGGCTTATTGTGGATGCGCCTTCTTTGAGTTTTCCCGCCTTGATGTTGTTTATCATTGCGCCAATCATGCGCTTTTTGTTTATGCCATTGTGATTATAGAATTCTTTGTCCTCAATGCTTATAAAAGCGTTTTTTGTATGTGGCTGCAATTCTTCGATTTTGCACGACTCAAAAAGCGTTTCTTCGTTTATTGGTTTGTTTTCTCTGTCGAAAATGTCAATGCTTAAATTTGCACTTGCAAGCGCCTCTGCATTCAGCGGCAGCGACTGAAACTTCAAATAATTTATTGTCAAAAAACTTGCGCACAAGCAAAAGGCGAAAGTTGTCAGCAAGAATATTGAAATTAGACTTATTTTGACAAATTTCTTCATTTTTCTATTATGTGACAAATTTCGCTTAAAATTCGCAAATTTCTTGCCAAATTTAGATATTTTTTGTATAATATGCGTATGAAATATTTTATCGTGACCTATGGATGTCAAATGAATGTGCATGAAAGCGAGAAAATCGCTGCGATTTGCGAAAAGATGGGCTACACTCTTGCGGACAAGCGAGAAGATGCCGACCTTATTATTTTCAACACCTGTGCAGTGCGTGAGGGCGCAGAGGACAGAGTCTTTGGAAATGTTGGGGCTCTCAAAAAACTGAAAAAGCAAAAGCCAGGCACAATAATCGCTGTTTGTGGGTGCAGCACGCAAAAAGAAGAAACAGCACAAAAAATTTACAAGACTTTTCCGTTTGTGGACATTGTGATTGGAACTTTCAATGTGTCAAATTTTGAACATTACATAAACGCAGTCAAATATGGCAGACAAATGGAAATTTTGAAAGAGGGCGAGATTGACGAAGTTCATCCTTACAAGCGCACAAGCGGAGAAAATGCGTGGGTGAATATAATGTATGGCTGCAACAATTTTTGCACCTACTGCATTGTGCCATATGTGCGCGGAAGAGAGAAAAGCCGCAGCGAAGAAAACATCTTAAATGAAATTAAGGGCATTTTGAGTGAGAAAAAATACAAAAAAATCACTCTTTTGGGGCAGAATGTAAATTCTTATGGCAAAGACCTGACTCCGCCCGTTTCTTTCTCAAAACTTTTGAAAGATATCTGTGCGCTTGAGGGGGATTTTAAACTCACATTTATGACTTCTCATCCAAAAGATTTGACGGACGATGTGATTGACACAATAGCAAGTGAGGACAAAATTTTAAAAGAAATTCATCTGCCGGCGCAAAGCGGGAACAATCGCATTTTGAAACTTATGAACAGGCGTTACACACGTGAACACTATCTTTCAATAATAAACAAAATTCGCGCCAAAATTCCGGATGCGAAGATTACAACCGACCTTATTGTGGGCTTTCCAACCGAAACAGAAGAAGAATTTCAAGACACTCTTTCGCTTGTCAAAGAGGTGAGATACAATGGCATCTTTGCCTTTATGTTTTCGCCGCGAGAAGGAACGGTTGCAAGCAAAATGGACGGGCAGATTGACGAAGAAGTGAAACGCAGGCGCGTGAATGAACTTTTAAATCTTGAAAAACAAATTCAAAAGGAGGACAAAAAATGAGTGAAGAACAAACGATAGTTGATATCAACAAAGTTTCTCCTATGATGCAGGAATATATCAAAACAAAAGAAAAATACAAAGACTGCATTTTGTTTTATCGTCTGGGCGACTTTTATGAACTTTTCTATGACGATGCGATTAAAATTTCGCAGGTTTTGGATTTGACGCTGACGGGGAAAAACTGCGGGGATGGACAGCGCGCACCGATGTGCGGAGTGCCTTATCATGCTGCGGACGGCTATATTTCAAAACTTGTTGCACAGGGGTATAAGGTGGCAATCTGCGAACAGTTATCCGACCCAAAACCCGGCAAAATTGTTGAAAGAGATGTCATAAAGGTTGTCACGCCGGGCACTGTCACAGAGGACAGCATGCTTGACGAGAAGAAAAACAACTTTTTGATGTGCCTTGCAAAAAAGAACGAACTTTTGTCAATTTGTTATTGCGACATCACAACGGGCGACCTTACGAGCCTTGTTTTCAAGGAAAGTTTGGAAGAAAATTTCACAGACCTGTTAAATCGCATAAATCCATCACAGATTATTGGAAATGGACAGGCAAAGGATTTTTACAACGCGCTTAACATTCACAGGCTGGGGAATTATCCAAAATTTGAGCAATATTTTGACTACGCCTTTGAAATTGGCAGATGCGAGGACAACATAACGCGTCAATTTGGCGAAAATGCAGACGGCGTTTTTGAACTAAAAAAGGAAGATAAATATTCTCTTGGCGCACTTTTGGAATATCTGCAAGACACACAAAAAAGGTCGCTGAAAAACATCTGCAAAGTTACAAAGATTAAAAATGTTGAATACATGACAATTGACAGCAACACAAGGCGCAATCTCGAACTTGTGGAAACTATTCGCGACCACAAAAAATATGGCTCACTTTTGTGGCTACTCGACAAGACAAAAACTTCGATGGGCGCAAGATTTTTCCGCCTTATGTTTGACCAGCCGCTTCAAAACAGCACACTTATCAATGAAAGATTGGATGCGGTTGAAGAACTCACGAAAAATCTTATTATGCGTGACAGGCTTTCTGATGCGCTGTCAAAAGTGAGAGATGTTGAAAGAATTTGCGGCAAAATCGCCTATGGAAGCGTGACGCCGGTGGAACTTTTCAACTTTAAACTCTCTCTTTCCGCAATCCCTGAGATTAAGGATTCAATCAAGTCTGTGCGCTGCAAAAAACTTGTTTCTTTGTATGAAAAACTTGACACTTTTGACGAAATTGTTGAGCTTTTAGAAAAGGCAATTCCAGACAGAACTTTGCGCACTGACTCGGAAGAGTTTATTAAACACGGCTTCAATGAAGAACTTGACTCACTTAGAGATGCAAAACAGACTGCAAAAATGCAGTGTGACAAACTGCAAGAACTCGAACGCGAACAGACGGGGATTAAAAATCTGAAAATTGGCTACAACAGTGTCTTTGGCTTTTATATTGAAGTGACAAAAAGTTTCTTGGAGCAAGTGCCACTGAGATACAAAAGAAAACAGACGCTTGCCGGCTGCGAGAGATTTATTACTGAAGATTTGAAAAAGATTGAAGAGCGCTTCCTTTCTTCCAAAGAGGACAGCGAAAAACTTGAAAAAGAACTTTTTGCAAAGATTGTCGAATATCTCTGCGGCTTTTTGGAAAGATTTTCAACTGTGGCAAAAGTTGTTGCAGAAATTGATGCAATTTTGTCGCTTGCTCAGACGGCAATCAAACAAAATTTCACGCGTCCGACAATCAATCGAAACACAAATCGAATTTGCATAACAGAGGGGCGTCATCCGATTGTCGAACGCTTTGCAAAAGACGGCTCTTTCATTGCAAATGACACGCTTTTGGACAGTGAAGAGAACAAGATGATGATAATCACGGGGCCAAACATGGCGGGCAAAAGCACATACATGAGGCAGGTTGCACTTATCACTTATCTTGCGCATATTGGTAGTTTTGTGCCTGCAAAAAGCGCTGAAATTGCCATAACTGACCGCATTTTCACACGTGTGGGCGCAAGTGATGACCTTGCATTTGGGCAGTCAACCTTTATGGTTGAAATGAGCGAAGTTGCAAACATTTTGGCGAATGCAACTGACAAAAGTTTGGTTATTTTGGATGAAATTGGGCGCGGAACTTCCACCTTTGACGGGCTTTCAATCGCATGGGCTGTTGTGGAATATCTTGCAAAGAATTTCAAATGCAAAACCCTTTTTGCAACACACTATCACGAACTTAGTGAACTTGAGGGGCTTATTTCTGGCGTGAAAAACTATCAAATTGCCGTCAAAGAACTTGGCGACAGCATTGTTTTCTTGCGCAAAATCACTCGTGGACATGCAAACAAGAGTTTTGGCGTGGAAGTTGCAAAACTTGCTGGCGTTCCGCAGAAAGTTATCTCACGCGCAAAAGAGATAAGTGTCAGCCTTGAAAAAGCCAACGAAAAACTTGATGCATCCATTTTTGGCGAGAATGAAGAGCGAACTAAAAAAATTGAAAACAACAAACTTGGGCAGCAAATTCTTTCTATTTTGCGTGATTTGGACATCAACAGAATGTCGCCTATGGAAAGTTTTGAAATTTTAAACGACCTTATTGAAAAAGTTAAGGATTAAAAGGAGTTTTTATGGCAATAAAAGTTCTTTCGCCACTTGTTGCAAACAGAATTGCTGCGGGTGAAGTTGTGGAAAAGCCTGCATCTGTTGTCAAAGAACTTGTTGAAAACAGCATTGACAGTGGTGCAAGCAAAATCAAAGTTGAAATAGAAGGTGGCGGCATCAAAAAGATTGTCGTCAGTGACAACGGCTGCGGCATTGAAAAAGAAGATTTGCCACTTGCTTTTTTGCCGCACGCAACAAGCAAAATAAACAGCGTGGATGATTTGGACGCAATTTCAACACTTGGATTTCGCGGCGAGGCACTTGCAAGTATTGCGGCAGTTTGTCGCGTCAGCCTTTCCACAAAAACTAAAACTTCCGAAACAGGCTTTAAAATTGACGCAAGCGGGGGCGAGATTTCAAAGATAAGCGAAGTTGCAAGGCTTGACGGCACAACGCTTGTTGTGGAGGATTTGTTTTTCAACACTCCTGTGCGCGCAAAGTTTTTGAAAAAGCCAAAAAGTGAAGAAACTGAAATCACACACATTTTTGAAAAGTTTATGATGTCACATCCAGAGATTGATTTTACATATGTTGTTGACGGCAAAGAAATTTACAATCACACATCGGGGACTTTGGATGAAGTTGTCTATCTTTTGTATGGCAGAGAGGTGCATGACAACCTTTTGAAACTTTCTCTTGAAGAGGACGGCATAAAGGTTGGCGGCTTTGTTGTTTCACCAAAAATTTCAAGGCCAAATCGCACCTATCAATCCCTTTTTGTGAATGATAGATATGTTGAAAATTACATGATTTCTGCGTGTGTTCAAGGCGCTTTCGAATCTGTTTTGATGAAAGGGCGCTATCCAATTTACATCATAAAACTTGACATCCCGTTTGACCGTGTGGATGTTAATATTCATCCAAACAAAAGAGAAGTTAAGTTTGACAACACCTCAAAAGTGTTTGGAGTTGTTCGCCGCGCTGTTGAAAAGGCACTTGTTGGCGCAAATTTGATTGCAGAATTTGAATATCGCAGTGAAGATGTCAAAGAATGGCAAAAATATGACATTCAAAATGAAGAACATCCAGCAAGAACAGGCTTCAACAGTTTTCAAAAGACAGATGTTGAGAAATACAGCGAGGGCGAAGGGGCAAGTTACAAGGTGAGTGTGGATGACAACTCTCTTGAAAAGCCATTGACAACAGCAAAAGACTATAAAGACAAGGGAATTGACATAATCAATCAACTTTCAAACTACAAACCAGAAAACAAGAAAAATCGCCCGGGCGGATTTATCTATTTCGACCAATCTGGCGACAGCTTTTTAAGAGAAGTTGAAATTTCTGTTGAAAAAGAAAAGGCGCAAAAGAAAGAAATTGAAAAGGCTGAGGAAGAAAACTTTTTAAAAGCACAGCCAAAGGAAATAAACATTTTAGGCGTGGCTTTTAAGACATATATTTTTGCGGAGTTTGACGACTGTATTTATGTTGTTGACCAACACGCCATGCACGAGCGTCAACTTTATGACAAACTGAAAAAACAAATCGAACAAAACAATGTTTCAAAACAGGATTTGCTTTTTGCATATGATGTGCCTTTATCTGGCAAAGATGCGGAAATTTTTGAAAATTGCCTTGAAAATTTGAAAAAAATTGGCTTTGAAATTGAAAAAAATGGCAACAAATTTCAAATTAAGGCTGTTCCATTTGTTTTAAGTGGCATAAATCTTGAAAAATTTGTTGAAGAAGTTTTAAGAGAAGACGTTTTGGCGGAAAGGACTGCAAGTGCATATATCAATGAAAAACTTTGCCAAACCGCTTGCAAACACGCAATTCGTGCGGGTGACAGCGTCTCAAAAGACGAGATTTTGTATTTGATTGACAAGATTAAAGACGGCGTGCCACTTTGTCCACATGGCAGACCGATTATCGTGAAAATTTCGCGCAAAGAACTTGAAAAAATGTTTAAGAGAGTGCTATGAAAAAGGTTGTGTTTATTTTAGGCCCAACGGCAGTTGGCAAATCATATTTTGGCATTCTGCTTGCAAAAAAGTTTGGTGGCGAGATTATCTCCGCAGACAGCGTGCAAGTTTACAAGGGGCTTGACGTAGGCTCGGCAAAGCAACTCGACACTCACGGCGTCACGCACCATTGCATTGACATTTTAAGCCCGTTTGACGAGTTTTCTGCATATGATTTTGTGGAACTTACAAAAAAGAAAATTGACGAGATTTCAAATAGAGGACATTTGCCAATAGTTGTTGGCGGCACGGGGCTTTATATAAAAGCGTTGACACTTGGCTACAATTTTGGCGGAGCGAAAAAAGACGAAAATCTCAGAAAAAATTTGGAAGAGATTTTAAACAGTGATGGCCTTGATAAACTTGTGAAGATGCTTGAAGAGAAGGACAAAGATGTTGCTGACAAGATTGACAAAAAAAATCCTGTTCGCGTTTTAAGGGCGCTTGAAATTGCGCTTTCAAATGGGCAAAAATCACAGTCTGAGAGTGATATTCAGCCACTTGTGATTGCGCTTTTTAAAGACAGAGCAAAACTTTATGTGGACATAAATAGGCGTGTGGATGAAATGGTCGCTGATGGGCTTTTTCAAGAAGTTGAAAATCTCAAAAAAATGGGGCTGACAAAAGAAAACCAATCCATGCGTGCGATAGGCTATAAAGAAACTTTGGATTATCTTGACGGGCTGACGGACAGAGAAAGATGCATTGAACTTATCAAACAGCACACACGAAATTACGCCAAAAGGCAGATAACATTTTTAAAGGGCATGGACTGTGAATTTATTGACGCAGAAAATCGCGAAATCGCACTTGAAAAAATAGAAAAAATGGTGGGAGAATTTTTGAATGGAAGAGTTGAAAATAATTGAAGAGATTGAAGAAAAACTTGCGGGGCGTTTTAAAGAGATTGAACGCATTGCTTTTTTAAATCAAAAGAAAGTTTTGGACGCATTCAGAGAAGTTGGCGTGACAACTTCACATTTTCACGGCACAACGGGTTATGGCTACACGGACAAAGGCAGGGATGATTTTCAAAGGATTTTGGCTAAGATTTTTCGCTGCGAAGATGCACTTTTTAGCCCACATCTCACTTGCGGCACACACACGATTGCCACGGCGCTTTATGGACTTTTAAGGCCAAAAGACACCTTTCTTTCAATCACGGGCGAGCCATATGACACCCTTCACAACACCTTTTTTGGCAAAGATAATGCAAGTTTAGAAAGTCTTGGCGTGGAGATTAAGTTTATAGACCTTGTGGACAGCAAATTTGACACTGCCGCCATCTTAAAATTTGTAAAAAAACACAAACCGCGCGTTGTGTTTGTGCAAAAATCACGCGGCTACTGTAAGAGAAAAGCCCTTTCTTGTGAAGATATGAGAGAGATTTTCGCTGAGATTAAAAAACTTTCGCCAAACACTTTTATTGTTGTTGACAACTGCTATGGCGAGTTTGTTGAAGAGATTGAGCCAACCGAAGTTGGCGCAGATGTCTGCATGGGGTCACTTATCAAAAACTTGGGCGGCTCACTTGCACCAACAGGAGGATATATTGTCGGCACAAAAAAGGCGATTGAGTGCATTGAAAAGCGTTTCACTTGCCCATCACTTGGCAGAGAAACAGGAAGTTATGAAGCAGGCTACAGGCTTTTCTATCAGGGCTTGTTCTTAGCGCCACACATGGTCAGTCAAGCCATGAAAGGCGGACTTTTAATCGGCGAAGTTATGAAAAACAAGGGCTATGAAGTCATCCCACAGACCGATGAAAAGTGTTTTGACATCATAAAATCTGTTGTGTTTGACACTGAGGAAGAACTTATCAAATTTGTGCAACTCATTCAAAAACTTTCGCCGGTGGACAGCAGTTTTGTGCCGATGCCTTATGCGATGGCGGGCTACACCTGTGATGTGATTATGGCGGCGGGGACTTTTGTTGAGGGCGCATCGCTGGAACTTTCGTGCGACAGCCCAATCAGAAAACCATATATTGCCTATTTTCAGGGCGGGATAACCTATGAGCAACTGAAGAACTTGGCGGTAGAGCTGCTTGCTTTTGGCAAATAATGTTCTTTTTTAAGAGTGAATTTAATAAGATATGATATGTCAAAATCAAATTTTATTCACTCTTTTTTTAATGGCTGCAAAAGGTTGCTTGCAGACGCAATTAGGGCAAACAAAATCAAACTTATCGTCACATTTATGCTTGTTTTGATTTCCATTTCAACGGGTGTTTTTATCGCGATAAAATGTCACTACAATTTCAGCCTTGGACGACTGCAAGAGATAAATTTGGACAACTTCTACACGGGCGTTGCGGCATCAAGTTCGGCATTTTTTCAACGCTGCATTTCGCTTGTTGTCAATTTTGCACTTCTCACGGGACTTGCCTTTTCGCCGATGTTATATCCACTTGCGTGCGCGCTTTTCATTTACAGAGGCTATCTTTTTGGGCTCAACTTCACACTCATTTTCATCTTCTATGGCTTTGGCTCTTTTTTCAGCGCAATTCTCATCATTTTGCCGTGCCAACTCATCACACTTTTTGCCATGATTATGTATTTCATTGTGCTGCAAAAAATCAACTGTAATCTTGTCCGCTTTGGGCGATGTGAATGCAACAGACTTATGTTTATCATCTTTGGACTTGTGCTGTTTATTCTTTTGAATTTGGCGGAAACGATTTTGCTTTGTGCACTCAGTGGCAAAGTGATTTTGGTGATTTAGAATAAAACTTCCTTTTTTGAAAAAACTATCTAAAAAGGAGTTTTTTTGATATGAAGAAGTTTTCAATATCTGGTGTATTATGCATATTAGCACTCGCTATATGTTGTGGTGGTATGCAATGCTTTGGCAATGTTGCACTTGCCGCAAACACGAGTGATTTGTATGAAAGCAAAAGCGCATATTTGATGGATTATGCAAGTGGCGAAACGCTTTTTGCCAAAGACGAAACAAAACATTTGCCGGTGGCAAGCATGGTGAAAATGATGACAATTTTGATTGCGCTTGAAGAATATGACCTTGAAAATATCACTCTTGACACACTTATCACAACAACAGAAAATGCATCGTCAATGGGCGGAAGTCAGGTGTTTTTGGACCCATATGTTGATTACACTTTTGAGGACCTTTTAAAGAGTGTGATTGTGGCATCTGCAAATGATTCATCTGTGGCTTTGGCGGAGTATTTCAACGGCAACGAAAACGCATTTACAAATCGCATGAACAGACGCGCAAAAGAACTTGGCATGGCGGACACTCACTATTCAAACTGCACGGGGCTGCCATCTGCCGAGCAATATTCTTCAGCAAAGGACAGCGCAATTTTGTTGAAAGAGATTTTGAAACATGATTTATATCACAACTATTCCACAATTTGGATGGACGAACTTGTGCATCCATCTGGCCGCACAACTGAACTTGTCAACACCAACAGGCTTATCCGCTATTTTGATGGGTGTGACGGCGGAAAGACGGGATCCACGAATGAAGCGGGCTGCTGCCTTTGTGCTTCTGCAAAAAGGGACGACATGAGACTTATTTCAGTTGTCGTTGGCGCACCAAACAGCAAAACTCGTTTCAATGAAAGTGCCACACTGTTAAACTATGGCTTTACAAACTTTGTGAGTGAAAAATTGGTGGATTCGGGCGTTGCAATTAAAACACTTCCTGTATTTAAGGGCAAAACAGACAGTGTGGACGCCTATGCGAGCGAAGATTTTGCGCGTGTTGTGAAAAAGGGCAGTCAAAGTGGCTATGATGTCAGCGTTGAAACGGACGAGCGTGTCAAAGCGCCAACAAAGGCGGGGGATGTTGTTGGACATGCGGTGATTACAAAAAATGGCGAAGTGATTAAAACAATCCCGATTGTTGTGAAAGAAGACATCAGACATTTGTCCTTATTTGAAACTGCAAAAGAGATTGCAAAGAAATGGTGATAAAAAAGAGTTGACATGTTCAACTCTTTTTCTTTATTTTGCTTGCGTTTAGGCACTTTGTTTTGATATAATAGCAATATGGACGAGCAAGAAAAACAAGAGGACATGCTTTTGTCAAGTGATAGTTATCGTTTTAAGTTGGACAATTTTGAGGGCCCACTTGATTTATTGTTGCACCTTATTAAAGATGCAAAACTTGACATTGCAACCGTCAAACTTGCCGACATCACCGAGCAATATCTTGAATATATGCAAGACATCAAAAATGTGGACATGGACAAGGCGAGCGAGTTTATCACCGTTGCGGCAACCCTTATTGAAATCAAATCCAAGAGCGTTCTGCCGGTTGAACAAGAAGAAGAGCCTGAAGAGGACGATGATGAGGCGCTGCTACTCCGACGACTGAAGGAATATGAACTCTTCAAAGAGGCGGGCAAGGACTTGAAAGAGATTGAAGATGTAAACAAACTTTATCGCGCTCCGGGGAAAGAAACTGAAAAAGTTAAAATCGTGATGAAAGACATGGTTTTAGACCAACTTCTTGACGCCTTTGCAAAACTTATGACGCGTGAAGAACTTAAAAAAGCGGTTGAAAATGAACAGCCAAAAAAGATTATGAAAGACCGCTTCACTGTTGCAGAAAAGATTATTTCAATTCGAAATTTTGCCAAAGAGAGAAAGCGTTTTGACTTTGAAGAACTTTTTGATGACGACATGACAAAAAGCGAACTTATAAACACTTTCTTGGCGCTTTTGGAACTTTTGAAATTGCAGACAATCAAGGTTATTCAAAGCGAAACATTTTCAAATATTGTCATCACGGCAAACGAGGTGTAATATGGATTTACAAGACAAGAAAAATTTAAAAGACATAGTGCTTTCAATTCTGTTTGTTGCGGGCGAAGGGATTGAAAAAGACTTTATCATTCAAAAATTGGGCGTTTCTGAAAAAGAACTCGACAAGGCAATTGAAGAACTGAAAAAAGACTGTGATGGCGACTGCGGCATTCACTTGATCACCTATAAAAACAAGGTGCAACTTGCATCAAATCCGGCTTATGCGGACTACATCAGCGAAGTTTTAAATCCAATTCGTGAAAAATCACTCACGCGTGCGGCACTTGAAACACTTGCCATAATTGCTTATAAACAGCCAATCACAAAACTTGAAATTGAGGATATTAGGCGTGTGAACTGTGACTATGCCGTGCAAATTCTTGTTGACCAAAATATGATTGAAGTTGTGGGCAGAAAAGACGCTGTCGGCAAGCCACTTCTCTTTGGCACAACAGACAACTTTTTAAAGCGCTTTAATCTTTCTGATTTGGCAGAACTTCCGGACTATGAGGGCCTTTTGGAGAGAATTAAAGTGATTGAAAATGACGAAGAAACAAGCGACAGCCTTTACAATGAATTTGCTTTGCCAGATGAGGAAATTCCTGACTTTTTAAAAGAAGAAGCAAATGTCCAGAAGATTGATGCTGACGAAATTTCATAAAGCCTTTTAAAAGGCTTTTTTGTTTTATCACACAAAAAATCAACATATATTGTTGTATGGACAAGCAAAAATCATATGCAAAAAACTATGACAATTTGAAAATTAAACATAAATTTTCAATCAAATTTTTGATTGGAACATTTTTTTGTTGCATGGTGGCGGTGACTGTGGTGGTGTGCATTTTTGGGGTGCTATGAAAAGAAAGTTTGTCATTCATCCGTCAAGTTTGATTATTTTGCTTTGGCTTTTCATTTTTATTGAGCCGATTATGGCACTTTCATATGTTGTATGTGTGATTGTGCATGAGGCGGGGCATTTTTTTGTGGCAAAGGCTTTGGGCTACAAGTTGTCAAATTTTTCACTCTGTCCTTATGGGGTGGCGCTTAATCTAAATGGCCAGACGATTGACAATGCTGATGAATATAAAATCGCACTTGCGGGGCCGCTTGCAAATTTAGTGTTTGCCTTTTTGGTGTTTGGGCTTTGGTGGTGTTTTCCAAATTTGTATGGGCTGACTTATCCGCTTGTGGAAATTTCTGTTGTTCTTGCGCTTGTAAATTTGCTGCCGGCATATCCGCTTGACGGCGGGCGAGTTTTCATGACTTTTTCTAAAACTTTTTTAAGTGGCAAAATTGCAGGGCGAATAACAAAAATCTTCAATCTTGTTTTAAGTTTATTGTTTTTCGTCTTGTTTTTTGTGATGTGTTTTATAAACTTCAATCCCACCTTTTTAATGTTTGGCGTTTTTCTTGTGCTTGGTTTTTTAGATTTGAGTTTTGTGACAAAGTATGAAAAGATAAACATATTTTGCAAAAAAAACAAAAATTTTTCAAAGCCAACAATCTATGTTGTGGATTTAAACACAAAACTTTGCGAACTTTTGTCAAAAATAAAAACTACAAAGGTTGTCATGTTTTGCCTTGTGCTTGAAAATGGCAGAATAATAAATTTAAGCGAAAAGATGATTGTAAACCTTTCGCTTAAATTTGATTTGAACACTCCTCTTTTTGAAATTTTTTAGGCAAGATATGGCAAAAGTCTGTCAATGTTTTTGCGCTCAAATTCATAGAGTTTGTCAATGATTTCGTCAAGTTCGCTTGACACACCTTTGTGGTCGGCCTTGTCTTTTAGGCAGGTGATGATGCCCATAAAAGTGCCCATAAGCATCATTTCGGCGATGTTGCGATTTGTCTTGTCAAGCATTGTGCCCATGTTGATTGCACTCCAAAGTTTTGTCTTTTCAAACCAATTGTTGTCCTTGATTCCTTCAATCTTTTCCGCCTTTGCAAAGTTTTCACACTCCTTGCACAAAACACAATATTCGTCCTCTTCTTTGCAGAGTTCACTTTTCAAACTTTCATCTTCCACTTTTGTGATAATGTCCTCAATTGACTGAATTGCCGTCTTTGTGTTTTGATAGATTGCATTCAAATATTTTGTGATTTTTTCTTTGTCGTCCATTTTCAACTCCTTGTCTTAGTGATAGGCAAAAACAGACAAAATATGCAAAAAATCGTCAAAAAACAGCAAAAAAACATGTTTTTTTGTGTATTTTTTGATATTTTTAAAGAATAGAAGCGTTTTTTATTCTCAAAATAATCGCATGAGAACATCCACAAAAATCTTTTTAATAATCTCAGTTGCACTTTTCATCGCAAACATTTTTCTCACAAAATATTTGCTTGCGGGCATTGTTGCAACAGGCACGGGATTTCAAATTGTGCCAACGCCATTGTTTTGGGTTGCACTTTCTGGGCAGGTTTTATTCAATATATTTTTTGGGATTGTCTTTTTTAGATTTCTTCGCACACAAAGGCTTGTGAATGTGATTTTCTTCTCGTCACTGCCGCTTACACTTGCGTATGGTGGGTTTTTGGTGTATATCGGCAGCGTCAAAAACATGACGGGCGTGACGGCAGAATCTATGCGCGCAACACTCAACATTGCGCAAGAGTCATCAAACAACAATCTTTTGTGGGCGGGGCTTGCAACGATTGTGTATCTCGTGCTTTTGTTTGTGACAATCTTGTTTGCGTGCCGGCCACTTTCAAGAGTTGAAAAGTTTACAAACACTCTTTCTGACGGACGAATGAAGATGGACGATTTTAAGGTTGGCGGAACAAAGCAATTTTTGGAGATTGAAAATTCACTCAACAAAATCAACTACAACATCAAGGCAAAGGAAAACAAAATTAAACAGACAAATCTTGAAGCGCAAAAGTTTATTCCAAAACAGTTTTTTAAGTTTCTTGGCAAGTCGAGTGTGGAAGAACTTGAAATTGGCAATCAAGTTAAAAAGATTGCGACAACACTTTTTTGTGACCTTAAAAGTGCAGCGAAAAATTCGAAAAGTTTAAGTTTGGAAGAGAATTTCAACTATATAAATTCCTATCTCAAAACGGTTGCACCACTCATTCGGCGCTTTGATGGATTTATTGACAAATATCTTGGAGATGGGGTGCTTGCAGTGTTTTCAAAGCCACAAAATGCCATTGAGTGCGCTCATGCAATCTTGCGCGCAATTGAAGTGAAAAACAAAAGTCAAAGGGAACTTCCAAGCATTGATGCACGCCTTTGTGTGCATACGGGTGAAGTTGTGTTTGGAATTATCGGGGACGAAGAGAGAAAATCTCCGACAATCATAAGCGATGCGATTTCACTTTGCAACAAAATGGAAGAGATAAACTTGTATATCGACAGCAAATTTTTGATTGCAAAATCCACCTTGAATGAACTTCCGCCAAACTTTGAATTTGATTATCGCTTCACAGGAGTGTTGACTGTTGATGACACGCAAATTCCGTTGTTTGAAAGTTTGTGTTATTATCCAAAAAATAAGAAAGAAAAACTTAAAAAACTTAAAAACAAGTTTGAAAGTGGGGTGCGCGCTTACAATGACAAGAAATATAAGGATGCACGCGAGATTTTTGAATATGTTTTAAAATATGTGCCAGATGACAAACCTTCATATGTCTATTTCAACAAGGCAACTGAAAAAATGAAAGACGCTGCTTAATCACTTGACAAAAGCGGCTCTTTTTTTTAAAATATAAGCATGAAAAACAAACAAAAGCCGAAGTTAAGAGACAGAATAAGAAAATTTGCAAACACAAAAAAATGTCCTAGATGTGGTACAAGGTGTATGCAAAGTCAAACGCGTTGCCCAGAATGCGACCTTATTTTTTCACGCCTTGAGTTTGCTTCAAATAAAGCGGCAAAAAAACAACTTAGAAAATTTAATCGTGACTATGTTGTTTACACAAAGGATTTGCCAAAAGATGTAAGTTTCATCAAACTTTTATTATTGACAATTTTTTGCGGGCTTTTTGGGGCACAATATTATTATGTTGGCAAATATGAAAAGGGCATTTTGATGACTGTGTCTTTTGTTTATCTTGTGCTTTGCACAATCTTCAATGCTTATATTGTTGAATATATGCAATTTTTATATTTCCCGATTGGGCTTGCTGGAATAGCGTGGATGGTGAGCATTGTGTATGTTGGGAGCAGAAAATTTAAAGTGCCAATTTTGATTGATATGCCAACTGCTGAAAGTGTTGAAAGCGAAACAAAAAAAGAGAAAAATAATAAAAAAACAACACAAAACAGTGAAAAAAATGTTAAAAAAGTTGAAAAAACGGAAAAAGTCGAAGAAATTATAGAAAAAATTGAAAAAGCACAACAAAAAGAGGACAAATAAATGAGAGTTGTTGTTGGAATTTCTGGAGGGGTGGATTCAAGCGTTGCGGCATATCTTTTGAAACAGCAGGGACATGACGTGATTGGCCTTTTCATGATAAATTGGGAGGAGGGCGATCAGTGCACCGCCGAGGAAGATTATGAAGATGTAAAGCGCGTTTGCACCGCTATTGGCATTCCATATTATTCTGTTAATTATGCAAAAGAATATTATGACAGAGTGTTCAAATATTTTTTGAAAGAATACAAGGCTGGCCGCACACCAAATCCAGATGTTTTGTGCAATCGTGAAATTAAGTTTGGCCCATTTTTAGAGAAAGCGAAGGCACTTGGGGCGGACATGATTGCAACGGGGCATTATGCAAAAACATATGTTAAAGACGGAAAAACATATCTTGCAAAATCGAAGGATTTAAACAAAGACCAAACTTATTTTTTAAACCAATTAAGTCAAGCACAACTTTCAAGTGTCATCTTTCCGCTTGCAGATATTGAAAAACCGCAAGTAAGAGAAATTGCAAAAAAACTTGGACTTTCAACCGCTGAAAAAAAGGACAGCACAGGCATTTGCTTTATTGGGGAGAGAAACTTTAAAAAGTTTTTGAAACAATATCTTCCTGCGCAGCCGGGTGACATTAAAACGCTGGACGGCAGGGTTGTTGGGCGCCATGATGGGCTTATGTATTACACGATTGGGCAGCGCCGTGGCCTCAACATTGGCGGCAAGGCGGACGGCAATGGTCAGCGTTGGTTTGTTTTGAAGAAAGATTTGAAAGAAAATGTTTTGTATGTAAGTCAGGGCGAGTGTGACGAGTTGTTTTCAAACTCTTTGGACGCGACTGATTTTAATTGGATTCCCGAGATGCCAAAAGAGAAAGAATTTGACTGTCTTGCAAAGTTCAGATATCGCCAAAGTGACCAAAAAGTGAGAGTTTTCATCACCGGCAAAGACACAATCCATGTGGAGTTTGCCTCTCCTCAGCGCGCAGTCACAGAAGGGCAGTTTGTGGTTTTATATCTGCCTGACGGCACTTGTCTTGGCGGCGGGATTATTGACAAAGTTCACAAAAATAAATAAGCGACAAAATAAATGCAAAAAACACCAATTTTTGCATTTTTTTATGCCGAAAATCTGCATTCAACAAAATAAAATATTTGTATGGTCGAATTTGTGCTGATTGAAAACTTTTTCATAAATTTGATTGTGCTTAAAACCAGCGCTTTGCTTTTAAAAGAAAAGGGCAAGTTTTATCTTTTGTCTGCCTTTTTCTGCGGGTGTCTTGCCGTTGCAATCAACACTTTAAAACCCTCCAATCTTGGGCAGTTTGTTTCAAATGTTGGCATGGCAGTGATTGCAATTTGCATCACTTTCAAGTTTAAAACTTTGAAGAAATTTTGTGTGATTTGCGGCTGTTATATTCTTTCAAATTTGCTTTATGGGGGAGTCTGCTTTTTTCTCAACGGCTTTTTTGGAATTGGAAATACTCTTGTTGTGCTTTTGTGTGTTGTTGCGATTTATTTTGTTGTCAAAATTGTGTTTAAAAGGTTTTCAAAAAAGCGCGCTATCGACAACTTCTGTTTTGATGTTGAGATAACAAGTGGCAGCCACAGTGGCAAGTGGCGGGCATTTTTGGACAGCGGCAATTTTTTAAACGACCCCGTCACGGACACGCCCGTGCATTTGGTGAACTTTAAAGTGTTTTCTAAACTGTTTGAAATCGACGAAAAGAAACTTCTTGACGGGCGGCATCTGCAAAATTTGAAGTGTGCGCATTATATCAATATCAACACACTTTCAGGGCGAGATAAGATTTTAGTGTTTCAGGTTGACAAGATTGTGGCAAAGGGGCAGACTTTTGAAAATGCCACACTTGGATTATGTTTGAAGCATTTTGATTATGCTTTCAACGCAGATGTCATTTTAAACAACAGTTTCGCATAAGGGAGGGATTATGAAACTTTTATTTAAGATAAGGCTTTTGGTCTATAAATTTTTACACAGAAATGATTTTTCAGAGGGGCTGATGTGCTACATTTGTGGCAACAAGGCTCTGCCGCAGCCACTTGGCACTGACGAGGAACTTTCGCTTTTGTCACAACTTCAAAACGGAAATGAGGCGGCAAAGGACAAACTCATTGAACACAACCTTAGGCTTGTGGTGTATATCGCCAAAAAGTTTGAAACATCTGGGATTGAACTTGAAGATTTGATTTCAATCGGCTCGATTGGGCTGATTAAGGCGGTGAAAACCTACAGCGTTGACAAAAACATCAAACTTGCAACCTATGCAAGCCGCTGCATTGAAAACGAGATTTTGATGCAACTTAGAAAAAACACGCGCATGAAAATTGAAGTTTCTTTGGACGAGCCACTTTCCTCTGACGGCGAAGGCAACGAACTTTTGCTTGCAGACATAATTCCTGTGGATGAGGACAGCGTTTCAAGAAATATTGAGATGAGCGCAGAGAAACAAATTTTGATGGATGTGATTGAAAACCTTGACGAGAGGGAACAAGTTATCATGAAACTTCGCTTTGGGCTTGTGGGCTGCGGGGAGAAAACTCAAAAAGAAGTTGCCGATATGATGGGCATAAGCCAAAGTTATATTTCACGCATTGAAAAGAAAATTTTATCAAAAATGCGTAAAAAACTTGAAAAAAGTGAAGATTTTTGATGTTTTTTGATGATTTTTTGCTAAAAAAGTGTAAATTTTTGGATTTTACACTTTTTTTGTCAAATTAAACTTTTGTGGCATACTTTTCAAAGTTGTTTGGCAAAATACCTTTAAAAAGGAGTTTTTTATGTCAAACAAAGTTGTCATTTCAGGGGTGAACACATCCACCTTGCCAAAACTTAAAAATGATGAAATTATGGAACTTTTGAAACAGGTTAAGGCGGGGGATGAGTTTGCAAGAGATAAGTTTGTTGTTGCAAATTTAAGGCTTGTGCTTTCAGTTGTGCAGCGCTTTTCTGGGCATTGCGACAAGGCTGACGATATGTTTCAAGTTGGCTGTGTTGGACTTTTAAAAGCGATTGACAATTTTGATGAAACGCTGAATGTCAGATTTTCAACCTATGCCGTGCCAATGATTGTTGGCGAAATTCGAAGATATATTCGCGACAACAACTGCCTTAGGGTGAGCCGCTCTATTCGAGATGTTGCCTACAAGGCACTGCAGGCGAAAGAGCAATATATCAAGAAAAACAACTGTGAACCAACTTTGGAAGAAATTGCTAAAATGATTGAACTGCCTGTCAGCGAAGTGACTTTTGCGCTTGATGCGATAAGCGAAACGCTTTCTTTAAACGAGCCAATTTACAATGACGGCAACGAAACAATCAGGCTTATGGACCAAATTGCCGATGAGAAAAATTGTGATGAAATGTTTGTTGAAAAACTTTCGCTTTCAGATGCAATCAAAAACCTTTCACCACGTGAAAAAGAAATTCTTTTGATGCGCTATTATGTTGGCAAAACGCAAATGGAAGTGAGCGAAGAGGTTGGCATTTCTCAAGCGCAAGTTTCAAGGCTTGAAAAGAATGCACTGAAAACAATCAAAAATTTTATTGAATAAAAAAAGACTTAAAAGGTCAAAAAATAAGCGCCCAACGAACTTTTGTCAAAACAAACAAATTAAACGATTGCGCAAAACCGCCAAGCACTGCTGCGGTTTTCATTCGGCGCAACAAAGAGAAAAAACAAGCGAAAAGCGAGGGTTTTTTGTGCAAAAAAAACCGCACCAAAAGCGCAGTTTTTTCTCGTGGTGCGGATGGGGAGGGTCGAACTCCCACGGTTTCCCACTTGCCCCTTAAACAAGCGCGTCTGCCATTCCGCCACATCCGCATGTGATTACATTTTATACTATTCTTGCGACAAAGTCAACAATTTTTGCGAAAAAAACAAAATTTCTTCTTTTTGAATATACTTTAACATGAAAAACGAAGAGATTATCATAAAACGCGCAAAGCAAGAAGATTTGGACTTTATCTTGCACGCCAACAAAGAAATTGACAAGGCATCTTATATTAAAAGCAGTGCGCTGGTTTACAACATACAATGTGACCTATTTGATAAAAAATGTACGGTTTGTTTAATTGCAAAAAAGGCGGGCGAATATGCAGGCATGATTTTGTTTTCAAAAGTCTATTGGGCGGACAGAGGCGAGGGGATTTATGTTTCGCAGGTTTTTGTTGAAGAAAAGTTCCGTGGGCAGAAAGTTATGAAAAAACTTTTCAAAAAAGCGCTTTATCATTTCAAAGACACAAAATTTGCAACTTGTCTTGTCAGCGACAAAAATTCTCGCATGCTTGAGTGCGTAAAGAAATTTGAAAGAGAAGATATGCTTTCCTTTGTGATAAACAGAATTGATTTTTAATATTATATTATTTATCAATGAAAAAATTGTTGATTTTTTTGTGCCGAGCGTGATATAATATCTATATGAAAACAGCAACAAAAATTTCTTCAATAATTGCAGTTTGCATCTTGTCGGTGCTTGTTTTGTTTGCTGGTTTTTGCATGCCAACAAAGTCTGCTTTTGCAAGTGGCGATGTTGACGAATATGCGACATTTGCTGCGCAAAGAGAAAAGATGCTTGAATATGACAATCCAAACGAGGATGTCACTTTAAATAAACAAGACTATTTTGTCGAGGATGGAAAGATATTTTTAAGCCAAAAAGCGATTGGCTTGTATGGGCTTTCAAAAGGCAAATTTAAAGACGAATTTTATGAATGTGAAGATGAAAATGTTGTTGTTGAAAAAGATTGTGTGAAAATTAAAAACACATCACAAATAAATCGACTTATCGTTGTTTCAGACAACAAAATTGACAGCCATGGTGCTGTGTTGCAAGCTGATATCAACAACTTCCACTTTTTCCAATATGGCAATGAAAAACAGGCCGCGGATGCTTTTGAATTTTACAAAAACAGCGGGCTGAGTGTTTCTTATGATTATGTTATTTCCACATCGTCAAATGATGACACAGAAGAGGCAGCTTTGTTTACATACAAAACCCCTTGGGCAGACAGAGCGATTGGATTTTCGCAATACACTGAAAACATGCTTAAAATTCATCCAAAAGACACTTTGAAAGACGTTGTTGTTGCCGTTTTGGACACGGGAATTTATGCAGAGCATTATCAGTTTGTCAACAGAATATATTCTGGCGGCAGAAACTTCAGTGGTGAGGGAGCATTAAGCGATGTTTCAGACGGCGGCAGTGGGCATGGAACTCACGTTTCTGGAATTATTGCAAATTCCGCACCTTTTGAAAATATAAAAATTCTTCCACTCAAGGTTTTAAGGTCATCTGACGGCAAGGGCAATGTTGGAATGATTATTGACGCCATTGAATATCTTGTTGAAAATTTGAATGATCCAAAAGTTAGGCTTTTAAACCTCAGTGTTGGAATAACAATGACCGATCCAAATGTTTCAGTGCAAAATGAATATCTTATGAATGCCATAAGACTTGCATATAATCACAACATCATTCCTGTTGTTGCAGCAGGAAATGAACGAGTGAACACAAAATACGCA
>CANRDW010000010.1 GCA_947629505.1 uncultured Clostridia bacterium
CTCAGCCACCAAATCTTCTTTGTTGTCAAATGCCTCATAATGCACAGTGATGATGTTCGCACCCGCCTCGATGTATTTTGCAATATCTTCGCTTGGCTCTTTTTGCATAAGGTGGACATCAAGCATAATCAGTGTCCTTGCATTGATGCTCCTGACAAGATTGAAATCAAAGGTGTTTTTGCCGACAAAATTGTCATTCATAATGTCACAATGCAAAAGGTCTGCAACGCCTTGCATTGACTTTGCATATTCAATAATGTTTTGATAGTCTGAAATTGGGTCGGTTGAAACCGCAACATCAATATTTTTTTTCATAACAACCTCTATGTTAAGTTTAACAAAAATAATCAAAAAATCAAAGTAAAATCAGTATTTTTTGATATTTTTAAGCGTTAAAACAAGTTTTTTATAGTTTTCATAACGAATTTTTGAAATTTTGCCATTTTTCACTGCATCAAAAACGCCACAATTTTTGCCATCTAAATGAAGGCAAGAGTGATATTTACAAGCCGCCGCATAAGGCAAAAAGTCGGGATAAAAACTTTTAACTTCTCGCTCGTCAAGGTTTAAAAGGCTCTCATCTAGTTTGGAAAATCCAGCAGTGTCTGCCAAAAATTTGTCCTTGCCCAAAGAGTAGATCTGCACAACTCGAGTGGTCTGTTTGCCGCGTTCTATCTTCTTGCTGAAAGTGTCAACTTTTGCGACATCTTCTTTTAAAAGTGCGTTCACAATCGACGACTTTCCAACGGCACTTTGCCCAGCCAAAACGCAAAGCCCTTTGATTTGCGCTTTGAGTTTCAAAACACTTTCGTCAAGACATGAAAAGATGATTGTTTTGACAATATTTTTGTAGATTTTTTCAATCTCCTTGCAAGTGTCAATGTTTAAATCACTTTTGTTGATGCACAAAATTGGCGTGATGTCGTTTAATTTGCAAAACAGCAAAAGTTTGTCAACGGTGTATAAATCCGGCTTTGGCACAGGTGCAACCACAATCAAAAGTTTGTCTATGTTTGCAAGTGGCGGACGCACAAGCAAGTTTTTTCTTTTTTCAATCTTGCAAATCGCCCCGTCCTCAATCTCCACATAGTCGCCCACAAAAACGCCGTCTTTTTTCAAGTTTTTTCGTGCCACAAAACACTCCTCTTTGCTGCCGCTAAGCACAACAAATTGATCCGCGTGCTTCTTTAAGACAAGCCCCCTCATACGCCATCTCCGATGCGGTTTCTAAGTTGTCCGCACGCACCCTCGATATCTTCGCCCATTGTGCGTCTGACGGTGGCGCTGATCCCCATTTTTTCGAGTTTGCCAGCGATGACATATGCTTTCTTTCGCGCAACTCCAATCAAGTTCTTTTCTTTGACAGAATTGAGCGGGATTAGATTCACATGGCAAGAGCGCCCCTTCAAAATCTTCGCAAGTTCCCTTATGCACTCATCCGAATCATTCACGCCATCAATAAGCGAATATTCAAAGCAAATTCGCCTGCCCGTTTTGTCGAAATAATAGTCGCACGCCTTTAAAATCTCTTCGATTTTATACGCATTTGCAATCGGCATAATCGTTTTTCGCAAATCGTCATTTGGCGCATGAAGAGAAATTGTCAGCGTCACAGAAAAGCCATCATCCGCAAGTTTGTAGATATTTGGCACAATGCCGCACGTTGAAAGTGAGATGTTTCTTTGAGAAATGTTTATGCCGTTTTCACTTGTCACAAGGTGCAAAAATTTTGTCACATTGTCATAGTTGTCAAGTGGCTCGCCGCAGCCCATAAGCACAACATTTGTCACCTTGCGGTTTTTAAGGTCGCCGCCCAGAATTTTGTTGAAGTGCAAAACTTGAAGCAAAATTTCCCCTGCGCTTAAATTTCGCACAAGGCCGTTTAAAGTTGATGCGCAAAATTTGCACCCCATGCGGCAACCAACCTGCGTGGACACGCACACGGTGTTGCCATATTTGTATTTCAAAAGCACGCTCTCCACGATTGCGCCATCCGGAAACTTGAGTGCCACTTTTTGTGTGCCATCAGCGGATTTAAGGTCTGCAACAACTTGATATGAAAAATAATCATCTTTGATTTTCTCTTTGAAACTTGCCGGCAGATTTGAAATTTCATCCAAACTTTTGGCAAGTGTCATGGCATCAAAAAGTTGCTTTGCACGATATTTTGCTTCGCCCAAAGAAGAAACAAGTTTTTGAATTTCGTCAAAATCTAAGTCTAAAATCATGCGTCCACCACCCGTGCTTTAAAGCGAAAACCGTTTAAAAACGCATTTGCATCCAACACTTTGCCGCCCTCACTTTGACATTTTAAAATCTCAAAAACTCCGTCTTTGCAAGAAATTAAAAAGCGCTTTTTGTTTGGCAAAATTTCGCTTACTTCGCCGCCTTGAACATCTGTTGCAACCTTTGCCTTAAACACCTTTATTCTGTCCCCGCCGACAAAGAAAAATGCCACTGGGCTTTGACAAAACGCACGCACTTTGTTTACAAGTGTTGTCACATTTTCATTAAAATTTAAAAGCCCATCTTCTTTTGCAATTGGCTTCACAAAGGTGGCTTTAGAGTGGTCTTGTGGCGTTCTTTTATATGTGTTGTTTTCAATATCATCCAAAACTTTCAAAAGCATTTGCGTGCCAAGAGATGAGAGTTTTTCTTCCAAACTTGTGTAGTCATCTTCGGGCAAAATTTCAACTTCTTTTTGCAAAAAAATGTCGCCATCGTCCATGCCAACTTCTGTTTTCATAATCGTCACGCCCGTGAGTTCGTCGCCGTTTAAAAGTGCGCTTTGAATTGGCGTTGCGCCGCGATATTTCGGCAAAAGTGACGGATGCACATTTATGCACATCTTAAGGTCCAAAAGTGCCTTTGGCAAAATCTTTCCATAAGATGCCGTCACAAAAATATCACAGTCGATGTTTTTAAAATCGTCTAAATGCTGGGAAAGTTTTTCAAATTGATACACATTCACGCCGTGCATTTTAGCAAAATTCACAATCTCTGGGCTTTTAAGTTTGTTCCCCCTGCCAGAAGGCTTGTCCGGCTGGCAAACAACACCCACAACCTTGTGTCTGCTTTGCAAAAGCCCATTTAAGACAACTTGTGCAAAATTAGGCGTGCCAAAAAAGAGAATTTTCATCATTCAACCCCTTTTTCTTTTTTGTAAGCCTTCCCTTCGTCTGTGTAATCCACAAAAAGCACCCCATTCAAGTGGTCAATTTCATGACAAACACAGCGCGCAAGATAATCCTTTGCTTCAAATTCAAAAGGCTTGCCGTGGCGGTCGAACGCTTTGATTTTCACATATTTTGGCCTTTCAATGTCACAATAAAAACCCGGCACACTCAAACAGCCCTCGCTTGCAACAACACTGCCGCGTGTTTTGATGATTTCTGGATTGATAATTTCCAAAAATTCATCCTCTTCTTCGTCAAGTTCAATCACAATCGCACGCCTTAAAACCCCAACTTGCACGGCAGAAATCCCAACCCCACGCCTTTCAATCATGGTGTTTTTCATATCGTCTAAAAGCGCCCCCAAATCTTCGTCAAAATCAACAACAGGCTTGGACTTTTTTCTTAAAGTGGCGCTTCCAATTTTCACAATGTTTCTCGATGCCATAACTTTCTCCTAACAAAAATATTTTAATTTAAAACATCATTTTTGTCAAGAAAATAAAAAAGAATAGATTAACTATTCTTCATAAAAAATATATTATTTTTTTAATTCATGTCCGCAATAATCACAAAATTTACTATCCACAGATAAGAGTTTGCCACAAGATGGACATTTTATTTTTTCAATATTTTCTAACTTTTGGTCTATTTCACGCAGTTTTTTATTCAGTCGCTTTCTATTGAAAAATTTCTCAAGTGTTGAATAAATTGTTTCTACGCCTAAAAAAATCCCAAGAATTCCAGAAAAAATGAAAAACGCAATTAAAGAATTTGCTGCAACATCATCTCCCCTGCCTTCAACAGCATTAGCCAAGCCATTAACCTCAATAAATTTAAATCCAACAATTATACTTACTATTGCAAGCCCAATAAATCCAAGCCCAAATAAAATTTTTAATGATAACCACACATAATCAATTTCATCTTTCATAAATATTTCTCCTTTACTATTATAATACTAAGATTATAATCTTTTGTCAAGTATTTTAATAAATTTAATATTAAAATCTTAATAAAGGTAAATATTTATGAGTAAATTTGCAGAGAGATTAAAAGAATTAAGATTAGAAAATAATCTTACACAATCAAAATTGGCTGATGCAACAGGCATCAACCAAACATCTATTTCTGCATATGAACTACGCAAAATAAGGCCAACCGACGAAGTAATCATAACTCTATGCAAATTTTTTAAAGTGTCCGCAGACTTTTTATTAGGGCTTGAAGATTAAAATTATTTTGTGTTTTCTATCACCCAATTTACATATTCTTTGCTTGCGACAATCGTTTTGACAGTGATTTCTGGCAATGCATATGGGTGGGTGCTTTTAAGCGCTTTTAAAAGCGACTTCAACTTTTTATATCTCGTTTTCATGATAAGCAAATATTCTTTTGCAATCTCTCTTTTTTCTTGCCAAACATAGTGGCTTTCAATTTCGCTTATTTGCCCGCAAGCGATAAATTTTTCGTCCAACATTTTTTCGGCAAAATTTTGTGCATCCTCTTTCTTTTCAAAAGTGGTTGAAATTTCAAATACTTCTCTCATAAAATCCCCCTAACTTAAATTGTTTGGATTTATTTCAAAGAAAACAGAAGATTTGCATTTCTCGTCAATCGCTTCATACACTTTCTTTTCAATCTCGTCAGCCCTTTCAAGTGAAAAGCGCATCATAATTTGATAGCGAAATTTGTTTTTGATTTTGTTGAGTGGCGCTTTCATCACGTCAAGATAGACAAAAGCCTCTCCATATTCTTCTTTTATCTTTTGAATTTTATTATAGCACAATTTGCAGTCGTCCGCAACAATCTTTTCGTTTTCGTGGCTGAAAAGTATGCGCACAATCCTCGCATAAGGCGGAAATTTTGTCACTTTTCTCAAATTTGCCTCGCGTTTGAAAAAGCCTTTGTAGTCATAGTTTGTCGCGAAACGATAGACATAATGTCGCGGGCTGTAAGTCTGCAAAATCACTCGCCCTTGATTTGCACTTCGTCCTGCACGCCCCGCAACCTGAGTGATAAGTTGAAAAGTGCGTTCAATGCTTCGAAAATCAGATTGATACAAACTTTGGTCGGCGTCCACAATGCCAACCAAAAGCACATCTTCAAAATCATGCCCCTTTGCAATCATCTGCGTGCCAACCAAAATGCCGGGCTTGGCATTTCTAAATTCGTTTAAAATTTTTCTATGCCCATTTTTGACAGAAGTTGTGTCATTGTCCATGCGGAAAATCGGAACATCTGGAAAGAGTTTTTGAAGTTCCATAACAACACGCTCTGTGCCGACAGCCCCTTGTTTTATGTCATGGCTGCCACAACTTGGGCAGACGTCCAGCGCCCGAAATCTCTTGCCGCAATAGTGACATTTGAGTTTGTTTTCAAATCTGTGATAGACAAGCGAAACATCGCAGTCCGAACACTTTGCCACATAGCCACAATTTCTGCAACGCTGAAAAGAAGAAAATCCGCGTCTGTTTATGAAAATCATGGCCTGTTTTTTTTGCTCGACAATATTTCTAAGTTCATATATAAGCGGAATTGAAAAGATTTGATTGTTGCCCTGTCGCATCTCCATAAGCATGTCAATCACAACAATTTTTGGCATCTCCATGCCGTTCACACGCACAGGCATTTCCACCAAAGTGTAGTCGCCGTCAATCGCGTGGGCATAACTTTCAATGGACGGCGTTGCGCTGCCCAAAACGAGAGCGCAGTTGTTGTATTTCTGTCTAAAAAGTGCAATGTCATGGGTGTCATAACGAGGATTGCTTTCGGAAAGATAACTTTGTTCGTGTTCTTCGTCAATGATGATCATTCCCAAGTTTTCAATAGGCGAAAAAATTGCTGACCTTGCCCCAACAACAACTCGCGCCTGTCCAAAGAAGATGCGTTTCCACTCGTCAAAGCGTTCGCCGGCGGAAAGTCCGCTGTGAATGAGCGCAACATTGTCCCCAAAGCGCGCTTTGAAATTTGCCAAAACCTGCGGAGTGAGTGAAATTTCTGGCACAAGCATAAGTGCCGTTTTTCCGTCCTTTAACACCCTTTCAATAAGGGTCATATACACTTCTGTTTTTCCGCTTCCCGTCACGCCGTGCAAAAGATAGGTTTTATTTTCACAGATTGTGTCAACTGCACGCTGTTGAAGTTGAGTCAGCGTTCTTTTCACATTTTCAACTTTGTCAAAAACGGGTTTTCGATTTTCTTGTTCTTCGCTCACTTTGACAGTGCCGTTTTTTACAAGTGCACTAAGCGGCGCATAGCCAAATTGATTTGAAATATCTGCAAATTTTTGCTTGCCGTGTTCTTGCAAAAAACAAACTATTTCAAGTTGTTTTTTTGCACGTGCAGACGGCAAAACAAAGTTTTTTTCAAGTTCAACAAATCGAACAATAAGTTCTCTCACTTTGTCGGTGCGCATTTCGCTTGGAATAAAAAGCCTTAAAACACTTGCAAGCTTAAGGTGCAGTTTGTTCGCCATATATTGCATAAGGCACAGCATCTCTTTTTTGATTACAGGGAAATTTTCCACACAACGCACAATGCTTTTGAGCTTGCTTTCGTCATATTCACATTCTTCTTCAAGCCCAACCACAAAGCCTTGCAAAATACGCGTGCCAAAAGGCACAAGCACGCGCTGTCCTTCGCATACTTGCATCTCATCTGGAATTATGTATTCAAACACTCTGTCAAGCGCTTTGGCGTCTTGGTCTATGATAACTTTTGCAAACATACCCTTAAAAATAAAAATTCCACCGACTTTTGTCAGTAGAATTGTAGCATAAAACTAAAGAAATATCAAATTTTTTTATGCAATTAGTCCTCAATTTCGCTTGGAACAACTTTGCCCTCTGCAATTTCGTCAAGTGCAATGCTGATAGATTTTTTGTCAGCAGTTGCAAGTTCTGCGCGGCGAGTTGTTTCAATTTCTTTTGCGCGCTTTGCAGCAACAATAGACAAAATATATCTGTTTCCCGCTTTTTTTGTAAGGTCGTCGATAGGTGGTTCGTTCATCATAATAACAAATTCTCCTTAAAACTTTTTGTATTTTACCACAATTTACTTGTTTTGTAAAGCCTTTTTTAGATATTTCCGCAAATTTTTCACAAATCTGCACACATTAAATTCATGAAAAAGAAGAAAAAGAAAAGTAAATTTGTGGACAAAAATGATCCGCTTGGCTCTTACACCGGCACATCTGTTTTGGACGAACCGCCCGTGCAGGATGCAGACGATTTATAATTCCCCATCGTTTATATACAAAATTCCAAGAGTGTGTTCACCGCAGTGGCTTGAAATTGTGCCACCTGCGCGTGTTTCATATATCTTTTTAAAGCCGCGTTTTTCAAGCGCTTCTTTTGCCGCAGCAACCATGCCCTCTGTGGCAGTTGTGTAGGTTATGAAAGCACGAGTAAGGTCGGGTTTTGAAAACTCTTCAAGTGTGTCTTTGCAGTAATTTGCAACAACCTTGTCCATGTTGCCACGATATTTTTTGTAAGAGCCCATCTGTCCATCTCTGACCAAAATTTGTGGACGAATATGCATCAAATTTGCGCCAAAGTAAGCAAGTGCACTGCATCTGCCACCCTTGTAAAGATAGTCAAGCCTTTCAATAACAAAACTTGCCTGAACAGATGGCACACGTGCCTCACACTTTTTTGCAATCTCTTCTGCGCTTTCCCCTTGTTTTGCAAGTTCAACTGCATACATCGCTAAAAGAGCAATGCCCGTTGACAAGGAAAGCGTGTCAACAACATACACATTTTTCATTTTGCTTGCAACTGCCTTTGCGTTTTGACAAGCAGATGAAATTTTGGATGAAAGTGAAAAATGCACAACTGCATCATGTTTCTCTAGTTGTTCTTTGAAAAATTCTGAGTAGGATTCTTCATTGATTGCGGAGGTCTTTGGCAAAATTTTGTTCTCTGTGACATATTTAAAAATGTCCGCCGAAGTCACTTGCCCGTCTTTATATTCTTTATCCCCCAAAATGACTGCAAAAGGAAGAGTTTTTATGTCAAATTCTTCAAGTAATTCTTTTGTCAAATCAATTGTGCTTTCAGCCGTGATAGCAATTTTCATTTAATCCCCCTATTTTTTGAAAACTTTGAAAATCTTGCCAATAAATTTCACAAGTCGCCACAAGATATATAAAAGTTCAGTAATGAATTCCAAAACATACATTGTCAGATATGTTTTGTAAAGCACTTTAACATCGCCAAGTTCTTCAGCACTTACAAGGTTTGTTTTTTGCATAAATTCAAGTGCATCGGCATTTGCTTTCTTTTCAATTGGAATGTTAAGACAAACAACAATAAATGAAGAAACATAGAAAACAACTGCTATGCAAGACAAGATTATTGTTGCAATTCCAAGCCCCTGAGAAGCCAAAACATCAATTAAAATGCCAATCAAAACAAGTGGTAAGACAGCAAAAGGTGCAAAATAGCCCATTGTTGTGAACACGCTTCTTGTTTTAATTTTCTTGTCGCCGTCATGGTCACGCTTTGCCATTGCAACAAGTTTTGTTGCGATTGCAACTGCGGTGATAGTTTTTGCATCAAAAATATTTTTTCTAAGTTTGATTTTCTTTTTAAATGGACTGTAAGAGTTACCAACAAAAATTGCCGAGAAAAATCCACATTTAACAACTGAAACATCTGTGATGCCCAAGCCTTCTAAAAGTTTTTCAGCAACTTCTTTCCCTGTAAGCCCCGTGGACGCCTGTTGTTTGTTGAAGTGACTGTATCTTGCAATTAAAACCCATCTCCAAATCTCTGCAACAAAGGCGCAAATACAAAATATTCCCAACAGTGCTCCAACAATTATCAATCCAAGCAACATTGCACCAGCCAATTCTTCAGCGCCCGCCAACATTAAACTTTTCATTTATCTTCTCCTTTTAATTCTTTCACTCTTTTTTCATATTCTTCGTCTGAAATAAGTCCGTTCTTTTTCATTTCGTTTAATTTTTCAATTTCGTTTTCGTCAGTCACAACCTCAGCGTCAGGCTCTTTGCTTTCTTCTACAACAATTTCAGGTGTGTCAGATTTTTCACCCTCTTCACTTGAAAGTTTTGAAAAGTCAGCCGTTTGAGAGTTTTGCGCCTGCGCCTGTGCTGCAAGCATTTGTGATTTTCTAAAGCGTTTTCCGGCAAGTGACAGGTCAACAATTTTCAAAATTGCGGAAATTATAAGAGCCACAGAAGTTCCGATGAAAACCCACATTCCAATTCCTTCAACAATATATCCAATAAAAATCAGTGGCAACACCATAAGAAAATCAACCACAATTGTGAAAATCACAAAACCTCTCCAGCGATAGAATGCATCATCTGTTTTAAAGGAAGAAACGATAAGCATAATTCCCAGCACAAGATAACAAACAAACATCATAATCACCAAAATCAAAACCACGAAAACAAACGGCATGACAAACAGCCCTGCAACCAACAATCCAAGTTGTTCCAGCCCATTGTCGCTTGTGAAAGCGGGAATGACTTGCATAACAAACAAAATCCCAACGCCCAAAAAGGCAAAAGAGATTAAAAGCATAAAAAGTCCAGACAAAAATGTTGAAACTTTAAAAGCGTGTCTTGACATAAAATCCTCCTTGATGAGAATAGTTTAACAAAAAAAATAATTATTTGCAAACAAAATACAAAAATATCATATGTTTACATAAAAAAATTTACTATTTTTATTTGACGAAAAAACATTAAAATGTTAAACTTTTGTTTGAAAGGAGAAAATTATGACGAAAGCAAAAAAAGTGACAGTCACAGTTCTTGCATGCTTATTTGCAGTGCTGACACTTGTGGTTGTGTTTTGGTATTTTGCTGTGGACAACAGCTCATTCTACAAAGTCGCACAAAAAGAGTTTTCAATTCCGGGCTTGGAAGAGGGCTTCACTCCGCAAGGGCTTTGTTATGAAGAGGGAAATGATTTGTTTTTGATTTGCGGCTATATGAACAACAAATCCGCATCCCGCGTGTATGTTGTGGACTGCAAAGACAGTTCTAAAAACAAGTTTATCACGATAAAAAACGGCGGAGAAATCTACAACGGTCACGCCGGCGGAATTGAAACAAATGGCGAAAATGTGTGGATTGCTGGCGATAAAAAAGTTTCGAGATTTTCTTTTGATGAAGTTTTAAACGCAAAAAATGGCGACAGTTTAAACATAATTGACACCTTTGATGCGCCAAACGGAGCGGACTTTTTGACGATTGAAAACGGAAATTTGTGGATTGGGGAATTTCACCGTGATGGCACATATGACACCCCACAAAGCCATGTGATTCAAACAGAAAATGGCGTAAACAAGGCAATAAGTTTTAGATACACAATCAACACTGCAAACGAATTTGGGCTTGAAAGCGCAACGCCAAATCTTGCTCTTTCAACTCCATCGCTTGTGCAAGGAATGATGGTCACAGAAAACGGAATCATTCTTTCAACATCTTATTCACTGCCAAATTCACATATTTTCACCTATGAAAACATTTTAAATTCAGCAAGCGAAAAGACAGTTGAAGTTGACGAAAACGAAATTAAACTTGTGGTTTTGGAGGACAAAAATTTGAAAGACACACTTCAAACCCCTGCCATGAGCGAAGAGATTGCCATAAAGGACGGCAGACTTTACATTTTGTTTGAAAACGCCTGTGCAAAATACAACATTATCACCCGCGAACACCTCAAAAATGTTTACAGCGTGGAAATAAAATAAAGCAGCCTTCGCTGCCTTATTTTTTTATCTCTTTAACATCATATTTTGCAAACAAAAACATATATTCTTCAAATCTATGTTCTCTTATTGGAAGCGGCTTAACACTGTCAAAATAAATCAAAATGCAAGGCGAAATGTTGTGATATTCTTCTAAAAATTCAAAGCCAACTGCATGATTTTCTTTGATAAGTTTTTTAATTTTTGCATGATAGTTGAAATACATATTTTAGTTTTGCGCCATGCTTACAAAAGTATGCAAAGCACCCCGCCCTTGCCTTCGTTTATGATGCGGCAAAGCGTTTTCTTCATCTTTCTTTGTGCATCAGCAGGCATTGCAAGAATTTTATTGTTGATATTGTCATCCACAAGCGAATAAAGGCTTTTGCCCAAAAGATTTGTCTCCCAAATGCCGTCTGGGTCTTGTTCATAGCGGGTTTGGAGATATTCGACAAGGTCTTGACACTGACTTTCGTTGCCGACAAGCGGAGTCACTTCGCTTTCAACATCCACTCTCACAATATGCAAACTTGGTGCGGTCGCTTTGATTTTAACTCCAAACTTGCCGCCCTGTTTGACAACTTCTGGCTCTTGCAAAATATATTCGTTTTGCTTTGGCACAACAATGCCATAGCCATTTTGCTCAACTTCGTCAAGTGCGGTTTTAAGTTTGTCATATTCAACCTTTGCAACAGCCAAATTTTTGATATATGACACAAGTTCAAAGTCGTCATTGATTGCAAAGCCGCATTCGTCAGAAAGCACGCGATAGAAAAGATTTTCTTTTGGCACAACATTGAATCTAATCACCCCCTCGCCCATTTTGATGTTTGAAAAAGTGATAGGGTCAAAACTTTCGCTTTCTGTAAAGACAACAGTGTCTTTGCTTGCATCACCGATTTTTCTAATGTTAGATGCAAACTTTTTGATTTCTGTGACGATTTCTGTGATAATAGGATTTGAAAATGAAAGTGCTTGAAGCCACTTTGGCACGCTGACTTTGATAGATTTGACAGGAAACTCCAAAAGCACCTTTTCAAAAATTTTGTCAACATCACTTTCTTTCATGTCGGCAACATTCATTGCAAGCACTTGCGCGCTGTATTTTTCACTGAGAGATGCGGCAAGTTTTTTGCTTTCATTTGAGTTTGGATTTTTGCAATTTAAAACAACGACAAAAGGCTTTCCAGACTCTTTCATCTCATCAATCACACGCTCTTCTGCATCAACATAGTTTGCGCGCTCAATGTCCGTGACACTGCCGTCAGTTGTAATCACAACGCCGATTGTGGAATGCTCAGCAATAACCTTTCTTGTGCCGATTTCTGCCGCTTCTTCAAAAGGAAGTTCTTCGTCAGACCACGGCGTTTTGACAAGGCGCGGTTTGTTGTTTTCTGTCACGCCCATAACTCCACTTACAACATATCCCACACAGTCAATCATTCGCACATTGAGTTCCACGTTGTCAGCAACACACACAGACACCGCCTCGTTTGGCACAAAGCGAGGTTGAGTTGTCATAACGGTTTTGCCGTCCGCACTTTGTGGCAGTTCATCAATAGCGCGCTGGCGAACATTTTTGTTGTCAATTTTTGGAATGACAAGTTTTTGCATAAACTCTGATATAAAAGTTGACTTTCCAACACGCACCGGGCCAACCACGCCAACATATATATCGCCGTTTGTGCGAGTTTTTATATCTTCATAAAGTTCAAATTTTTCCATAAAACCTCCAAGGAATACTTTATCTTATTCACAAAAATTCACGCTTAGAACAAACTATTTACATTTGTTGCAGTTTTCACAATTTGAGCATTTTTTTCTTTTAATTTTTCTAAAAACAACAAAAAATGCAAGAAAAACACATAAAAATGCCAAAATTATGCCAAAAATTTTGAAAAATCCGAAAATTTCCATTGCAAAAGCAATATTAAACACAACAAACGAAACGATGTATGCCGAAAAAAGTTGTATCAAAATTGAAAGCAGTGTCCACTTTGTTTTTATCTCTTGAAGAAGCATGGAAATTGATGCCACGCATGGAGTGTATAAAAGGCAGAAACACAAAAACGACAGCACGCTTGCTTTGGACGAAAAGTGGACAACGCTCGACGAAGAAAGCAGTGAAAGTGACAAAAGTTTGCTTGCGTTTATGTCAATCCCGTTGAACATTGCAATTGACGACACAACAACTTCTTTTGCCACAAGCCCCGCAAGAAGAGATGACACCACCGCCCAATTTCCAAAGCCGAGTGGGGCAAAAAATGGGCTTAAAAATCTGCCTATGCATTCAAGCATGCTCGCACTTTGGCAATCCGGCACATATTTAAAAGAAAAAGTGAAGTTTGAAAGCAGCCATACAATCACATTCATTGAAAGCATAACCGACCCCACGCGAATTAAAAAGTCCCTGCTGTTTTTCCAAAGAATTTTTCCAACACGCGCCAAACTTGTGGTGCGATATGGTGGAAACTCCAAAATAAACGACTGCTTTTGACTTTTTAAAATTGTTTTGTCCAGAATTTTTGAAATTGTGATTGCAACCACAACACCCAAAAGATACAAGCCCATAATCACAAAGATGTTTTTTACGCCAAAAAACGCCCCGCCAACGACAGTGTAAATTGGAATTTTCGCCGAACAACTCATGTATGGGCACAAGATTGCCGTTTTGATTTTTGCGTGTTTGTCGTCCATGTTGCGCGAAGTCATTATTGCACTTGTCGAACAGCCAAAGCCCATTAAAAGTGTGTAAACACTTTTGCCCGAAAGCCCAATTCGCCCCAAGATGTCCTCAAAGATGAATGCCACACGCGACATATAGCCCGAATCTTCCAAAATAGACAAAAAGAAAAACAAAAGCACCACTTGTGGCAGAAAGGACAAAACCGTGCCAAGCCCACCAAAGATTGCAGACGAAAACAGTTCATACACAAAGCCCTGCCCAAAACAGCGGTCAATCAAAGATAAAATCGGCTTGGTGACAACAGAAAGCAGCGCCCCAAAGCCGTCTGAAAGCCACCCGCCAAGTGAAAAGAAAGTCAAATAGAATATGCCCGCCAAAATCAGCAAAAAACACGGAAAAGCCAAAAATTTATTTAAAAAAATTTTGTCAAGTTTACTTTTGCCATAGATTTGTTTTGTTCTTTTGCTGCATTTTGAGAGGATTTCGTCAATTTTGTCATATCTCACCTTTGCCGCTTCTTCTGGATTTTCTGGCAGTTTATAGCCTAATTTTTTTGGCGTGTTTGTGGACATTAGTGCCGTTTTAAGTTCGTCAAAACCCACTTTTTTCTGAGCGTTTATCTGTACAACCGGCACTCCCAAAATGTTTGAAAGCGCTGATGTGTCAACTTTAAAAATCGGCTTTTTGTCAATTTCGTTGATTGCCACAACCACATCAAAGCCCTGTTCCAAAAGGCACAACGAAAGATATAAATTTCTTGCGAGATTGTTTTGGTCACAGATGTTGATTATCTTTCTTTTTCTTTCATTTATCTTTTTGACGGCAACTTCTTCTTCAAAAGAAAGCGGAGTCAGTGAATAAATCCCCGGCGTGTCCACAAGCATAAACTCTTCACCCGCAATTGAAAAACTTTTCTGCACGGTGTCCACGGTCACGCCGTGCCAATTGCCAACATGTTGATTGGAAGATGTCAAACTGTTGAAAAGTGTGGTCTTTCCAGAATTTGGATTGCCCACAAGCAAAACTTCACGCATCCTTCACCTGCACTTTTGAAAGCAAACTTCTTCGAACGCTTAAAACATAACCCCTTATCTCAATCAAAAACACTTTTTTTTGCAGCGAAGTTGCCACAATGCGCACTTCTTCGCCCGTCAAAAAGCCAAGTTCAAAAAAACGCAACAAAACTTTGTCGGCTTGTCCATCAAATCCACAAATTTTATATTTTCTGCCGACAAGGGCATCTGCAAGCGTTTTCACACAAAATTCTATGCGAAAAAGTGCCATCAATATGCCTTAACGCAAAATTTTCAAAGAATTGTGTAAAATCACTTGTCCAAACACTAAATATTGTGTTAAAATAAAGATGTAAAGGAGAAAACTTATGAAATGTGTTTATTGTGGTTGTGAAGAAAGCAAAGTTTTGGACTCTCGCAGCACTGACGAGAGCAATTCCATTCGCCGCCGCCGTGAATGTTTAAACTGCGGGAAGCGTTTCACTACATATGAAACAGTGGAAACAGTGCCAATTTTGGTTGTGAAAAAAGACGGCAGCAGACAGCCTTTCAACATTGAAAAGATAAAGGTTGGAATGATTAAAGCGTGTGAAAAACGCCCTGTTTCAATCGCCCAAATTGACGAAATGGCAGAAGATATTGAAAAGCAGATTCAAAATTCGCTTAAACAAGAAATTTCCTCACAAGAAATTGGCGAAATGATTATGGCAAAACTCAAAAAAGTTGACGAAATTGCATATGTGAGATTTGCATCTGTGTATCGTCAATTCAAAGATGTTACAAACTTTATAAAACTTATCACCGAAATGTAAAACAATAAAAAAAATTTTAGGTGACGATTTGTCACCTATTTTTAAACGGAGAATTTTATGATTGATATAAATCTTATACGCACAAACAAAGAACTTGTCAAAGAAAATATAAGAAAAAAGTTTCAAGATGCAAAACTGCCGCTTGTGGACGAAGTTGAAACGCTCGACAAAAAAATGCGCGCTCTTAAACAAGAGGGAGATGAACTTCGCGCAGCAAGAAACACTCTTTCAAGCAAAATCGGATTTTTGATGAAAGAGAAAAAGATTGACGAGGCAAACGAGATTAAAGCACAAGTCGTCAAAAACAACGACAGAATTGCCGAAATTGAAAAAGAGGAAGAAAGTCTTGCGGCGCAAATTCGCAAAATTATGCTGACAATCCCAAACATAATTGACGAAAGCGTGCCAATCGGCAAAAATGACACAGAAAATGTTGAAAACGAGCGTTTTGGCGACCCTGTTGTTCCAGACTATGAGATTCCACATCATGCCGACATTTTGGACAGCATTTGTGGGCTTGATAAAGAAAGCGCCGGCAGAACAAGTGGCAACGGCTTTTATTATCTTATGGGTGATGCCGCCCGCATTGAAAGTGCAATGATAAATTTTGCAAGGGACTACATGATTGACAAAGGCTTTATCTATTGCATCCCGCCATTTATGATCAGAAGCGATGTTGTTGACGGTGTTATGAGTTTTGCTGAAATGAACGCCATGATGTATAAAATTGAAGGCGAAGATTTATATCTCATCGGCACAAGTGAACACAGCATGATTGGAAGATTTAAAGACCAAATCATAAAAGAAAGTGACCTTCCAATTCGCATGACCTCTTACAGCCCATGTTTTAGAAAAGAAGTTGGCTCTCACGGAATTGAAGAACGCGGAGTTTATCGCGTGCATCAATTTGAAAAACAAGAGATGATTGTGATTTGCAAACCTGAGGACAGCATGAAATATTACAATCAAATGTGGAGATACACCGTTGAAATTTGCAGAGCGCTGAACATCCCATGTCGCACACTTGAATGTTGCAGTGGAGATTTGGCGGATTTGAAAGTGAAATCCTGCGATGTTGAAGCGTGGAGCCCAAGACAACAGAAATATTTTGAAGTTGGCTCTTGCAGCACCCTTGGTGACGCCCAAGCAAGGCGTCTTGGCATTCGTGCAAAGGGCGAAAAAAGAACATATTATCTTCACACCTTAAACAACACAGTGCTTGCATCTCCAAGAATTTTGATTGCATTTTTGGAAAACAATCTTCAAAAAGATGGGTCGATTTCAATTCCAAAGCCGCTTCAAAAATATCTTGGCGGAATGGAAAAAGTTTTACCTAAAAAATAAAAAACAGCAATTTTGCTGTTTTTTTATTCTTTTTCAACAATAAGTTTAAAACATGTTGCGCTTTCCTTGTCCACTTTCACTTTGTCGCTGACTTCAACGCCGGCAATAACATACACTTCGTTTCCACTTGCAAGCACAGGGATGTAATCTCTCACGCGCACCGGCACTTTTTTGTCAATGAGGAAGGATTTCAATTTCTTTGTGCCGCCGCCGAATTTTTCAAAGACATCTCCGTCTTCTCTATAGCGCCATCTTGCATCTTTTGGCACTTTTTTGCTGTCAAAGTAAAGCGCTCCGTCATTTTTCATATTGACAGTTCTCACTCTTTTGATGCAAATCTTTCCATAGCCCGCTGCCTCAAATTCGTCAAGTTTAAATGCTTTGTTTAAGGTTGGCTTTTCAACATAGTTGTTCACAAAAGTCAAAAAGTCATATTCTTTGCTGACAGTGATGTCAAAAGGCAATTTGATTTTCTTGCCGTTTTCTGCTTGAGCGAGTTCTTTAATCATTTCAATATGTTTTCTTTCAATGTCTTTTTTAGCGCCAATAAGAGAAAGCGTTTTGAAGATGATGCGGCTGTAAATTGCACTGCTGCCGTTGAAATAACTGCATGGCATTTGCACAATTTTATCGTCCACGATGAGAGCGTTGCTGTCGATGATGGATTTGATGTAATCATCATCGTCACAAACGGCAAGTGCAAAATTGTTGATTGCTTCAACTGCGTTTGGCCACTTTTTCAAGATGTCTTTCATGACAACATTTCGAACATAGTTGCGTGCATAAGAGTTGTCTGTGTTGCTTGTGTCATCCACATATTCAATGGCGTTTTTATTTGCATAATCCACAATCTCCGCCTTTGAAACAGGAAGCATTGGACGAATGTAAATCTTATCTCTGACAGGTTCCATTCCCCTTGCGCCTGCAAGCCCACTTCCACGGAAGATGTGCATTAAAATTGTTTCCGCTTGATCACTTTGATGATGAGCAAGTGCAATTTTATCGACAATATCCTTTTTAACAAGCGCTTCAAAAACGCCATAACGCCCCTCACGAGCCGCTGTTTCAACGCTGATGTGCTTTTCTTTTGCAATTTTAGGTGCATCAATTGAAAATTTGTAAACTCTAACGCCCATTTCACGACATTTTTGCATAACAAAACGCGCTTCTTCTTCGCTTTCTTCACGGATGCCGTGATTGATATGTATTGCAACAACATCTATGTCAAGCGTTTCTTTGTTGGCATTCAAAAAGTGCAAAAGACACATGCTGTCAATTCCGCCACTCACGCCAACGCCCACAACTTGACCAGGTTTTATGAGATTATTTTTTTTGATAAAGTCGATAATTTTTTCCATTTCCAAATTCCTTTTATCACAAATCGTAATTAAATTATACAACTTATTTTCCATAAAAACAATATTTTTAACAAAAAAAATAGGTTTTTTGCCTATTTTTTTGCAATTTTATATAATCTTTGCAACAACCACTGTCATATCGTCCACTGCATAACCATTGTTGCACGCAAGTGCATGAGAAAGTAGTTGGTCGGCAAACTCCTGAGGATTTTTTGTTTTCAGAGATTTTATGCACTCCAAAAGTTGTTCGTCATTGTCAAAACTGTCGCTTATGCCGTCACTTACAAGAATCACCATGTCACGCTGAGAAATGCACGCCTTTTTTGTAAGCGGCTTGCATTCTTGGACAATGCCAAGCGGAAGCGCCCCTGTTTCAACAAGTTTACATTCATTTTCGCTTAAAATGAAAGATTTTGGACTTGCAAATTTAATAAAATCGACCATTCCGTTCTTTTCGTCCAAAACACAGATGTCCATAGCGCTGAAAATCTCTTGTTTATGAAGGGAAAGAAGTTTGTTGACGGTTGACAAAATCAAATCATTGTCAAAGCCGGCTTTATAAAAATTTTCAACAAGCGTCAGTGAAAGTTCACTTGTGTCGCATGCTTTTTCACCACTTCCCATGCCGTCACTTATGGCAAACAAGATGCGATTGCCGTCAAGTTTGATTATGCTGTAACTGTCCCCACTGATTTTGCTGCCGTTTTTTGTGTGCTGGCTGACTCCTAAAAGGCAATCATATTTTGGCGCAGTTTTCAAATTCAAAACGGTGTAACCCGGCCTCACTGACGAAAAATTTTCATACACACTCATCTTGCAGCCACACGCCTTGCCAACCACATCCGCAATCTTTGGCTTTGAAGCATCTTCATTTCTCACCACAATCGAACATTCAAGTGTGTGAGTGTCCTTTTCATAGACCACCGCATCAATGCAAATTATGTTGTGGTAAGTCAGTTCGTCCAAAATTTTGTTTTCTTTTGATGTGTCAAAACTGACATTACTCTCCACCTGCTTGGAAAGTGAAGTCATAATCTGCGACACCCCCAAAAGTTGCTCGGCAATGATAAGCTTGCTTGTGTCAACATCGCTCATCATGGTCATATATTTTTTGTATTGCCCACAAAGTGCATTCACACAACCCAAAATGGCGTTTGTCTGACGGCAGCGTGCCGTCAAATATGATGGAATGTCCAAAAGTGTCACCTTGCCTTTTTCAAAGGAAATTTTTATAAGTTCGTCAAACACACTTTTTGTTTTTTCTTCAAAAGTGCGGTGGCAACGATTTCGCTCAGGGCAAAAAGAACAGATTTTTTCAACAATTTCTTGATTTATCATCACTTTTACATCTTCAAACGACATCGAATTTTTCAAAAGATTGCGATAAATCAAATTCATTTCGTTGAAAACTTCCGCCAAGTTTCCAAGTCGCCTGTGCAAGATTTCGCGATTGCGATTGACAATGTTTTTCATTGCAAGCCTGTCTTTTGAAAGATTGAAGATGATTTCAATTTCTTTTGTCGTCTTTTTCGGCAAAATTAAAAACACTCCGCACGCCAAAATCACAGGCAGAAATTCAATTATTCCAAAACCCGAGTAAAGTTTGAAATAAAAGCCAATCGCCGCTTCCACCAAAATCACGCCGATGCACATGAAAATTTTATAGCGCTTTTTAAACAAAAGTGCCACCAACGCCCACAAAATAAATGGTGCGATGTAAAGCGGATTGTTTGTTGCCACAAGCGCACCAACGCCGCCCACCGCAGACACTAAAAGCGTGAGGAGTGGAGTTGAGCAATATGCAAAAAGCAACAGCACAAAACACATAAAAAGTTTCAAAAATGAAAACCCGTGGATATTGAGATTGCAAAGTCCCGCGCAAATTGCTCCGATGATTGTGAAAAGCGAAACAATTTCAAGAATTGTAAGTTTGTTTGTAAAGCCGCGAATGACAATCGCTTCAAAAACAGTTATGCACACAAACAAAAATGCAAGTCCCAAAACGATGTGCGCAAGCGGAATAAGAAAATAGACGCGAGAAGTTATGTCAAAAATCACATTGCATGTCTGCCCCAAAATAGCAAAAAGATAAAATTCCCATTTTCGCATGTTTTTTTTGCATAAAACATGAATAAAATAAGGCACAATCAAGCAAAAAACACATGTTAAATTGCAAATTGCAAAATTGAGGCTTGGATTTTTTAACACCCCGGCAATCAAATATGCGGGCGCAAGCAAAAACACTTTCTGATTTGCCCATGCAAGTGCAAACAACATCCCAAAAGCAAACGGAAAGACAAGCATATTCACACTTGCGCTGAAAAGCACATAGAAAAGTGCGATAAACAAAAGAAATTCAATTGTAAAAAACATAAATTTGTTTAACTTTAACATAGCCCACCTTAAAGCCATTTTAAAACACAAAACGGCACAGATGATAACAAAAAAATGTCACAAAAGCGACATTTTTTGTTTAAAATTGTTATTTATTAAAGTTGTAAAACTGCAAAATCCCACAAAAAAGATTGTAGCAAAATTTTTCTTGATAACTCTCATCCTGCAAAAGCGCTTCTTCCTCCGGATTTGACAAAAATCCGCACTCCACCAAAATGCTTGGCTTGTCAGTGCAATTCAAGACATAAAAATCTCCAACTTTTGCTGTTTTTTTGCTGTTTTCAATGCCGCTGTAAAGGGAATTTTGCACACTTTCCGCAAGCGCCTGCCCCGAAACAGAGCCGTCTGCATAATACACCTGCGCCCCACACGCCGCAGATGACGGAAAACTGTTCATGTGAATGGAAACCACCAAATCCGCACCAGATTTTTCAATGATTTTTCTGCGTTTTTCCATTTCGCTTTTCTTTTTGTTGTCCGCCGTTGGACTGTAAAGCCCCTCCATGTCACTTCTTGTCAACACAACATCAAAGCCAAAACTTTGGCATATTTTTTTCAACTTTTTTGAAAAAGCCAAATTGAGTTCGCTTTCACTGACGCCGCTTGTCTTTCCAACCGCCCCGCCATCCTTCCCGCCATGCCCGGCATCGATGACAATCACATGCTCCGCCTTTGGCATAACCGTCGGCCTTATGGCTGTGAAATAAACCACCACACTTACCACAACAAACATCAAACAAAAAAATAACAAAATCCACTTTCTTTTTAATGTCAAGAACATATGATATTTTATGAAAAACGCGCAAAAATAAGAACAAAACGGGCATTTATAAGCAAAAATTTGAAAAAAATTAAAAAAAATGTTGACAAACACCCCCCCCGTGATAAAATATGATTGTGCAATAGAGTGATTTGCCAAAATGAAATTAGAAAATAAAAAAGGAGGAAAATTATTTATGCCTATTTCTTGTGGCGGAGGAAAAACAAGATTCTGTGGTGCAAATGATATTAAAAGAAAAGAAGTTGAATTTTTTGCATGCTATGCAAAAACAATAGAAGTGACCTGGTACTTAAGCCCAACCCCAGCAACAATTGAACGAGGGGCTTTTTTGGATTGTAAAAATTTAAAAACACTTTATTTGCCCGACACATTTAAAATGGAAAACAATAAAGAATTTTCATTGTCGGCAGACCTTTTCAAGCCAGAAAATGCTCAAAAATTGCAAGAGATGAGAGAATATTTAGGACTTAATGAAAAAGTGGATATTCGCTGTTTATCCTTGGAAAAAGAAAAAAACACAACCCCAAGCATTACGAAATAAAAAATTTAACAAGAAAACGCATATCACCAGATATGCTTTTTTTAACTCCCCCTACAGCCCCAAATTGACATTCAAGCCCACCATGCCCGGCATCGATGACAATCACATGCTCCGCCTTTGGCATAACGGTCGGCCTTATCGCAGTGAAATAAACCACAACACTTGCCACAACAAACAAAAAACAGAAAAACAACAAAATCCACTTTTTATTTAAAACAATAAATCTTTGCTTGGAAAACATAAGATATTTTATGAAAAACACGCAAAAATAAGAACAAAAATGATTTTTTAACAAAAAAACAAAAAGATTAAGTTTTTTTAAAAAACATATTGATAAAATTATTATCTTGTGCTATAATCATAGTGAAGTTTGGAGGTAAACATGGAAAAAGAATTTACAGTTTCTAAAGAAGATATAGCGGCTTATGTTGCTAATGGTGGAGATTTAGATCTCTTGACTGTTGCCCAAAGAAAAGCCATCCCTCAAGATGTCATTGTTCAATATGTTATTCACGGTGGATATTTAGGCTGCTTAACCGACGAGCAAAAAAGGCAATCCCTCAATATGACATTGATATATATGCTTTAGAGGGTGGAGATTTAAGGCTCTTGTCCGATGAGCAAATAAAGGCAATCCCTCAAGGTTACATCGATATGCGTGCTTCAACGGGTGGAGCTTTAAAATTTTTGACCGATGAGCAAATAAAGGCAATTCCTCAATATGACATCAATCAACGTGTTGCCAGGGGTTGTGGGGCTTTGGGTGGTTTAACCGATGAGCAAATAAAAGCAATCCCTCAAGATGTTATAGATCTATCTGCCACAAATGGATTGTTGGACGATAACGATTTGACAGCTAAACAACTAAAGGCAATTCCTAAAGAAATTTTAAAACCTACTGATAATGATAAAAAAGCACTTATCCTTTACGGAGCACAAAAGCTTACTTCTCAGGACTTGCCTTTGAATGTTTTTGTGAATCCAGAACTTAGAAATGCCTTGCTGCTTATTATCGAAGAATCAACAAAAAAACAATTCAACACAATATGTGAAAAAAATGGATTCGAATCTAATACACCTGACGAACTAGTACAATCTTTTAATGAAAGAGTAATTTCAATTCATGATGAAATCTCAAAGCGCCAAATGGATGGTTTAAAAGAACTGCAAGAACAAAGACAATCAAACTTAAACAATGCTATTGGACAAACAAAAAATTTAACTTGGTAAAGGAGAATAAAAGATATGAATTTGAAAGAATTTAACAATTATATGGATAAGCAATTTGATAATTTAATCAATATACTGTGTCCAAAGCAACAAACAAAAGATATCAAAAATCAAAATTCTAACAATTAAAAGCATATCACTTTGATATGCTTTTTTGATTGTAATTTTATTTTGTTTTTGCAAGAAAAATATGCTAAAATAATAACATGAAAACCATTTTAGTGACCGGCGGATATGGATTTATTGGATCCAATTTTATAAAATACATGTTGAAAAACCATCCTGGCATCAAAATTGTCAATATGGATTGTTTGACATATGCTGCAAATTTAAAAAATCTTAAAGATATTGAAAATGACAAGCGTTTTGTCTTTGAAAAAGCCAACATCACAAATGAAAAAGATGTTGAAAGGATTTTCAAGAAATATTCGCCTGATGTGGTTGTAAATTTTGCCGCAGAAAGTTGTGTTGACAGAAGTTTTGCAAATCCACAACTTTTTATTGAAACAAATGTGCTTGGAACGATCACTCTTGTTTGCTGTGCGCAAAAATTTTTCAACAAAAGCAATCTTTTTGTTCAAATGTCAACGGATGAAGTGTATGGAACTCTTCCAAAGGACAAAAGCATTCGCTTCACAGAAAAAACTCCTCTCAATCCCCTCAACCCATATTCCACAAGCAAAGCAACTGCGGATGTTTTTCTGCTTTCAAAGATCAAAAACGACAAATTCCCGGCAATCATCGTCCGCGCCTGCAACAACTTTGGAGAATGCCAAAATATTGAAAAACTCATTCCAAAAGTGTTTGACGCAGCCTGCAAATCAAACGACATTCTTGTGCATGGCAACGGGCTTCAAACGCGAGATTGGATTTATGTTGAGGACACTTGCAGCGCTTTGGACATTGTGCTTGAAAAGGGCAAAATTGGGCAGATTTACAACATTGGCAGTGACAATGAGCGCACCAACATGCAGATAATCAAAAAAATTGTCCGATATGTAAAAGAAAATATAAACAAAAACTGCTCAATGAATCTTGTGAAGCATATTGCAAATCGTCCCGCTTTGGAAAACCGATATGCAATCGACCACAACAAAATCACCAGTGAACTCGGCTGGAAAAGTCAAACCAACTTTGAAAATGCCTTTGAAAAAACAATGCTGTGGTATCAAAAGAATTTGCTTGACAGGAAAAGTTGAAATTTGATACACTTTTTACATGAAAAAGTTGTGGATTTTGCTTATTTTTGTTATTTGTTTCACATTTCTGCCAACAAACTTCGCTTTGGCGGATGCTTCTGCGCCGTCCTTTGTGATCACGGCAAATTCGGCATGTGCATACGTTGAAGCAGATGTGACTTCTCAAAAAATCAAAGCATTTTCAAACAAAGACAAAGTTGCTCTTGAACTTGAAGAAGGCGTGCCAAAAGAATATGGCGAAAGTTTTGTTTTCTATCACCTTTCCACTCCGATTGAAAGTGACGGCACACAATATTTCTTTGTTTTGGCAGAACTTGTCACACAAGAGAGTGATGTGGTGCTTTCAATCCCAAACTACAACGCCAAAACAAACTCGGATGCAGTGGTCTATTTTAAACAAGAGGATGAATTCATTGAAAGTGGCATCACCATCAAAAAAAATCAAGAAATATTTTTGTATGAGGGCTTCAATCAAAAGAGCAAATTTTCAGCAATTGCCTTTATGCACAACGGAAGTGTTGAATATGGCTATATTCTCACATCAACTGTATCTCCAAATGGCATAAATCCGCTTATAATCACATCTGTGACAATAATTTTGGCGCTTGTTGGAATTGCACTTGCGTGGGTGTTTATAAAACGCAGAAAAGTTAAGTTAAAAGCAAAAAATTGACACAAAAGTTGAAATTACTCCTTTGTTTACATTAAAATCTGTTGGCGAAAGGAGTATTTTTTATGGCAGATAATTTTGAAACAGAGGTTGAAGAACTGAAAAAACAGTTCTTTTTTATCATGAAGGATGCGCTCCCGCAAATGGAAGCACTTTCCTCAATTGTGCCGCAACTGCAGAACTTGCCGCATCAAATGGGCACACTTTCTCAACAACTTGATGACTTTAAACAAGAAATGAATGGGAAACTTGATGACATCAACACGGTGATGGATGGCTATTCGGCTCAATTTGAAAAGGTTGAAAAATCTTTTAATTCCGTGGACGATGTAATTTCTTTTGTAAGAAATCAATTGGACAATGTAGAAAAAAAATGCAATACCCTCGCTACAAGCGTTGAATCGCAAGCAAGCAATTTGGAAACGATAAATTCTTCAATAACACAGATGCAAGAAGATTTAACAAAATTTTCAAATGACACAGCCATTGTTTCGGCTGGGCTTCAAACGACGGATAACAGACTGATAGAACTCAGCACCCACGTGCTTGGAATTGACACAAGCATAAACAATTTGAATTCTTTTTATGAACAACTCAGCAAAAATCTTTCAACTTTCACAGATCAACTCACAACGACAAATGAAAACATATCATCCATTCAGAGCGAAATTACAAATATCAACTCAAAAATGGATGAATGTTCACAAAATTGCAAAAATGTGAGTGACTCCGTCACAAACATCACGGACGTGATTATCCCTCAACTTGAAGAGAAGATTGAAAATGCAAGTGGTGGCGGCGGTGGAGGAACAGAAAATTGGATTACACTTTATGATAAAGATGATCCAACATTAAATTGGGGTCTTTCAGAAGGCATTGTTGGAGGGGCTGGGAATCTTTCTGCAGTATGCCCAGATTTTGCCCCTTACAAAAAATTGAAGGTGTATTTTTATGCTTGTGGCACAAGACACGTTTTGGATTTTGACACTGATAAAGACGAAGAAAAATATCAGTTTTATGGATGCATGGTTATGAAACAAACCCTTGACACAATAACCGCAGCCTCATTCAGCCTTACTCGAAATAATGATGGCTCAAGATATTTTTTTATGCAAGATATGAGAAATATTGAATTTATAAAATTAAATTCCTCTCCAACTGGTGGAATTTTAAATGGCGATTCAACTTATCGTTTTGAGAGGATTTTAGGATTACTTTAAAAAAATTGGTGTTCGTTGTTTTAAAAAATCGAACACCTTTTTTTCATATAGTGCACCCATAGTGGAATATGAAAGTGCGTGCCCGCCCTCTTCTGCAACAAATTTATCTCGAAGATGTGCATCAGTGGCATTGTAAAGATTATTTAAATTTTCAACCGGAACATAGTCATCTTGCATGGAGTGAATATACAAAATCGGAACTGTTGAAAGCCCGACCTGTCCCACAACATCCGCTTGTGTCACATCAAAATCATAGACATGTTTTGCAAAGGAATAAAGATGTTTTTTTATCAATTTTCTAAAAGGAATTTTGTTCTTTTTTAAAATATATTCAATTTGTCTATCCGCATTGTCATAAGCGCAGTCAGAAATTATTGCTACAACATTTTTTAAGTCCTCGCCAGCGCTCATGCACACGACAGCAGCACCCATCGACACGCCAAAAAGCAAAATTTTCCCATCCAAAATGCGTGAATTTACATATTCAACCCATTTTTTCATGTCCTCTTTTTCCAAAAAGCCAAAACCAAGGCATTTCCCCTCACTTTGCCCGTGTGCACGCAAGTCAATTGCAAGCACATTGAAATTGCGCTGTTTAAACATCTTCGCATAAGGCTGCATTTGATGATAATCCCAGCCAAAGCCATGCACCAAAATCACAGTTTTGTTTGAACTATTATCAATAAAAACTCCGTGAAGTTTCAATTCATCACTTTTGATAAACACATCTTCAATTTGCTGTTTGTCCCACCAACAAGTGTCAATTTTATATTCTTCAACTTTTTTAGCAAAATCTTTCTTTTTAAATTGTTTTTTAATGTTTTTCTTCCCAAAAACAAAGTTGAAAAGGATTTTCCCACATAATAAATAAAAACAAAATCCAAGCAAAACAAAAATCAAACTTGCAAACACAATCCAAGCAACAATTTTCATTTAAACCTCACTTACTGCAAAATTGCCTTAACAGGCTCGCCTGTGGATGCATCTTGATAGGTCAGCCAATAGCCAAACCCATCTTGCTTATTTTCGTCAAGTGGCAGCCAAACGGGATAGCCAGAAAGTTCTTTAGGCGGCTCTTCTTCAAACACGGCTGGCACGCCATAACAGACGAATTTCACATTGTCATCTTCGTCATATAAAAGTCCAAACACATAAAAATCGCCGTCATCTTCAAAATCCACCTTAACCCACTTTGAAGATGGAATAATCGCCTGCAAATTTTCCTCAACAGGATTATTTTCAAAAAGTTTGTCAATTTGTGGCTTTAGTTTGTCAAAAAACAATTCTTTTTCTTCTTCCTGTTTTTCTTCTTTTTTATTCTCATCTGCCAAATTTGCAGAAATTTGCGTTTTTTTATCGTTATTTTCATAAAAATAGGCTTTATAAATGCAATTTTCACAGTTTTCGCCACAAAGCGAGTTGTCAATTTCCTTTTCTATTTCAACTTTTTCTTCTTCTGCAAAGTCAACATCATATTTGTCCAAAACCTTTTGTGTGTTTGAAAGTGAGTTGTCTTTTGAAATTTCGCCAATTATGCTGGCATATAAATCATCGCTGCTGCCCTGACTTGAGCCATACAAGATTGGCTTGCTTTGAGCATTTTGAAAATTGACAACAGCACATGTGAATTTGCTTGGAATTTTTTCCAGAGAAATAAAAAATTCATAAAGCATTGGGCTTTTAAGTGTCAAGCCCGCTTTATAAACTTTTTTATCAACATAAAATCCAAGTGACGAGATGCCCGGGAGATTTTCCGGAAAATTATAAAGTCTTAAAGTTCCGCTGATGCCAACACCATCTTCTTCGAGTGACAACACCGCTTTTTTATTTGAAGTTTCTAAGTCGCTTAAAACGATACTTTTTTTCATAAACACCTCGCTATATTTTATTATAGAAAGGTTTGATTTATGAGCAAAGTTTTGTTTTGTTTAATCTTGTCAAAATTTGGCTATTTTTGACTTTTCAGTTTGTTTTCTGCAAATTTAACGATATTTTTGCAAACAAAGCCGGCGCTTTCATACACTTCTCGCCCTGCTCCGCTTTTTTGATAATCTTCAACGCCAAAGAATGCGCCCTTTTCGCCCAAAACTTTCAGCCATTTGCAGTCATTGCTTGCTTCGATTGCAAGCACAAGGCGTGCGTCACGGCTTATCACCTTGTTTTTATAGGCGGTGGACTGCTGTTCAAATATTTCAATTGACGGCATAGAAACAACATTCACTTGATATTTTTTTCTGAGCTCTTTTGCAACTTTCACAGCAAGCGAAACTTCCGACCCACTTGCAACAAGAACAATTTCTGGCTTTGAAGTGGTGTTTTCCAAAACATAGCCGCCGCAAAGTGCCCCCTCATATGAAGAGCCTTCAACTGATGGCAAATCTTGTCTTGAAAGAGCGAAGCAAACAGGTTTAAAATCTTTCACACAGACGCTGTAACCTGCAACAAGTTCCTTGTAGTCACAAGGGCGATAAACGGTGTTTCCAATTATGGCACGAAGTTGCGAAAGTTGTTCAATTGGCTGATGAGATGGCCCGTCTTGACCGACAAACACAGAATCGTGTGTGTAGAAAGACATTGCCGGCACTTTCATCATACAGCGCATTTTCATTGCAGGAAGTGCGTAATTTGCAAATGCCAAAAATGTTGAATCAAACGCTATGAAATCTTCATAGAGTGCAATCCCCGTGCAAATCGCCGTCATAGCGTGTTCACGCACCCCAAAGTGAATGTTTTTGCCACGTCTGTAGCCTGCAGAGAAATTGCCTGCATTGTCAATCACTGCAAAAGTTGATGGCCCAACATCCGCCGTTCCGCCCAAAAGTTGTGGGCATTGATAAGCAAGTTCGCTGAGCGCATGTTGATTGATTTTTCTTGTGCTTTGCCCATCAAATTTGGCAATATTTTTCAAAATTCTTTCAAAATTTATCTTTTTTCTGTCAAAAAATGCCATAAAAGATTTATAAAGTTCTGGATGCGTGCTTGAATACATTGCAAGATTTTGATTCCATTTTTCGTGATTGAGTTTGCCGCGGCGGGAACTTGCCATGCAAAATTCTCTTACATCACTTGGAATATAAAAACTCTCTTTCACATGCAAATTTTCTTTGAAAGAGGCAAGTTCTTCTGCTGAAAGCACAGCGGCATGCACTGCAGAAGTCCCCTCTTTTTGTGTTCCAATGCCGATTGTTGTGTTGAAGATTATGATTGTAGGCCTTGAACTTTTCTTTGCTCTGGCAATTGCTTGTGAACAGAAATAATAACTATTGCCCTGTGGCACATTTATGACATTCCATCCCATTGCAGAGAATTTTTTTGCAACATTTTCGCGATTTGCAAGTTCAAGTGAGCCATCAATGGTCACTTCGTTGCAGTCATATAAAAGAATGAGTTTGTTGAGTTTAAGTGTGCCAGCCAAACTTACCGCTTCTTGTGCAACACCTTCCATCAGACATCCATCGCCGCAAAAACAATAGGTGTAATGATTTATAATGTCAAAGCCAACGGTGTTGAATCTCTCTTCCATAACTGTTTCAGCGATTGCCATGCCAACAGCATTTGCCACGCCCTGCCCAAGTGGGCCTGTGGAAACTTCCACGCCCTCGGTGGTGCGATATTCTGGATGCCCCGGAGTTTTTGAGCCAAGTTTTCTAAACTCTTTCAAATCTTGCAGAGAAACATCAAAGCCAAACATGGAAAGAAGTGTGTAATAAAGCGCACTTGCGTGCCCAGCACTTAAAACAAGTCTGTCACGATTTAAAAAGTCAGTGTCGGAAACATCAAAATTGTAATGATCTTTAAAAAGCGCAAATAAAATTGAGGATGCCCCAAGTGACACTCCTAAATGGCCTGATTTTGCGTTTGATATTGTTTCAGCGGTGATCGCTTTGCAATAGTTTATCGCCTTGTTTACAAGTTTCATAAAATTCCCCCTAAAGTGCTTATGACTTTTTCACAGACAAAACTTATGTCTGTTTTTTTAATTTTGACAGTTGCAGTTGCAATTTTTTCGAGATTTTTTGACCTTTCTTCATAGCCAATCACATCCACAACATTTCCGTTTTCTTTAACATAGTTTTTTGGAAGATTTAAAAACACAATCAAACTTCCTTTTTCAAGCAGTTTTATGTTGTGCCAAAGATAGTCAAAATTTATTGCAACAACAACATTGACAAATGATGCTAAATGTCGCAAAACTTTTTGTTCGCTTGCTTTAAGATATTCCTTTGAACAGTTTTCTTCCAAAGCCTTTTTGTCAATAAGTTCATATTCAATCAAGTCTTTTGTGTCGCAAAACAGCATATCTAAATTTTGAGATAGAAGCGTTCCCAAATTTTTTGTATAGGTGTCGCAAAGTGACACGAGAACAATTTTATTGAACTTATCCATATGAATATTTTAACACAAACAAAAATTATTACAAACTTTTTTTCAATTATTTATTTTTTCTTAAATAAATATATTCGGTTTTTGAAAGGTTTGTCAAACATTGAAGATGTAATTATAAAAAATGTGCAGCAACTCACCACAACCACAAAAAGTGGAAAATCTAAGGAAAAACTGTGAGTTTTGATTAAAATTCCGCTTGAAAAACTAAATCCAATTGTGCCAACATCCTTTGTGACATAAATGCTTGTCACTCCGCTTTCTTTAAGCCTGTCAATCACTTCTTTATGTGGATGCAACTTGTCTTGCGCACTTATTATCGCCGTTTCAGCGCAAATTTCTTGCAAAAACTCCTTGCACGAAGATGAATTAGAGCCGTGATGCCCAACAACAAGCACATCGACATCCAAATCCAAATTTTTCTCTTGAAGTTGCTTTAAAAATTCTTTTTCACGCGTTGATGGGGCATCTCCACAAAATAAAACAGATTTTTCTTTGTATTCCACCTCAATAAACGGACTGTATGCGTTTGTTTGCGAATAATTGTCCTTTTCAGGTGCAAAAATTGTCACAGTTGCGCCAAAATCAAAGGTTTCATATTGCGCAAAAGTTACTTCACAATTTGGCTCGTTTGAAATTGCATTCACAACATCTGTATAGACAAGTGTGCTTGCAACACGATAAGAATTTGGATTTTCTTCATTTTTACTTACAATTTTAGGACGAATTATGTTGTTCACTTGAAAACTATCTAAAAGCAAAATCGCTCCGCCAACGTGGTCCTCATCCGAATGTGTCAAAACAAGATACTCAATCTCTGTGATTTTGTTTTTGTTTAATATATATTCCACATCTTCCACAAAATCTTGCGCCGTTTCCTGCCCGCCCGTGTCAATAAGCATTGAACTTTTATTTGGAAAAACAATTAAATTTGCAGACGCCTGCCCAACATCCAAACAATAAACTTGAAAATCACTGCGAAAAAGTTTGTTGAAGCCATTTAAATAAAAATTGATTGCAAGAGAGTTGTTATACAGTGTAAACAACAAAAGCGCCATCAAAACAACAAACAGCGCTCTGTATATTTGCCCAAATTTTAAATTTTTCGCTCTCCAAATAAATCTATTCATCAAATAAATTCTATGTCACCGTCATCAAAATCTTTTAATTTCATTTTAGGTGCACGTCCTTGAAAAATTTGCATAATTTTTGGCATCATGTCAATGGCGTTTTTGTAGCCCTGCTCCACCATTTCATCCATGCCATCAAAAGAAGTCGATTTAAATTTTTTGTTGTCAGTGGCAATCATGGCATCCGCACAAAGATAGCCTTTGACAGCATTACTTTTCATTAAAATTCTGATTGAGCAGCCCAAAACATCCAAAACTTTGCTGCTATCTGTGCCATAGTCGCGCGTGCTGTTGCAGTCAACAGCGATGACATAATCACAGCCAAAATATCTTGGAATATTTGCAGGAATTGTGTTTTGAAGTCCACCGTCACACAAAAGTCTGTCGCCAAATTCCACCGGCTGAAAAATTCCCGGAACACAGCAACTGCCCGCAACCGCTTTTGCAAGATTTCCGTGACTTATGCAAACTTCTTTTGTGGACTTAATATCCACCGCAATTGCCGAAAAGGGAGTTTTTAAATCTTCAATGTTCATATCGCCAAAGCAGTCCTCAATAAGCCCCTCCAACCCATCTGTTTTTGACGGCATAAAGAAAAGTTTGCTTGTGCGAATGTCCTTGACTTTCAGTTTTTTCGCAATTTCATATATTTCTTTCCAACTCATGCCGTCAGCATAAGCACAGCCCATAATGCTGCCCACACTTGTGCCTGCAATATAGTCGAATTTAAGGCCAAATTCTTCAAAAGCCTTAATCACGCCAATATGAGAAAGCCCTCGGGCGCCGCCGCCCCCGAAAGCCAAACCTATTTTTGGTTTTTTTAATCTAAAAAGTTTCATATCAAAATTATATCAAAAACAAAGAAAAAACAAAAATAATTTTAATAAAATATTTTTGTAATATGTAAAAAAGGGCGAAAATATATTATTTTTATGAAGAAAATTCCATTTTTCACATCAATATTTCTTGTTTTGGCAGTTTTATGTTGTGTTTCTTGCGGGTCACTTATCTCAACGACGATGATAAATATTTTGTCAACATCTGTTGAAATTGAAACTCAACATGTCTATGCAATTTCAATGGCGTGTGACAAATCAAAAGACAGTGTGCAAGAAAAAGCACAGATGCTGCAAAGCCAAAATGGTGCGGGATATGTATATAAAAGTGGCGATGATTTTCATCTTATCGCAAGTTTATATGAAAACAAAACGGATGCAGAAAAAGTTAAGAAAAAACTTGAAGAAACAAACATTTCTTGTGAAATTTTGACGATTGAAATTTCTCCGCAAAAAGTTGAGGGCAATTTCCAACAAAAAAGTGTAATTTCAGAGGTTTTAAAAACCCCTTTTGAGATTTTTAAAGAGCTTTATGATGTTGCAGTCAGCCTTGACACCAACCTAATCAATGAAACAACTGCAAAATTAAACTGCAACACAATTTATTCAAATTTTATTGCAACAAAAAGCAATTTTCAAACACTTTGTGGCAATATTCAAGAAATTTCAACAAAACTCGAAAACATTGAAAAGTTTTTAAAAAATTTGACAACTGAAAGTTTTTCAAATTTTTCCGCACTAATAAAATTCACCTATTGTCAAATACTTTTAGATTAAAAAAATCCGCTTCAAGCGGACTTTTTTAAACCTGTGGAATATTAGAATTTATCGCCGTTGCCGTTGGATAGATTGGCAAATCACTAAGCCCCGGGCATGCATTTTGTTGTGGTGCTTGCTGACATGGTGGCAAGGTTGGATAGCCATATGACGGCACAAGAATGTCAACCACGCTTACAACTTTCACAATAACTTCAATGCAACCTGTCACTGTAAATACATTTGGCGCTGTGAATGTTCCAATTCTGCTTGAAAAAATGCCAACAGCTGTGATGTCAATAGGTGCAAGAGCAGGCTGAGGGACAAACATCAACACAGATTTGTTTACAGTTAAACTTGTTAGTGCGCTTCCAAGTGTGCCATTTGCGTCACGGTATGTAACCGTCACAGGAATTGTGAGAGTAAACGACACATTTGCATAGTTTGGACAAGTGTCAAGTCTGTCAATAACAAGGTCACTGATTGTTGCGTTTTCGCCAGCCGTGTTTTCAGCATTAAGATATGTGAGTGGCAAAACGGGATCTGCTGGGAAAAAATCCGTTACAGGCAAAATAATCCCGGTTTCAGTTGTGGAGCAAACGCAAGCATCAAAGACTTTGGTTGTTTCAATCAAGACTTTTTCACAAATTCCATTCATTGCATTGCCGCAAATTGGGCCTGGCTTGTTTTGATTGGTGTTATTGATGTAAAAAGACATTTTAAAACCTCCTTAAAGTCCATACAATATAAGAATATGAAAGAAGAACAAATTATGTAACAAAAAGATAGAGAAAAACTCTATCTTTCAGCCAACTCTCACAAAAACAATCTCTGTTGCACCATTTGTTGTGGCACTTTGGATTGTAATCTGCCCGGTTGAGCCGTTTGTGAAGTTGTAGGTGCTGCCCGCAGTGGCGTCAACAACTGCAAATCCTGACACTGTCACGACATCGTTTTGCGCAACTTCATCAACAGATTCTGACGAAGCCAACACACTTGCAGCCGGCGTCACTTCGTTGAAATTGACAACAATATTCTGTGGCGCACCATCTGTGTTTTCGGCTGTCACTTTCCAAAGAACAAGATATCTTCCGGCATCTGGAATTGTCACTGTGCCAGCGCCATCAATTGTGATATTCTCAGAAACGACAGTTGTTGGAAAGACAATTGCATCGCCCGTTGCAACAGCAGTTTCCGCTGTTTGAGATGCATTTAATAGTGATGGGGTGATGGATGTGCCCGGCTCACCCTGTGGACCTGTTTCTCCCGTTGGACCAATAGGACCTTGTGGCCCCGTCGGCGATGGTCTCGTTGAAATTCTTTTCGTTCAGCTCCAAAACGCTCATGTTTC
>CANRDW010000011.1 GCA_947629505.1 uncultured Clostridia bacterium
GCTATAAGAAACAGCCCTATACACATAAATAATCGTGTCAAAAGCCCTAATATTATGTTGATGAATATTGATACACAGACAACATCATGTTGAGCGTTCCTATTGTTATCCTGAGAGAAGCGAAGGATCTTAGAGATTCTTTACGGGAAAAATAAAAACAAAAAAAGTGAGGTTTATTTTTACTTTTTTGTGTAAAATTTAATCTATTATAACTTATATTCCGCTCCGCTACATATAAAAAAATTCTTATAAAATATTTGACAATATATACCTTGAAATCGAATTTTTTTGTTTATATTCCGCTTCGCTTCATATAAGGTCGGTGCAAATTTAAACTTTGTGAAATTTTAATAAAAAAAGTGAGATTAAAAAATCTCACTTTATATGGTGGTGATGGGTGAAATCGAATCACCGACCTTATGGGTATGAACCATACGCTCTAACCGGCTGAGCTACATCACCATGTGCTTTTGTATAATATCATATTAATTGTAAAAAGTCAACTAAAAAATTCAAAAAATCAAAAATCGATGTTTTTTGCTTATTCATTTGCTTTTTTGGGGGCAAAAATATTATACTTATATAAAGGAGTTGTTATGATTGAAGAACAAGTTAAAAAAGCAAACATCCAAGCGATGAAAGATAAGGATGCCGATGCGCGTGCATTTTACAGTGTGCTTATGAACAAAATTTTGCTTGAAAAAATTGCAAAAGGTGACAGAGAAAAGCCACTTGACGATGCAAGTGCGGCAAACATCATTCAAAAACTTATCAAAGAACTTTCTGAAGAGAAAGAAAATTATGTAAAAGTTGGAAATTCCGCACAGGTTGCCGTCATTGACAGGCAAATTGAAATTGCAAAGGGTTATCTTCCAAAGCAACTTGATGCAGATGAAATCAAAAAGATTATTCTTTCGCTTGCTGACAGGTCAATTCCAAATGTTATGAAGCATTTTAAAACAAACTACAATGGTCAGGTTGACATGAGGCTTGTGCAAGAGGTTTTGAAGAGTATTTGATGAAAGTTTACGCAATTTCGGATTTACATCTTTCCGTGAACAATCCAAAACCTATGGATATCTTTGGGCCAACATGGGAAGGATATTTGGACAAAATTTTTGACGATTGGAAAGAGAAAGTCACCAATGACGATGTCGTTTTGATGGCTGGGGATTTTTCATGGGCGATGAAACTTGAAGAAACTGCGGAAGATTTCAAACTGCTTGAAAATTTGCCGGGGAAGAAGATTCTCATTCGCGGCAATCACGATTATTGGTGGAAAAGCATAAGTGCGGTGAGAAAAGTTTTGCCGCCAGATTTCTATGCCATTCAAAATGATGCGTTAAAATTTGAAAATTGCGTCATCTGTGGCACAAGACTATGGAATGTGCCAGATGTGAACAAGCCTATGACGTCGGAGAATGAAAAGATTTACAAGCGGGAACTCATCAGGCTGGAACTCACCCTTCAAAATGCACAAAAACTTTTGCAAGACGGCGACAGGCTTGTGTGCATGCTGCATTATCCACCTTTCACCTTTAAAGAAGAGGACAACGAAGTGACGGCACTTTTGGAGAAATATCATGTTGACAAAGTGGTTTTTGGGCATATTCACGCCTATTTAAAACAACACGCATTTCTCGAAAAAAATGGCGTGGAATATTATCTCTCTTCTTGCGATTTGGTTGGAAACAAATTGGTGGAAATCATATAAATTGCTGACTTTCGCCAATTTTTTGAAAATTTATTGACTTTTGGGGCAATAATAGTGTAAAATCATATAGAATATATTTAAAGGACTTAAAAATGAAAAAATGGGCTAAAATTTTGTGTTGCTTGTCACTTTTTGTGCTTGTTTTGACGGGTTGCTGTGGAGCGGGAACTGTCAGCAACATTCGCAACACTCAAGAGGGAATAATTTACAATGGAAACATCGCTGCAAGGGTGGGCGATTATCTTTATTTCAGCAATTCCTATCAAAACGATTTCACAGATGACGCTTCATACAAAAGCGCTGCATCCGTCGGCTTTTTGGGGCGTGTGAATTTGAATAATTTGAAAGCGCAAGACGATGTTCACAGTCCAAAAGAAGTTGGAAATGTGACAAGCGAAGTTGTTGGCAATGACAACAGTTTCATGTTTGTGCTTGGGCAGTCAATTTATTATGCAACTCCAAACACACAGATGCTTGAAGTTGGCGAAGATGATTATCAACACAATTATCGTTACACAAAACTTTATCGCTCAGACCTGGATGGGAAAAACAAAAAGAATTTCTTTACATCCACTGCAGAAGTGAAAAATATTGAAGCACTTAAATATGGCAACAACTATTATATTGTTATGCTTGCGGGAACTGAACTTGTGGCTGTCAACCTTGCAAACAACAAACCTTATGCTATTGCATCTGATGTAACATCTGTTGCAATTCCAAAAACAATGCAACAGGGAGTTAAAGAAAGTTTAGAGGATTGGAACGGCTACCTCTATTTCACTCAAAATTACACAGATGAAAACAATTCAGGCGCACAAGGCACAGTTGTTAAAAGAATTGCTCTTTCTGGCGGAGATGAAAAACTTGTTGCATCTGTTGACGACACAATTTCCTTTATTGACAGAGATTGTGACATAGTGTTCTACACAAAAGGCAGCACTTCATACTACTCAAATGTTGCAGCCGACACAAAAGATTATTTTGACAGTTTCAATGTAAATGAAAAAAATCTTTTCAACACAACAGTGACAGATGTCAGAGTGATTAAAACAACTGTTGGCGGAGAAACAACACAGACTTTGGATTTGGGATATGTTTTCCTTTCGGGCGGCTCTTTGGCATATAATTTCAATGGAAAGAAAGGGGCAGTTGTTATGCAAAACGGCACTGAAACTGCGCTCTCATCTTACAACGTGCTTGTTGCATGTGGGGAAAGCATCTATGTTTCAACCACAAGCGGAATTTACAAAGTTAATTTGTCAAAACTTTCAGAAAACGATGGAAAAGCATCTTACACAACAATTGCAACCATGACAAACATCTACAACGGCGATTTATATTCCTTTGACGGCAACTATTTGTATGTCTATGCAAGACTTCAAGATTTGCATGAAACAGATAATTCAGATGACGTTCTTACATCCACAGATGAAACATATTATCTTTATCGTGTTCTTGTGGACGGAAGCGGCACTTTCCAACTGTTGAGTTATGTGGCAGAGAGAGCAACAAAATAAGTTACAGACTGTTATAAAATTTCAAAACATCTCACAAATATTATTAAAATTGTCAAAGAATATTTTGACAATTTTTTCTTTACAACTGCTGAAATTGGTGTTATAATAATCATATGGAGAGAATATGACAGAAAAAGAACTTAATGAAGCAGTAAATTTATTTTTGATGCAGAAGGACAAGACGCGTCTGTCTGGGGTGCATTACAAAAATAGACAGCCCGACAATGAAAGGGTGATTTTGCCTAAGGAGAATTATTATGAATATTATTCCAAAAAGCAAAAACGCTTGGTTGCCCAATTGAATGGTTACAACGATAAATACGACAGAGACACGCATTTGGAAATTTCAACTGACAAGGAACACGTTTTTGGGCAGTGCGTTGTTTTAAAGGAAAAGTTGAATAAAGACTCATATCCAACGATTTTTTTCAATGTTGAAGTTGCAACCTATATGGAACACAACGGAAAAATTGTGATTTTAAATAGATTTGACCATGGAAGGTTCCACGACAACCACCTTTCGATTTATTCGAATCAAAACATAGACGAACAAAATTTGTATGAAAAATATTTCAAAGAAAAAGCAGATCCATTGCATTTTCATTTCAACACGGCTTATCAGTCAAAAGTCCTCAACACTCAGGACTGCTCAAATGCGATTGGCATGGAAAATCTTATCAAATATTTGGAAGATTTGCAAAGATGCGATGATAAAAATGCCCCGATTTATAAATACAATTTGGGGATGCCGTTTTTGGATTACAAGAAAAATTTGTTAGGCTACAACAGTCAGATTGTGAAAAATTTACAAGCGGCACTGAAAAATGAACCAAATGCGAATATGATAAAAGCAATGCAAAATATTATACTCGTAAGTGATTGTCTTGCAGATATAAGATGCTTTGTCAAAGGTGCTGACTATGAAAATATGCAATATGGCGATGACAATTTCGTTGGTGGCCGTAAAGGCGACAAAAATATTCGAATGATTGCAAGAGATATGATTTTGACGAGAGATATTCTAGAGAATTGCAAAGATATAAAATATGTTGATATTGCGGTGTCAAGTTTGATGAGTTCATTGAGTGGAATGGCAGATATAAAGGAGAAAGACAATGACAGAGACAAACATTAAAAGTTTTTCTGATGCGCTTAAAGGCAGCAAATTTGTGATTAAAACTGAAGAAAAAGTGGGCGTTTTGATTGTTTATACAAAGTTTTTGCTTAAAGCGACCGACGATTATGTGACTTTGTATATAGTAAAACATGGCGACAAGTTTTTCTTGACTGACCTTAAAAGCCTTTCGGATTATTATGAAAACACACTTGAAGAGGAGATTGAACTGTTCGGCGAAATTGTGAAAAAAACCACCTTGCAATATGTTGATTATGAGCTTTTTGGAGAGATTACGCCGCAAAACGCAAATGAAAGATTTATGGAATTTCTAAAAGTTTTGAAAATAGCAGATGTAATTTAAAAAAGAAAGTGAAAACTTTCTTTTTTTTAACTAAAAAAGTGTAAATTCGACAGCATGCAACATTTTCGGATTTGGCTTTATGTGAAGTTTGTCGTAAAATGAAGAAGTAACAAATGTTACTTGGAGGTTTTATGAAAAACGATGCACTCAAAAACTTTGCCTTAAAAGCAAAAAGGCGTCTGTCGGGCAGAGAAGAAAGATGTCCCGCAAAAATCAAAGTGATAACAAATGAAGATAACGAATTTAAAAGCAAAGTGGAATACCTGCTTTCTCAAGAGGATGTTGTGACAAATCCTGTGCATTTTCTTATGGACAGCAAAGTTTTAAAAGATATGGATGACTGTGAAAAAGAAAGATATCTTCTTTCCACTTTGGACAAGTATAAAAGATTTCGAAGTCAAATTGAAAACAATTCGTGTGAAAACAAATTTTGCATGTAAAAAAACACCAATTCTGGTGTTTTTTTATAAATTTCTTTTGATTATTCTGACAGGGTCAAGTTTTCTGGCTTGAATTTTTTTATCGAGCAGTGTCAGCCATTTTGCAATCATGATAATCAACAGGTTGATAAGTGAAAAGCCGACCGCATAGATGAGATAGAAGATAAACCATGGCACATGTTTGAATATTACATCAAGAAGTGGCAGTGTGCATGGGTTGTATGGCCCGATGTAGAACATGTTGAAAGGGGTGCCCGGTTTAACTTTCCAAGCCACCAAATTCATGGTCAGCGCCATGGAAATTGTGAAAGCAAAAATAATTGACGCTTTTCCGGCGGATTTGACTGTGAATGGAATGCTCCCCGTTGCAAGCAGCATAAAGCCAACAATAACCATGCTCATGTGCCAAATCATTGTGTGCATGTTGATGAAGATGATGTCTGTGTAAACTCCCAAAGGATACAAAAGCACGCACGCTCCTGGGAACAATGCAAACGAAGCAAGATAGCACAACATTGCATTATACACTTTGCCTTTTCTTAAAATCCCGGCGATAAGCATGATATACATCGGTGTTGAGCAGAATTGGAATGGAAAAACTGATTCTTGATAAACCCAATATGAATTGCCGTTGTTGTAATGCAGGCTGTATAAAAGTTGTTTGATAAGTTCCAAAAAAAACAAGATGATGCTCATGGTCAGCATGAAAACATTAATGCCTTTTCTGGAGATGCGCTTTCTGAAAATGTAGATGAGAAAACATGTCCCGATGGTGAAAAGAATCCACAGGATGTTGAACCAACCAAACCATGTCGGCTTTGGCATTTTTGCACCAAAAATATTGATAAAATCAGCAAACCATTGCATAAAAACGCCTCTTATATAATAATATCAAATTTTGGCGCATTTTGTCAATATTTTTTCTTTTAAAGTGGCTTTTTTATTATTTCAACAAGGTCAATTTCATTGTTTTTATGTATTTTATCGTCCAACCTTTTGCAGCCGATGGCGACAAGGATGATGACAAAACTCACCAAAGCAAAGCCAAGAAAATAGATAAAGAAAAACACTATCCATGGCACAATAGTGTAAATTGTTGAAAGAATGACAAGGTTGCACGGAATATATGGGCCGATGTAAAACATATTAAAATTCACGCCCGGCTTGATGTAATGCGCAGAAATGTTCATCACAAGTGCAAGGCAAATCATAACGGCAAAAACTATGCTGGCTTTGGCAGCGGATTTCAGTTTAAAATCAATGCTGCGTGTGGCAAGAATCAAAAATCCAATGACAATCATGCTTGAATGCCAAAACATGCTGTGCATGTTTATAAAAATTGTTGTTGTGAAAACTTCGTTTGGATAAATCAAAACGGTTGTGCCGCCGAAAAATGCAAAGGTTGCAAGATAACAAAGAATGGAATCATAAACTTTGCCCTTTCCTAAAATTCCTGCCAAAATCATAAGATACATCGGTGTTGAACAGAATTGGAATGGAAAGATAAAAGGCTGATAAACCCAATATGAATTGCCGTCATTGTAATTCAGGCTGTATTTGAGTTGCTTAAAAATTTCCAAAACTAAAAGCAAAATTCCCGTTGTAAGCAGGGTGATTTTAATCGCTCTTTTTGATATACGCTTTCTAAAAATATAAATCAAAACGCAAGAGGCTATGCAGATGACAATCCACATTATGTGAAACCAGCCAAACCATGTTGGAGTTGGCATTTTTGTGTTAAAATCGTTGATAAAATCTGCAAACCACTGCATTTTTTATTCTCCGCTATTAAAATATCAAATTTTTTCGTGTTTTGTCAACAAAAAATGCCCAAGTGGGCATCTTTTATCTAAGCTTAATGTGGCATTCTCTAAGTTGCTGTTCGGTGACAGTTCCTGGAGCTCCCATCATGAGGTCTTGGGCTTTTTTGTTCATAGGGAATGCGACAACTTCACGAATTGATGGCACATCCAACAGGAGCATAACCATTCTGTCAACGCCCGGAGCAATTCCTGCGTGAGGTGGAGCGCCAAATTGGAAAGCGTTGTAAAGTGCGGCAAACTTTGTCTTTAAAACTTCTTCGTCATAGCCGGCGATTTCAAACGCTTTTTTCATGATTTCAATGTCGTGATTTCTCACAGCGCCAGAAGAAAGTTCCACGCCGTTGACAACAATGTCATATTGATATGCCAAAATGTCAAGTGGCTGTTTTGTGTTGAGCGCTTCTAAGCCGCCTTGTGGCATTGAGAATGGGTTGTGTGAGAAGTCAATTTTGTCCTCTTCTTCGTTGTATTCAAACATAGGAAAGTCCACAATCCAGCAGAATTTGTAGATTTCTTTTTCAATAAGTCCAAGTTTTTCGCCAAGCATCATGCGGATGGATGCAAGCACTTTGCACACAGTTTTATATTCGTCAGCAACAATGAAAATTGCATCGCCAAGTTTTGCGTTTGTCTTTTTCAAAAGAGCATCAATTTCTTCCTGTGACATAAACTTAACAAGTGGGCCAGCCAAGCCTTCTTCGGTGAGTTTTACATATGCAAGCCCTTTTGCGCCAAGGTCAAGGGCGGCTTGGGTGAGTTCGTCATACTGTCGTCTTGGAAGAGAGCCAACAGGGGCACATATTCCGTGAACAGTTTTGCCTTTGAAAGCGTTGAAAGTTGTGTTTGCAAAAACATCGTTAAGTTTTGTGATTTCAAGCGGATTTCTAAGGTCTGGCTTGTCAGTTCCAAATCTGTCCATGGCGTCACGATATGCAATTCTTGTGAAAGGCACATGGTCAACCTTGTATTTGCCATGTTTTTCAAAAATCTTTGGCAAAACATCTTCCATAACGGCAAAAACATCTTCTTGTGTTGCAAAACTCATCTCCATATCAAATTGATAGAATTCTCCCGGGCATCTGTCGGCGCGGGCATCTTCATCTCTAAAACATGGAGCAATCTGGAAATATTTGTCGAAGCCAGACACCATCAAAAGTTGTTTAAACTGTTGTGGGGCTTGTGGAAGGGCATAAAATTTGCCTTGATTTACACGGCTTGGCACAAGATAGTCGCGCGCTCCCTCTGGACTGCTGACAGTCAAAATAGGCGTGGTCACTTCGTTGAAGCCAAGTTCGGTCATATATTTTCTTATGTCATTGACAACGGCAATACGCGTGAGAATGTTCTTTTGCATCTCAGGATTTCTAAGGTCGAGATAGCGATATTTCAAACGAACTTCTTCATTGACATTCAAACTGTCAGAAATGTCAAAAGGCGGGGTTTGTCTGCAATCTCCCAAAAGGTCAACCTTGTCAACAAAAATTTCAACAGTCCCTGTTGGCAAATTTGGATTGATGTTTTCTTTTGTTCTTGCCATAACCTTGCCTTCTGCCGAAATGACAGTTTCTTTTGCAAGTTTAAAGTTTGGAAGTTCGTGAAATACAAGTTGAACTTTTCCATAGTGGTCACGAAGGTCAACAAAAGTTATGCCGCCGTGGTCACGAACGGTGTCAACCCAGCCCGCAACGCGAACGGTTTTGCCTTCGTCTTGTAAAGACACATCATTGCAAGAATGGTCTCTGTAAATGTTTTTTGCGATTTTGTCCATATAATTTCTCCTAATTAACTCTTAAATTTTAGCACATTTAATTGCAAAACGCAAGAAATAAGTGCAAAGTTATAAAAAAATAAGAGTCAAAACTCTTATTTCATGCGCTTGTGTAAAAGCATTTTGATTATTGGCGTTGAAAGTGGAATGAGTCGGCGAATATACCACGGGCACAATTTCGCTTTTTTATATGCAGGGGCATATTTAACCATGTTTTGATAAATTTCAGTGATTTTTTCAGCATTGTCATATTTGTTGGCATAAATCCTGAAAAGCATTTCCACACAAGAATAGCAATAAAAGGCCTTGGCATAGTTCAACACCTCTTCGTTGTTTTCAAAGGTTTTTAAATTGCTTTCATGCATTTTGAAAATGGACAATTTTTTGTCACTGAAAGAACTGTGAACGCTGCTGCCTTTGCGCGAACGATAATAATAGCCCTTAAAATTCAACCATTTTGCACTGTCACAAAACATAAGATAGTTGGTGATAAAAAATGAATCCTCGCCATATGAAATTTCACTGTTGAATGCGTTTGGATAGTTTGGCATTTTTTTTATTATTTCATGACGATAAAATTTGTTTGCCATGCCGAGTTTAAAAATCTTAGAACTCAAAAATTGACACAAAATAGATGTGTTGTCAGTGTAAATTTTTTCTTTTTTGGCTTTTTGAGATTTGTTTGAATGTGAATTTTCTTTGCACGAGTGGAATTTGCATATGCAAATGTCGTTTTCGCCTATTGAATTTATCATGGTTTCAAGATAGTTGGGGGCAAGCATATCGTCTGAGTCTAAAAATTGAACAAATTCGCCGTTTGCGTGCGCGATGCCAAAGTTTCTAGCAGAACTCACTCCGCCGTTTTCTTTGTGAAAAATTTTGTAGTTTTCCTTTCCATTGCAAAGGGCATTTAAAAGATTGAGCGTGCCGTCTGTTGAGCCATCATCAACAAAAATTACTTCAAAATTTTTGTAAGTCTGTGCGTCAAGAGATTTTACACAGTCACTTAAAAACTTTTCTGTGTTGTAGCAAGGAACAATAACTGAAATCAAATTTTTTTCCATAAAAATCCTTAAATAAAACTGTTTTTATATTATAATAAAAGGCTTAAAAAGTCAAACAAAATGATTTAATTTGATTGATTTTTGCGAGAAAACTATATTATAATCAAAACAAGGAGTTTGTATGAACGATTTAGTTTCAATTGTTGTGCCGTGCTATAATGTCGCAAAGTGGCTTGACGATTTGTTTAAAAGTTTAGATGCCCAAACCTATAAAAATTTTGAAGTGATTTTTGTGGACGACGGCTCAAAAGACGAAACGGCAAAACTTTTGGAAAACTATTGTAAAAATCACAAAAATTGCAGATACATAACTCAGGTAAATCAGGGTGTCAGTGTTGCGCGAAACAATGGCCTAAAACTTGCGGGGGGGGGATTTGTGTGCTTTGTTGACCCTGACGATATCTTAAGTCCAAATTACATTTCAAGACTTCACGAATTGATCACAAGTGGAGATTATGATTGTGCGGTTTGTTGGCTTAAAAAAATAGATGAAAATCAAGCCTATGAAAATATTTCACAAATTGATGTAAATCTTAAAAAATTGGAAATAAAAACATATCAAGATTCCCAAGAAATAATGACAAATTATATAAGATGGGTTTATGAATACTCCTCATTGAATAAACTTTATAAGACTTCACTGTTGAAAGAATTGCCAAATTTTCCAAACCTATTTAATAAAGACATCTATATATATGAGGATTTTGATTTTTGTTATCGTGTCTTTTCAGCAGTGAAGAATGTTATCACAACAAATGAAATATTATATTATTATCGTCAACGTGAAAGCAGTGCCACGCATCAAAAATTTAACAAAAAATTTTTAACTGACCTTCTTGCTTTTGAGACTAACTATGATCATTGCAAGGAAAATTATCCAGAGGCTTTTAAGTATCTTGCTTCAAAAAGAATTTGTCAAACAATAGGCAAACTTATGCTTATGAAACGAAACGGCTTTGATTCATATGAAGAGATCATTCCGCTGATAAATTATCTTGACAAAAACTACAAACAATGCTTAAACAAGGGGATGCGATTTGCATATCCACTTATGAGGGCGGTGTTTTTTGCAAGAACAATAAGAAAACATGAAAAAAATAACGCAAAATAGCGTTATTTTTTTAAAATTCTTATATTTTTTTTTAAAATTTGCTTTGTTTTGCCATCATCAAGATATTGTTTGTAAATTTTTCCATCGCCAAGCAAAGTGACTTTTTCCAAATTTGTTTTTTGTGTGTTTTGTGCGTCAAGCGCGATTGGAACAAGGCAGTTTTTTCTTATAAAAAACACAATTTCATCCAAATTGCAGTGGATTTTGTGATGTCCACTTTCCAAAGTTTCACACTTAAAACTTTTGCCATCAAACAACGCTTTTGTCATTTTTTCAGGGAGATATACATCTCTTTCAAACATATTTTCTTCCACAATTGGCGCAATCATAATTGAATTCCCAACAAAAAGTTGGTCTTGAATTTCTTGCGCATGTTTGTCTTTAGGAAAAACAAAGGCGAGTGGCTTTAAATACAAATCACAGTTCATTGCGGCTTTGATAAATTCTGAATAAATGTATGGCAAAAGTCTGTATCGAAGCGCTAAAATTTTTCTAAATTTGTCATTTTGCCCAAAACTGTAGCATTCTTGTGGAGTTGAATTTGCATCGCTGTGTATTCTTAAAAGTGGAGTAAAAATTGAAACGGAAAGCCATCTCAAAAGCAAATCGGCGGTGCAATTTCCGGAAAATCCACCTGTGTCAGCGCCAGAGAAGAGAAAGCCACACATGTTCATGGAGCAGAGCATTGGCAAACTCTCTTTAAGATGTTGCCAACAAGAATAGTTGTCACCTGTCCACACACCGCCATATCTGTGAGAGCCGATAAAACTGCTGCGCGCAAACAAAAGATATCTTTCGTCAAGTTTTTTAAGTTGTGTTGAACTTGCAATTGTCATAAGGTGACCGTAGATGTTGTGAACATCCTTGTGATTTATTTTTTGGCCATTTAAATTGTGATAAAAAGCGCAGTAATCTTCAGTTTTTTGATAAATTTGTTTATTTTGCTTTTGTGCTTCAAAAAAATCCATGTTGAAGATTGCGGGCTCATTCATATCATTCCAAAAACCTGTGAAGCCGCATTCAAGCAAATTTGTGTATTGTTTCCCAAACCAATCGCGTGCTTTTGGCTGCAAAAAATCCACAAAATGCGTCTTGCCCGGCCAAACATATGCTTCAAAGTTTTTTCCATTTTTATCTTTGCAGAAAAAGTTGTTTTTCACGCCTTCGTCATAGGTTTTGTTGCCTTTTTCAACTTTTATGCCCGCATCAATAATTGGCACAAGATTCACGCCTTTCTTTTTGCAGTCAGAAACAAACTTTTTCATGTTTGGAAATGCTTTTTCATTGATTGTAAAATCGATGTATCTGTCCATGTAATCTATGTCCATGCAGACATAATCGAGGGGCAGTTTGTTTTTTTGATAGCCCGCTATCACATTTTCAAAATCTTGCTGCGATTTGTAGCCCCATTTGCTTTGTCCAAGCCCAAAAGCCCACAGCGGCGGGATGAAACTTTTTCCGATTATTTTTAAAAATTGCCTGTCGATGTCATAGGCGCTTTTGCCCGTGATGATATACACATTAAGATTTTTATTTTCACAAACAACGGTGATTTTTCCGCTTTGTTTAAAGTCAATTTCAAAGGTCGCTTTTGCGGGAGTGTCAAAGAAAACTCCAAAACACTCTTTTCCAGCAACAATCAAAAAATTGTGACTTGCATAAATCGATGGAGCGTTTTCATGGAAATAATAGTTGTCCGTGTTGTAATTCACACATCTAAAGCCGCGTTTATTCAAATTCCCGTGTGCTTCACCAAGACCAAAAACGACATCGTCACTTTTGAGTTTGTATTCAAAAACAATGCCGCTTTTTTTATTTTTCACTGTAAAGAAATCAAGTGTTTTGCTTTCAGCAACCTTTTTTACAACTGAAAAAGTTTCTATTGGCTGTCCGAATTTGACTTTATACACCATAAATTACTCCATTTTACAGGTTATTTTTTAATTTTTTCATATATTTTATTTGCAAAATACAAATCATGCAACGCTATGCCAATGTTGTAAACGATGATTCTTTCGTCATCGCTCTCACGACCCTTGAACCCATTTCCACCAACTATTTCAGCAACTTCATGACAATATTTATATTGATTAAAATATTTAAAACCCTGAACATGCGAGATGTCGTCGCAGAAAATCTTATCAAAAGCCAAATCACATTCCATAAAGCCGCGTGTGTGTATTGGAATGATTAAAACGCCTTTTTTGTAAATTGACGGATCCGCTAAGTCATTTTCAAGATAGGTGACTGCACTCACAATAACATCGCTGTTTTTTGCCATTGTTTGATAGTCGTCAACTATTGTAAAATTAATGTTTTTGCAAGATTTAAATTTTTCAATTGTCTGTTCTGCTTGATTTTTATATCTCAACAATTGTATATTCAATGGTTTTGTTGCGGTTTCAATTAACACTTTGATAAAAGCATTTCCAATTTCGCCCAAACCGAGAATGGAAATTGTTTTATAGTTGCTTTTTGCAAGAAGTTTCAGTGAATGAACTGCTACGCAGGCAGTTCTCATTGTGGTGATAAAATTCCCGTCCAATAAACAATTCATTTTTTGCCCACCAGTTTCATAATCAAACAAAAATATCTTACTTTCCAAACTTGGAGTTCTGTTTGGATATCTTGTCACAATTTTTTCGCCAGCAATGTTGAGTTTTGGTATTACACACGGCATATAATTATGAAAAACGTGATTGTCTAATTTTATACTAATTTTTTCAGGGAGGCGACAGTCTTGTTTGTTTAAAAGCGCCACATTGATCCAATCTAACATCTCACTTGATGAGATGTTTAAATTTTTTATTTGTTCATCGGTGATAGTTTCCATTTTCGCTCCTAAATAAGTTTTTTAAAACAATCAAGTAAAATATCGTTTTCTTCTCTGTTTTTAATGGCAATTCTAACAAAATTTTTGCCCTTAAAAAATTGCTTTGTTGAAAGGTCTTTAATCAAGATATCAAATTTTGACAATGCTTCAACACAAAAGTTATTCGAGTTTGTTTTTCCCAAATCCACCATCAAAAAGTTTGCTTGCGAAGGATAAACTTTAATGCCTTTAATTTTATTTAAATTTTCAGTTAAATAATTTCTTTCGCTTACAATTTTTCCACACGCAGATGCATAATCTTTTGCATAAATATTGTAAGTTTGAAGATAATATTCCGCAAGACTATTGATGTTCCATATTGCCATATTATCTTGGATTTTTTGTAGAAGTTGAGCATCAGATGATGCCAAAACACCCAATCTCAGCCCAGCAACGCCATAAGATTTTCCAATGCTTTTAACTACAACAAGATTTGGATATTTTTCAAGGATTTCGTTGCAAAGCATAGTGTATTTTTTGTCAGAGTCTGCAAAATCAATAAAACTTTCATCCAAAACAAGCATTGTGTTGTGTTTTTTTGCGTGTTCACAAAGTTTTAATGCTTCATTTTTAGAGAGCATTGCTCCGCTTGGATTGTCGGGGCTTACAATGCAAAGCACATCGGCATCTTCGCAATATTTCATATATGTTTCAAGGCTGTATGCATAGTCAAACTTGGAATTGTCGATTTTGATGATTTCTGAATTTGTAAAACATCTTATGTATTCATTGAAAGTTGGCATTCCAACAGCAACTTTGCCATTTACAATTTTTCCAAGGCAGTTTATAAGTTCGGCTGCCCCATTTCCAACAAGGATGTAATTTTCATCAACAGAGAAAATTCTTTCGGCATTTAAACGCTGTATTGCAAGTCCAGATGGATAACTTGAAATAAGTTTTGGAAATTCAACCTGCAGTTTCGATAGAAAACTTTTTGTTGGAAAATATGGGTTTACAAGATAACAAAAGTCAATAATCTTGTTGTAGCGCCAATATCCACCAAATTTTGAAATTAACAGGTCATAATTCCCCCCCCCGTCACTAAACAACACTTGTGCAACATCAAGATCTTGTGCATCGTCAATTTCATACCAATTTAAGTTTTTAAGGTCATATCCATAAATTTTAGATTTAAACAAAAATGCAACAACTTTAAGCGCTGTTTCATAATAACTGTTTAAGCCATAGACTTTTATATATGCTTCCAAAAACGGGAGATAGGTGTTTTTAAAAAAATCTTTGCTAAACTTATAAATGTTTACTGTTTTATATAAATTTTCCACATGATTATAATCTATTGCAGATTTTTCTATAAATTCAGTGACAAAACTTTCGTCGCTTAGGGTGACAACTGTGCCGTCCATCCAATTTTTGTATTTTGCGACAACTGCTAAGGTTTCGTGCTGATCTTGGACAATATCCTTAATGAGACTATCCTCAAAAATCAAATCTGATTCCAGAAGAATTGTGTCGTCATTTAAAAGATAATCTTTTGCCATATAAAAAGAATAGATGTTGTTGGTTGTTGCATAATCTTTGTTGTTAATAAACACAAGTTCTAAATCTTTATATTTATTTTCAAGATAATTTTGTAAATTTTCACCTTTATAGCCAATAACGATGATAATTTTGTTGATATTTGCTTTTTTGATGGCGGAAATAGCGCGGTCGATAAGTTTTACACCATTCACTTCAACCATACATTTTGTGTTGTCATGTGTGTATTTGCCAAGTCTTTTGCCCATTCCTGCGGCAAGAATTAGTGCTTGCATAATTTTGCTCCTTTTAAATATTCTTTCCAACTTTTATCACAGTCGATAATTGTATTGTCGTCAACATGATTACGTCGTTTGTTTTCAGCAGGAGGTGTAATATAGTTTTCTCCATACATTGTAGAAAGATATGTGTTTGTATCTTTTACACACTGAAATTTTTTGCCTTCAAATTCAATTGTTGAAAATTCTTCAAAAACGCTGTATGGCATCAGTTTTGTTCGGTTTATGTTGTCTGCACAAGTGAAATTTCCTTTGTTGTGTTTTTTATCAAATTTGTCAAGTTTCCTATTTATTCTTTGAATGCCCATCATTTTTGCAACAATCATTACAGGAAAGTAAAAAATTCGAAATGCCAATGGAACGCATGTGTGAAAATATAAAACTCTTGCGACTCTGTATTTATAACTTTTCACCATATAAATAAAATGTGAAAATTTGCCTTTAATTCTATCAACAGGGAAAATATCTATGCGAATGCCATAACTTATAGGGAAAAGGCGTTTTTTATCATCAATCCATGTGGAATTGTCGTTGCCAAATTTTGCCCAGTTGATTTTTGCATATTTTTCAGTTTTATAATGCTGTAAACTATAATTTTCGGCAAGTTTTTCTTTTTCTGCTATTGCAATCAATTTTTCATAATCCTCGCGTGGCATCATCACATCCACATCGTCATCCCATGGAATAAATTTCCCATTTCTAACTGCACCCAAAAGAGTGCCAGAAGAAAGTGAATATTTGAGATTGTATTTTTTGCAAATTTCGTCAAATTTAATTAAAATGTCCAAATTTACTTTATGGATTTTATCCATTTCCTCGTCACTTAAAAACATTTTGTCCTCCTAAGTAAAAAAATTGATTTGTTTAGATTCTAAAGATAATATAACATAAATTAGGCATTTTTTCAAAACAAAATCAAATAATTTTGAGATAAAAAGTCAAATTGTGTTATAATAAATTTGTGAAAGCAAAACGAGTCTATTTTGTTGTGGATATGAAATCGTTTTTCGCATCGGTTGAATGTGCGGAAAGGGGGCTTGACGCACTCACAACAAAACTTGTGGTTGCGGACGAGGGGCGAACGGAAAAGACGATTTGCCTTGCTGTTTCGCCGGCACTAAAGGCGCTTGGCATAAGAAACAGGTGCAGGCTGTTTGAAATTCCAAAAGATGTTGAGTTTATTATTGCGCCGCCACGCATGAAAAAATACATTGAATATGCGGCAGAAATCTATGGCATCTATCTTCAATACATGGACAAGAATGACATTCATGTCTATTCAATTGATGAATGTTTTTTGGATGTGACAGACTATTTAAGGCTTTACAAAATGCGGGCGAAAGAGTTTGCTCAAAAACTTATGGACGAGATTCTTGAAAAATGCCATATTCCGTCAAGTGTTGGCATTGGCACAAATTTGTATCTTGCAAAAATCGCCTTGGACATCACGGCAAAGCATGCAAAAGACAGAATTGGCTGGCTGGACGAAGAAAAATTTAAGAAAACGCTTTGGCATCACACTCCGCTTTCAGATTTTTGGGGGATTTCAAGTGGCACAATAAATCGGCTTGCAAAGTTTGGAATATATGACATGGAGGGCATTGCCAACGCAAATGAGGACCTTTTGTATGACGAATTTGGCATAAATGCTGAACTTTTGATTGACCACGCGTGGGGCAGAGAAACTTGCCTTATGGAAGATATAAAAAACTATAAAAGCAAAGGCAAATCCATGTCGCAATCGCAGATTTTGCCAAAAGATTACAATTTTAAAGATGCAAAACTTGTCATGCGCGAAATGGTGCAAAACGGCTGCTACAATCTCTATCGACAAGGCTATGTGACGGAGCATGTGCATATCTTTGTGGGCTACTCGGGGCATGAGGGCGACAAGGGCAGCGTGAGAATGAATGTGACGACAAACTTGTATTCAATAATTGGCAAATATGCAGACGAACTTTTTGACAAAGTTGTGGACAAAAACAAGATGATAAGAAAACTTGGCTATGATTTTTCTGATTTACAAGGCATGGACAAAGAGCAATATGATATGTTCACGGACAGAGCCGAAATTGGAAAAGAAAAAAGGCTTGTCGAAAGTGTTTTGAAACTTCAAGACAAATATGGCAAAAATTCCATTTTAAAGGGGATTGACTATGAGAAAAACGCCACTCAGCGTGAAAGGAATGTTCAAATAGGGGGTCACAAAAGTGGAGAGAGTTAAGATGCCAAGATCGGAGCGCGCCAAACAGTTTGCCCCTTTTGATGCACTCAAGGGTTTGCAAAAGGCACTTCGCGAAAAGGAAGCGGAAGCGGAGCGAAAGGCAGATAAGCGCGTGATAATTCCAGAAGAAGAGGAATAAAAGTGTTTGATTTTATGCGTTGATTATGTTATCATATAATCATGCAGGTGAAGATTGTCACAGGGGCAACAACTTTTGAAGCCGCTGTGAACACAATTAAAAAAATCGATGCGAAAAATTTGGAATACGAAAATTTGATTGTTGTTCCAGATGCCTTTTCCATGCAAGCGGAAAATTTGCTTTTCAAAACCTTGAATATCTCTTCGACATTCAACATTGAAGTGGTGGGGATTTCAAGGCTTGCATCCAAAATTTTGCGCTCAAACAACATCTCTTGCAAGCGTATTAGTTCGCTTGAAGAAGTTTTCAACATATATAAGGCAGTCAAAGCCTGCGAGGGTGAATTTACATATTTTTCACACTGCGGCGTGGAATTTTGTCTTAAAATTTTGCAGATAATCAAACAGTTTAAAGGCTGCAAAATTTCGACGAATGCAATTAAAATAATCGGCGATGACCTTTTGGACAGAAAAATGCACGATTTGAAACTCGTGTATTTAAAATATGAAAGTTTGATGCAAGACAAAATGGATTTGTCCAAACTTTTGGATTTTTTCCTTGAAAATGCGCAAAACACGTTGGATTTATCAAAAATCAACCTTTATTTTGTGAATTTTGACAGTTTTTCACTTGAAGTGAACAATTTTGTCTGCAATTTGGCAAAATATGTTGCAAGCGTGCATATCGGCATGGCAAAGCCACACAGCCTTAAAAATGCCTTTATTTTTGAAGATGATATTTTAAGAAAGACAACACAACTTGCAAAACAAAATCAAATCACTGTTGAAGTGGAAAATCCCCCTTGCACACTGCCAGAAAACAAACTTAAAATGGCTGAAAATTTGTTTGCTTTTGATGTTGAAAAAGGTGACGGAGATTATTTTTTAAATGTTTTGACAAAAAATGCAAATGACGAAGTGGATTTTGTTGCAAAATATATAAAGCGCGAAGTTGTAAATGGCGGATCATTTAAAGATTTTGCAATTGCGTGTGCTGACAAAAAATATTATCCACTTTTAAAAGACGCTTTTGAAAAATTTAAAATCAGCATGTATTGTGATGATGCGATTGATTTAAATCAAACAATTTTGGGCAGATTTTTGTTTAAAATGCTGGAGGTTGCAAAGCAGGGCTTTTCATATGAAGATTTTGAATATCTTGCGTCCACTCCACTTTTTCAGCACGAAGAAAACGAACTTTCTGAGATTTTTAGGCTTCAAATCGAAGATAAAAAGATGTTTTTGCAACATTTTCCTAAATATACAGCGATTTGTGAGTGTATTTCAAATTTGAAAAAATGCAAAAGAATTGGCGAATATGAAATTGTTTTGAAAGACATTTTAAAGTTGATTGAAAATGACTACAACACTTTCATGTTGCGCATGGAAGATGAAAGATATTTCAAAAAACAGAGCGAAAATCAGCAGGCACAAGAACTTATTTTAAAAGTTCTGGAAAAACTCACGCTGCTTGGCGAAAACGAAGAATTTGACATTTTTGATTTTGAAAATTTACTCAAACTTGCGTTTAAAAGCGTTAAGGTTGAAACAATTCCAACTTATATAGATGCGGTGTATGTGGGTGACGCAACGGACAGTTATTTTGAAGATGTAAAAACGCTTTTTGTCCTTGGCGGCAATTCACTTCCGCGTCAGCACGGTGACACGGGCATAATTGACGATGATGACATCAAAAAACTGAGAATAAATTTTGCGTTAGAGCCTGAAATTAAGGTTTTAAATCGCAGAAACAGACTGAAACTTTTTGAATGTTTGCAGCACGCAGATCAAAGGCTTGTTGTGACCTGTCCAATGCAGGAAAACGGCAAACAAACTCAAAGAGCAGAATTTATCGACAATCTTTTGACAATGTTTGGCAACAACATTTTGCACACGGCATCCATGGAAGAATTCCCAGAGAAAATCTTTTCGCGTGATGAAAATATTGATAGAGTGCTGTTCACAATTGGCTGCAAAGAAAATTTGTCAGAAAATTTTTATAAACTCAAAGACAAATTGCCGGCATATCTTGTAAGTACGCTTGAAACAATGGTTGAAAACAAGGCTTTTTCAAATGAAATTGAATATATTCAAACTGAAAAATCGAACAAAATTTCTGCAAGCGAACTTGAATGCTATTTTGCTTGCCCACTCAGACACTTTTTGCAATACACAATCGCTGTGAAGCCGCAGGAAAACGTTCTTCCAAACAAACGCATATTTGGAATTTTTCAGCATGCACTTTTGAAAGAATTTTTGTCTTTTGGCGAAGTTGCAAAGTTTACAGACGGTCAAATTGAAGATTTTATTGACAAAAATTTGTGGGGTCTTGCAAAACAGGTCTATGATGAAAGTGTTTTGGACAAGCCTTTTGTCAAATTTTTGAAAAATGAAAGCAAAGTCATATTAAAAAATGTTGTAAAAGAGCAGAAAAACAGCAATTTTAGGCCAATTCTTTTGGAAGAGAAGATTTTTGGCAATGTTGGTGACAAAAATTTTGTTGGATTTATCGACAGAGTGGATAGATGCGGCAAATATTTCAGAATAATCGACTATAAAACCGGCAAAACTGAAAATTTGAAAAAAGACCTTTTCTATGGCAAAAAACTGCAACTTTTCTTGTATGCAAAAGCGGCAGAGAAGAAAACAGGGCTTGTGTGCAGTGGAGTGTATTACTTTGATTGTCAAACGAAATATTCAAAGGCAAACTCAAAAAGCAATCTTTTCAATGGCATGACATTAAAGGACAATGATGTTGTTGCAAACACCGATATTCGACTTGAAAATGGGCAGCGCAGCGACCTTATTGGCGTGAGTTTGAAAAAGAATGTTAAAGACGGCGAATTTGCATATAAAAACGGCAACACTGTGGAAAGTTTGGATGAGTTTATGGATTATGCACAAGCTGTTTCAGAAAATGCAGTTAAAGAAATAGAAAGTGGATATGTTGCCGCAAAGCCGTTTAAAGATGAGTGCAAATTTTGCCCATACATAAGCGTGTGTCGTCACGGCCTTGAAGAGCGAAAAACATTAAAAGAGAAAAAGGAAGAATAATGGAGTTAGAAGAACAAGAAAGAGTGCTTAAAAACAAAAGTAAGAATATGTTGGTCAGTGCTTCAGCGGGCAGTGGCAAGACATATATTATGATTAAATATATTTGCAAACTTGTCTGCGAAGAAAAAATTCCGCTTGACAACTTTCTTGTTTTGACTTTCACAAAGGCGGCTGCGGCGCAAATGAAAGATAGGCTTTCAGTGGCGCTTAAACAGCAAAAACAGGACGATTTCATCACCTCGCAGATTGATGCCCTTGCCACAGCAAATATTTGCACAATTCACTCTTTTTGTGAAAAATATCTAAAAAAATATGCAAATTTATTGAATTTAAATGAAAATTTTGATATTGTTGATGAAAATTTAGCTCAAAAAATAAAGGAAAGCGCTTTCAACACTGCGTTAAAAAATTTTGAAAAAAACAATTTTGATGGCTTTATGACTTTGTATGAAGCGTTTAAAAATGACAAGCGCAAAATCAAAGAAATTGTGCTGGGCATAGAAAGGTTGTCATGTGCAGTTGCGGACAAAGACCAATTTTTGCAGGATAATTTGACAAATAGCAAGGAATTTTTTGAAAGCGCATGCGATTATCTTTATTCAAACACAAAAAAACTGTTGGAAAATTGTTTAAGGCAGGTGGACATGCTTCATGTTGAAGATTTTTATGCCACTTTAAAAGATTCACTTTCAAACATTTTAAACAGTGGAAATTTGCTTAATATGAGTTTGGCGTGCGGGGAATATTCTTTCCCATATCTTCCAAAACGCAAGGTTGTTGGGGACGAAGTTGTGGATAAACTTTCGCAAATTAAACAGCAGATTGTCGGGCAAATCACAAAAATCAAACAGTTGAATTTATCTGACACCTATGACAAACAAAGCGAAGGCACTTTGGAAAATTTGTTGATTAAATTATATTTGGAATTTGAAAACTGTCAACAAGAGATCAAACAGATGCAAAATGTTTTGGATTTCAATGACCTTGAGAAGTATATGACAATTCTGTCAGAAAAAGAAAATTTGTTTTCATCACTTCAATTTGTTTTTGTTGATGAATATCAAGACACAAACAAAATTCAAGAAAGAATCATCAAAAATGTGGCAAAAAACTGCAATTTTGTTGCAGTTGGCGATTTAAAACAGGGAATTTATGGATTTAGACTTGCAAGTTCACAAATTTTCATGAATGACTTAAAAGAGTTTGAAGAGGATGAAAATTCTTCTGCCAATTATCTTCATTCCAATTTCAGAAGCAGTGCAAAAGTGCTGAATTTTGTCAATGAAATATTTGAAAAAATCATGACTTTGGAAACTTGTGGAGTGGATTATGCAAAGACATCCATGCTTAAAGGCATGAGTGAATTTGCGGATGATGGGGTGAGAGCGGTGAATGTCGACTTAGTCACGCCACAAGAAGATGAATTTGATGAAATTCCAAAAATTTACAGTGTAAAAAATGCCAAAATGACGCAAGCAAATTCAAATGCAAAGATGCTTTTGGACATTAAACGCAGAATTTTGCAGGTGCTTGACAGCAAAATTTCAGAAAATGGAGTGCTAAGGCCTGTCAGATTTTCAGATATTGCCATTTTGGCAAGAAAGCGTGACGCACTTTACAGCCAACTCGAAGAATTTTTGCAAGCAAGTGGCATTCCTGTGATTTCAAATTCTCGAAGTCTGCTTTTGGACGAGCCTGAAATAAAAATGCTTTTAAACTGCCTTAAAGTTGCCCTTGGACAAGCCGATGACGTGATGCTTTTAAGCGCTCTTGTTGGGCTTGGCTATGTAAAACTTGAAGAACTGTCTATTTTTGCAAAAGGCATGAAAATTGTTGAAACTGAGCCTAAATTTGCCAAATTTAGAGATGATTTTCAAGATTTTAGGCTTGATATTCAAGTTTTTGGCATAAAACACGCTTTTGAAAGGCTGTTTTTAAAGACGGATTATTTAAGTTATATCTATTCAAAGCCAAATCATGAAAAACTGAAATGTTTTATTGACAAATTTTTGGAAAGTGTTTCCGTCTATGATTTTGATTTGCCAATGGCAATAAGTTTTATTGAAAAAGTGGATATTGATGTTGTGCCAGAAATCTCTGTTGTGGAAGATTCTGTCCTTTTGACGACAATTCACAACAGCAAAGGGCTGGAATATCCAATCGTCTTTCTTGTTGGCTGTGATCAAAGCCTTTCAAAAGCCGCTTCTCACAGCGAACTTGAAATAAATGAGTGCTTTGGGCTTGCGGTGAAATATTTTGACGCACAAAATAATGAAGAACTTGTCACTGCCAGAATGCGTGCCATTGCAGAAAGTGAGGCGGAAAAAGATTTTATTGAAGAAATTATGATTTTTTATGTTGCTCTCACTCGTGCAAAAAACAGACTCTATCTTTTTGGCGAATATAAAGAAAATTCTCTTCACAAATTCACGATAGAGGGGTGTGACAGTTATTTTGACTTTATTTTCTATACACTTTCAAAGGCGCGTGATGGCGTGATTTGTGATAGAAAATTCGAAAGCGAAAATCTTGAAATTCAGGTTGTAGATAATGTGAGTGAACAGGCTCTTGAAAATCCAAAAGAAGAGAAAAAATCTGAAAATTTGCAAAAAATACGCGAAAAAATCGAAAATTATTTGAATTTTTCATATATTTTTGATGATGCAGCAAATTTTAGGCTTAAAGAAAGCGTGACAAGTTTAAACAATAAATATAAAGAAGAAAAACTTATAAGATATAACAATGAAAACTTTAAATTCACAGACAACGCTTTGGATATCGGGAATGCCTATCACGCAGCATTAAAGGCGATTGATTTTCAAAAAATTGAAAATAAACAATCTCTTTGTGAGTGCTTGGAAAGTTTAAAAGATTTTGTGGACACATCTTTAATTGATGTGGATGTTTTGTTTGAAAATATTTACATATTGAAAAAGTTGACTGACGGTGGAGAGGTTTTCAAAGAAAAAGAATTTTTGATGAAAACAAAACTGTGTGACATTATTGACACAACTTGCCAAGACGAAATTTTAATTCAAGGGGTTGTGGATTTATTTGTTGTAAAAAATGGAGAAATTGTTTTGGTTGACTATAAATACACTAACAGCGACTTTAATTTGGTGCAGCGTTATTTGCAGCAATTAAAATTATATAAAATTGCTCTGGAAAATTCGTTAAAATTAAAAATAAATTCAGTTTATTTGCTTTCAATTAAATCAAAAAATCTTATAAAAGTGGCAATTTAATTGCAATTTATTATTAGAAGAAAAAGCATTTTTTCTTCTTTTTTTACGCTGTAAAAAAATATTTCAAAAAATATTTAAAAAATAATTGAAAATTGTTAGTAATTATTTTTTTAGATGTGTTATACTATTTCCGTAAGCAAGGATTTGCTTTTAGGAGGTTTTTATGATTTCCACACTTTCTGCAATAGTCGAAAACATTGCAAATTTCTTCAACAGCACCATAACTTTGCTTGGTGGGCTTGATATGTTATTTTTCATTTCACTTGCTGTGGAAGTTTTAATCGTTGTTTTCTTCTTGGTGAAATCAATTTTTTCATATGAGTCAGTTTTAAATCGCTCGCTCGAAAAAATCAATATGTGGCTGTTTGAGAAAAAGGTTGTCACAGAAGATAATATAAAAGAACTCAACATGATTTTCAAAACCAAAGCGCCAAAGCGTCTTTGCTATTTTTGGCAACAATACATATTGTTCCGTGAAGCACCTCCATCATCTTATCTTTCAACAGAAAACTTGATTGACAAGCCTCTTAAAACAAGTTCTTACAATTCAAACATCAAAAACTTAACATTGTTTACAAGCCTTTGGGCTTTGGTTGCTGGAATGTTTGTTGTGCTTGTTGCTTGCTTTGGAATTCCTGCCACCGGAAAGGCACTTGCCATGGCACTTTTTGTTCCTGTTTTGATACTGTTGATTGGCATTGTGTTTGTAGTTTACATGAGGGCAAGAAAAAATTCAATTTTAAATTCTCTTTATCAAAACACTCAACTTTTTGGCAGATTTATGGACAACGCGTGCATCGACCTTCCATCTTATATAGATTATCAAATTTTGTTTACTCCACAAGAAATTGAAAATGGTCAACCTGTTTTGCGTGAATTTATGGACTACAAGGCAAGAAAAGAAAAAGAAGAATTCAACAAAGCGCGCGAGCAAGATGTTCAACAAGAAGTATATGACTTTTCTGCAACAGGGGTTGATGGCTCGATTGTGCTTGACAGGGCAATGAAAGAAAGCGAACTCTATTTGAAAAAGAAAGAGAAAATCCTTTTAAGCATCAGCGCTCTTGAAAGTGAAATTGACAGCCGCCGCAAGAATTTTGATACAGTGCAAAAAGATTATCAAACAAAGTTGCAGGCTTCAAAAGAAAATGTTGACAGACTTCGTCAAATGTCTGAGGAAACAACAAACCGCATTGAAAGCAACTATTACAGAAAGCAACAAACTCAGGAAGTTGCTAAACAAGAACAACTTGAACAAGAATTTGAACAACAACGCGCAAAATATCTGCTTGAAAAGGGCGAGGCAGAAGAGGAAATCAAAAAACTCAATGCAGAACTTGAACAAAATAAGGTTGATGTTGAAACTGCCATGATGAGCGAATATCAAACTTTCTTTGATAAATTCTGCCACAGTGCAGAACTTGTTGTTGCAAAAGCCTTCGCTGACAAGTTGAACGCTTTAAAAGAAGAAAATCAAAAAGACAAAGAATACATCACCGAACTTGAAATCAAACTCAAAAATGTTCCACAAGGCGAACTTGATGCTGACAAACTTGGGCAAGAGGGGCAATATGATGAAAATGGCAACTATGTTTATTCAAACGGAACATTCTATGACAAAGATGGCAATTTCCACGATGAAAAGGGAGATGTTTACAGTCAGGACGGCACTTTGATTTCCAAAAACGAAGAAAAAGCAGAAGAAAAGGTTGAGGAAGTTAAACAGCCAGAAAAAACAATTGTGGATTTCGATGAATTTGATGCGTTTGATTTCATGACAGACACATCTGCAAAGGGAGATGTTTATTCAGTTGCTGAAAATGTGCTTAAAGACATAGACAACAATGTTGAAGTTGTCAACAACACTGAAAAATCTGATTTTGTCAAAGAAACTCCACAGCAAACATCCTCAGAAGAAACTGAAAAAACACAGCCTTTGGAAACAGTTGATTTGGAAGAAAGCACACAATTGCCTGCGGTGCAAGAAACACTTGAAGTTGTAAAAACAGAAGAAAAACCTAAGAAAAAGGCGGGCAGACCTAAAAAAATTGTCACAGAACAATCTGAAGCAAAAAAACGTGGTCGTCCAAAGAAAGTTGTTGAAGAAAAGAAAAGCCAGCCAAAGAAATCAGTTGGCAGACCAAAGAAAATCATAAAACCAGAAAACGAAACTCAAAAACGTGGAAGGGGCAGACCTAAAAAGGCGTCAATTGAAGAAATAAACAAGCGCCTCAACGAAGAAGAAAAAAGAATAAGTCAAATGCGTGACACTTTGAATGAAGATTTGCAAAGTGCAATGAGCGAAATTAATTCAAACAATGTGGATGATAAAAAATTGCGCAGAGATGAACTTATTAAACAAATTGATTCTCTTCAAAAAGAAGCACAACAAGTGATTGAAAAGCATGAATCTGAAGAAAAGATTGAAGAAATCAACAACAAACTTGAAAGTCTTTTAGACCAAATCAAAAAATTGAATAATTAAAAAAACAAGCGAATTTCGCTTGTTTTTTTATTTTAAATTAATGAAACATTGAAATGTTGTCTGTTGCAAAACCATATATAAGCAAAACTGCTGCCGAAATAATCAAAATCGTTGCTCCAAGATAACTTAAAATGCTGACAACACGATTTCCTTTTTCATTGGAAAGACTGCCGTTGTATAAAAGCGCAAGCCCTGCAAAATACACAACATATGTCACGCATGTAAACAGATTTAAGGTTGCAATTACATTAAAATAATATAAAAGTGCAAAGGTTATGGCCAAAATTCCAAAAACACTTCCAAGCAGAATATATTTTTTCGCATCTCTAGATAATGTCATAAAAAACCTCCTATACATATATGATTTTAATTTTTTGTCAAAATTATGTCAAATGATTTTCAATATTTTTTAAATAAAATTTGGAACATACCTACATGAGGCACTTTCAAAATCTTGTATATAGCCATTTTCCAGCCCCAATTTTTCTAGGTGAGAAAGCACCGCTTTATATTCAATAGGCTTGAGTTTTCTGTTCAATTTTCCATGCCCGTTTGGCGTAAATTGTGACATAAGGCTTATCATTCTGTCTGAAAAATTTTGTTTGATTATGTCCAAAACTTGCAGTGAATTTTTCACATGATAAGGCAAAACAAGGTGTCTGATAACAACCCCTTGTTTTAATTTTTCGTCTTCAAAAACATCACTTTTAAGTTCGCACATTTTTTTTATTGCTGGCAGTGTGGCACTTAAATAATTGCTGCAATTTGAAAATTCTAAGGCAAGCCTGTCATCTGCATATTTTAAGTCTGTAAGAAAAATATCTGCAAATTTGCTTATTTTTTCAATGTTTTTTACACTTTCATAGCCGCTTGTGTTCCAGATAACAGGGATTTTTTTGTCAAAAAGTGAAAAAGTTGCTTCAAGTTGGTCAAGAAAATGTGTTGGGGTGATAAGGTCGATGGAAGAATGACTTTCTTGTTCTTTTTCAAGAAGTTGTGCAAGTTGTTTTGGGGTGTAAAACTCTCCAACTCCGCCGCGAGAAATATCTATATTTTGGCAATAATCACACTTTAAGTTGCAGCCTGAAAAAAATATGGCAAGTGTTCCGCCGTCTTGACAAAGACAGGGCTCTTCCCATTTAAAATGCTTTATTATTTTTGCAATTCGCATTGTTTTTTGTTCGCCGCAAAAACCAATATTCTTTGTCCTATCGCACTTGCAATGTCTTGGACAGTTTTCACAAAATATATCCATACTTTCCCTTTGACAGACAAATTTTAATGCGAATTTGTGTTTTATGTCAAGAAAAATTACAAAGTTTTTTCTTTTTCAATCCAATTGGAAACCGCTTCAAAACCCTTGCCAACCCCATAACTTTGCTGAGTTGTTTTTACAATAAAAGCGTTACAAGATTCTGGAATGAAGTTTTTCATATCTTCATAAACCTCTTTGCAATTTAAATTCAATTTGTATATAGGATGATTTTGATATGAAAGGGCTCTTCTGTTTGCAAGCAGCATAATTTTTTTGCGATTCCCAACATCTGCATTAAGCATGTCTAAATCAACTTTTTCATCATCGCCAACAAAGATACAATGAGTTGTGTCACGATTGGCGATGCTTTTAAGGCATATTTCAACTCCGTCTTTTTTTCTGCCATCATGAGGGCAAATTGCCCGTGTGCCTTTGAAATACAAGTTTTCTATTTTTGAAAGATATTTGCAATCTTCTTCGATTAAATATGCAAATTTACTTTGTAAATACTTTGGAAAGTGTAAAAGAGTGCCAATAAGGTCTTCTTTTATTGAAAAATTGCCCTGTGCAAGCGCAGAAGTTATGACCACAATTTGAATGTTGCCGTCAAAAACCCTGTTTAATTTTGAAAGCCCGTGAAAAAGAATAGCGCCTTTGCCCTCGTTGACATCGTCAAATGTTCCGTTATAATCCAAGAAAATTATCGCTTTTTTGTCCATGAGCTTCATTTTATACAGAAAAAATTGTTTTGTCAATACAAAAAATGTTGTTTTTTTTCAAAGATTGTGCTAAACTATCATACATAAAGGAGAAAATATGAACGTGGAAAATGTAATCAAACCTCATCTTGTAAAACCACTTCTTGAAAAAGTTGTGTTTGAAAAATTATCAATGCCACAACCAAATGCAATGATAAACATTAAACCAGAAGATGTGATTGATGTTAGAAAAGTTTCAGAAGAAGTTGTCAAAGTGACGCTCACAAGAAGCCTTGCCATAAGCCCGGCAAATCTTATGAAATTGTCGGTGACAATGAGCATTGATATTCCTGTGGACTCAATTGAATTTTCAAAATTGCCAGATCCAAAAGAATACATCAAAAACAGTCAACCTGTTCGCATTTTGATTTCTTATGTGTCAAGCCTTATCACAACACTTTCAATGAACACAATCTTGGGGCCAATTGTGACACCGCCGAATATGCAAGAATAGCGAAAAAACTGCACTCAAATTTGTTTTTGTCACTGCATGACAAAAAGCAAAGGGATTCGTTTGTTTTTTCGCCTCTTCGCGCCAGACGAAAATCGCAGCAACGCTTGGCGATTTTGCACGACTATTTAGGTTGTTTTTATATTCGCAAAATGCCATTGGCATTTTGTTATGCGGGCGTAGTTCATCGGTAGAATGCGGGCTTCCCAAGCCTGAGAGACGAGTTCGATTCTCGCCGCCCGCTCCAAATAGGAAAATCCACATAATTTTGTGGATTTTTTAATTTTAGAACAATTTTTCATAAAAAAGTGCATTTTGTTTGACTTTTTTGCGGTTTTTTAGATAAACTGAAAGAAAAAAGGAGGTTGGAAATGGCAGAAGAAGAAAAACAGCCTGAAGTTGTGTCAACTCCACAAGGGACCAGCAAAGCGGGCATCGGTTTTGTTTGTGCTTTCTTTTTGGGGCTTATTGGGCTTTTGTTTATGTTGTGCTGGCCAGCAGGTTCTTATGAAAGAAAGACATTTACAAAAGGCTGGCTGATCACATTTTTTGTAATGCTTGCAATTGAAGTTGTTATTGTGATTGTGTATGTTTCAATGTTCATGGGATTGTTTGCAGGCATCCTTGGTTCAATACCACAAGCGTAAAAAGACGGATTTAATCCGTTTTTTTGTTGCCTTTTTATTCATTTGATTGTAAAATAAGCAAAAGGAGAAAAAAGATGAAATTTGTTCTTGCTTCAAGCAATGTTGGAAAGATAAAAGAGTTTAAGGATGCGTTTAAAAATGACGAGATTTTGTCGCTTAAAGATGTTGGATTTGACGAAGAGATTGAAGAAACGGGCAAAACTTTCTATGAAAACGCCAAAATAAAGGCGCTTGCAGTGCATAATTTTTTGAAAAAGCACGGCAAAGAATATTCAGTGATTGCCGATGATAGTGGGCTTTGTGTGAATGCACTTGGTGGTGAGCCGGGAGTTTACAGCGCAAGATATGGCGGCGACCACAACAAAGATGCTGCTATCCAAAAACTTTTGAAAAATCTTGAAGATAAGGCGGATAGAAGCGCATACTATGAGTGTTGTTTGGTGCAGATAAATCCAAATGGGAGTGAGATATCTGCTGTGGGGCGTGTTGACGGGCATATTTTAAAAGAAGAACGCGGCACTGCGGGTTTTATGTATGACGCGCTTTTCTATGTTGACGAACTGAAAAAGACTTATGGTCAGGCGACTATTGAGGAGAAAAACCGCACTTCTCATCGTGGCAGAGCAATTCAAGCCTTGAAAGAGAAAAATATGAAATAAATTTATATAATATAATATATTAGTAAAATAAAACTTATAAAAATGAGAAGAATAAGGATATGTTATTCTTCTTTTTTAATGGTGTGGGTGCAAGCAAGGCGTGGCTGGGATTTTTGGCATCTCTCTTTTTAGGGCCGTTTGGCTTTTTGTTTATGTTCTGTTGGGGTGCAGGCACTTTTGCAAGGCGAAGTTTCTTCCGCGGCTGGCTTATCACATTTATCATCATGCTTGTGCTTGCAGCCTTTGCGGCGGTCTATTTTATTTGGCTTTTTCCCATGGTGATTATCATATAAATTGGCAAAAATTTTTGCCATTTTTTATTTTTTTCAAACTTTTTTAAAAAAAATTTTCGTCAAAAAATGCCCTATTTTGCGAACACACGGCGGGACGCCCACCCCTTAAAAAAAATTCTCAAAAAATTTTTAAAAAAATTAAATTTTTTTTGAAAAAACTGTTGACAAACTTTTTCATATTATGTTAGAATACGAATGCTGACGCAGCGAGGGGAGTAATTCCCAAACAGGTTGATGACTCAACCGCGAAGGCAAAGTTCTTTGACAACTACATATTTTAGAAGATTAAAAGTCAAATATTATTACGAGTTTAAACTTTTTAAAATTATTAAGTTTTTATGTAATACGATATTTGCATACTCAAATTTTAAGTCGAGTATAAGAGATTTGTTCGAAAGAACAAAACGCGAAAATGCTAAGAATCCAATGATAAAGCTACAAAGAGCATATAGGGGATGCCTTGGCACTAGGCGCCGATGAAGGACGTGATAAGCTGCGATAAGCCACGGTGAGGTGCACATAACCTGCGACCCGTGGATTTCCGAATGTGGAAACACGCACTGTTAATACGGTGGCATCATTACGTAAATACATAGCGTAATGAGGGGAACCCGCTGAACTGAAACATCTAAGTAAGCGGAGGAAAAGAAAGTAAAACAACGATTGCGGGAGTAGTGGCGAGCGAAACTGCATGAGCCCAAACCAAGGGTAGAAATACCTTTGGGGTTTAGGATTGACAACATAGACTTAGAAAGATAGGTGAAGTTTTTTGGAAAATTGCGCAATACAGGGTAATAGCCCCGTAGCCGAAATCTGCCTAAGCTTAGTCAAATTCCAGAGTAGCACAGGACACGTGGAATCCGGTGTGAATATGCGAGGACCATCTCGTAAGGCTAAATACGACCTAGTGACCGATAGCGAATAGTACCGTGAGGGAACGGTGAAAAG
>CANRDW010000012.1 GCA_947629505.1 uncultured Clostridia bacterium
TGTGACGATGTGTTTGGCGTTTGTTACATTTTTTATGCTTATTATTGGCGGCATGACAAGGAAACACACTATAATTTTCTCGTCCGTGGCGGCTGCTGCAGTGCCGATTTTGATTTTGGCAGAGCCTTACAGACTCAAACGCCTTTTTGCCTTTTTAAATCCATGGGCAACTCCACAGGGCGAAGGGTTTCAGCTTATTCAATCCCTCTACGCACTTGGCAACGGCGGGCTTTTTGGCGTTGGGCTTTTTCAAAGCAGACAAAAATATCTTTTTTTGCCGTTTGCAGAAAGTGACTTTATCTTTTCCATAATCGGCGAAGAATTGGGATTTTTTGGATGTGTGATTTTGCTTTGTGCATATTTTATGCTTATATTTTTGCTGTTTAAAATTGGGCTGAACGCAAAAGACAGATTTGGCTGTTTACTTTCGTGCGGCGTGGCACTTGTAATTGGCGTGCAACTTCTTTTAAACATTGCCGTTGTCACGGGCAGCATTCCGCCAACAGGATTGCCGCTTCCGTTTATTTCAAGTGGCGGAACGTCTGTTATGGTGTTTATGGCGGGAGTGGGAGTTGCGATTTCGGTTTCACGGCAGTCTAAAAAGAAAGAAAACAAATAAAAACATTTTCATATACTAGAATATGAAACTTTTAATAAACGGCGGCTGCACGCTTTCGGGCGAGATTGAAGTTGATGCCTCAAAAAACGCTTTTTTGCCGATTTTGGCAAGCACAGTTTTACTTTCTGGCGAGTGTTGTTTTACAAACTATGTCAATTTAACTGACCTTGAATGCATGCGTGAAATTTTGGGGCTTTTAAACATAAAAAGCGTTCTTTTGGGGCGGGAACTTTACATAGACACAAGACACATTGAAAATGCAAAAATCACACACGAACTTTCGCAAAAAGTCCGCGCATCAATCTTTATTTTGGGAGCACTTTTGGGGCGATTTCGCAGCGCAATCATTGCCTATCCCGGCGGCTGCAACATCGGGGCGCGCCCGATTGACATTCACATCAAAAGTTTTAAAGCACTTGGCGTGAGAATTGTTGAAAAACATGGCTACATCTATTGTTTCGGCGAGAATTTGCACTCTGGCGAAGTGTTTTTGGACTTTCCAAGTGTTGGTGCAACGGAAAGCCTTATGATGTGCGGAGTTTTGTTAAAAGGCGTGACAACAATCAAAAACGCTGCAAAAGAGCCTGAGATTGTTGATTTGGCAAACTTTTTAAACTCTTGCGGGGCGCATGTGCGTGGCGCTGGGACTGATAAAATTGAAATTATTGGGGTTGAGAGTTTGCACGGGGCGACTTACACCGTTATGCCGGACAGAATTGTGGCGGGCACCTATCTTCTTGCAGTGGCAACCTGCGGCGGCGATGTGCTTGTGAAAAATGCACTTGCAAAACATAATGAAAGTTTGCTGTCTTTTTTAAAATCCGCTTGCAACTTGGATGTGTTTAGTGATAGAATAAGGGTGAAAGCAAACAAAAGGGCGCTTTCGATTGAAAAAATAAAAACTTTGCCCTATCCTGCCTTTCCAACTGATTTGCAGCCGCAGATGATGGTGCTTCAAAGCGTCAGCCAAGGAGTTTGCGTTTTGCAAGAGAATGTGTTTGAAAATCGCTTTGGCACGGCGTTTGAACTCAAAAAAATGGGCGCTGACATTTCAATCAACTCCAATCTTGCATGCATTGTTGGAGTGGAGAAACTTTTTGGAGCAGATGTGTGTGCGTGCGACCTAAGATGCGGCGCTGCACTTGTCATTGCGGGGATGAAAGCGGAGGGCTACACAAGTTTAAGCGGGGTTGAACTTATCGACCGCGGCTATGAAAAAATCGAAGAGAAATTTGCCGTTTTAGGAGCGGACATTAAAAGGACAGAAATTGAGTAAAAAATGGATCATCACTTTGTCGGTGCTTTTGGCGTGTGTGTCAGTCATTTTGATACTTTTTTGGACGCTTTTTGCCCTTTCGTCCGTGAGCGTGCAGTTTCATTCCACACTCAAAAACTTGACGCTGAGTGAAAGTGAAATCATAAAGGCGGGAGATTTTAAATATGGCAGTTGCGTTTTCTTTGACGGCAAAAAGAAATATCTTCAAAATCTCAACAGTCAAACTGATGAAAAATTTGCATATCTGAAAGTTTTAAATATCGAAACAGTTTTTCCAAACAGATATGTTGTGCATGTTTCAGAACGCGAAGAATTTTATCGCGTTGAAATTGGCGGACAAGCATATATTTTGGATCACGAATTTCGCGTTTTGAAAAAATCTGACAACAGCGAAAATGTGATTGATCTTGTCGGGCTTGATGTAAATGATGAAGATATTAAAATCGGCGATTTCTTGGACATTAAACAAAGCGGAATGTTGAATTTTTACAGTGCTATGTTGTCGCAGAACTTTGACCTTTCGCAAATTTTGGGCAAGTTTAAAAAAATCACTCTTTCAAACTACACAGAAGAGGCAACTTTGAAAGAATACACTCAAATCACGCTTGAAACGGCGCAAAATATGAAAATGATTGTAAAAAACATTGATTTTGCACTGAAAAACAAGATGCATTTGCTGCTTTTCGCAGAAAGCGAACTTTTTGCAAGCAATTTTGACAAAGAGGGCTATCTTTTAAATTCAAAGGGTGAAAAAATCTTCTTTGTTGAAAACGAGAATAAAATGCTTGTTGTTGCAAGTGAAACTGACGCTGGCGCATTTGCAATTAAACATGACGAACTTGCAAACATGACACTTGTTGTTGACAATCTGACTTTGAGTGATTATGCGTCTGTTGGCGAGTGGGACATAACATATGGCCTTATGAAAAATTACTGAACTTGCTGGACAAAAGTTTTCAAATATGATAGAATTTAAAGGATTTTAGGGGATTATTATGATTTTAGATATTCAAAAAGAAAAATTAGAGAAAATTGAACAAGATTTTTCGTTTATTAAGGAGTGTCTTTGACCCGGATGGGCAAAAAGAAAAACTTGATGTTTTAAAAGAACAACAGTTGCAGCCAAACTTTTTTGCTGATGCAAAGAATGTTTCAAAGGTTGGCAGAGAAGTTAAACTTTGTGAATACAAGATTGAAAAAGTTGAAAGTTTGAAAAAACTCATCGACAACGCCGAGGCATCGATTGAACTTTTGGAAGAGATTGATGACACGCAGATTTTTGACGAACTGACATCCACGCTTGAAAAACTTGAAAAAGACATTGAAAGTGCCAAACTTGAAACGCTTTTGTCTGGAAAATATGACAACTACAACGCTATTTTGACGTTGCACGCCGGGGCTGGCGGAACGGAAGCACAGGATTGGACAGATATGCTTTATCGAATGTATTGCATGTATGCCCAAATGAGCGGCTTTAAAGTGAAAGTTTTGGATGTGCTTGACGGCGAAGAAGCGGGCATAAAGTCGATTTCTTTTCTTGTGTCGGGCGAATATGCATATGGCTATTTAAAGGCTGAAAAGGGCGTTCACAGGCTTGTGAGAATTTCTCCGTTTGATGCGAATGCAAGGCGTCACACAAGTTTTGCAAGTTTGGAAGTTATGCCAGAAATTGAAGAAGCGCCGGACATTGTCATTCGCCCAGAAGATTTGAAAATTGACACCTATCGAAGTTCTGGTGCGGGTGGACAGCATGTCAACAAAACAGAATCTGCCATTCGAATCACACATATTCCATCTGGAATAATCGTGGCGTGCCAGACAGAAAGGTCACAGGTGCAAAATCGTGAAACTGCCATGAAAATGCTCTATTCAAAACTTGTTGAAAAGCAAGAACTTGAAGAACTTGAAAAGTTGGCATCTATTCGCGGCGATGTGAAGAAAATTGAGTGGGGCAGCCAGATTCGCTCTTATGTTTTCTGCCCTTACACCATGGTTAAAGACCACCGCACAAACTATGAAACAAGCGACATTCAATCGGTTATGAACGGCAATATTCAAGACTTTATAAACGAATATCTTAAAAGGACAAGCGTGAGAGCATGAGTTATTTTGAAGACGCACAAAAAAAATATGAAAAATTAAAACACAAAGAGAATGTGCTTATTCTTTCTGTTGAATCTTCTTGTGACGAAACTTCAATCGCGCTTGTCGAAAACGGCAGAAAGGTGCTTTCAAATATAGTGTCTTCGCAAATTGATATTCACAAATTATATGGCGGAGTTGTGCCAGAGATTGCTTCGCGAAATCATATAAAAAACATCACGGGCGTTTTGGACGAAGCGCTTTTAAAAGCAAACAAAACCCTTTCTGACATTGATGCAGTTGCCGTCACATATGGAGCGGGGCTGATTGGGGCGCTTTTGGTGGGAGTGAACTTTGCAAAGACACTTGCATTTGCCCTTAAAGTGCCACTTATTGCCGTCAGCCATGTGCACGGGCATATCGGGGCGAATTACATATCTCACGTCGATTTGACGCCGCCATTTTTGTGCCTTATGGTCAGCGGCGGGCACACAGCCATTGTTGAAGTGAAAGATTATTGCGATTTCAACCTTTTAGGCACAACAGTTGACGACAGCGTTGGAGAATGTTTTGACAAAGTGGCGCGTGTTTTGGGGCTTTCATATCCTGGTGGGCCAAACATAGACAGGCTTGCAAAAGAAGGCAAAAATATCGTGAAATTCAACTATAAAACTCCGCTTAAAGACACACTGAATTTTTCTTTCAGCGGGCTGAAAACGGCGGTTGTAAACTATGTGCACAACTGCGAGCAAAAAAACACCGATTTTTCAAAGGCGGATGTTGCGTGCAGTTTTCAAGAACTTGCCACTGACGAACTTGTCTCTAAAACAATGCTTGCGTGCCGTGATTATCCAAAACTTGTGGTTGCAGGCGGAGTTGGCGCAAACAGCAGGCTGAGAGAAAAACTTGAAACTGCTTGCAAAAAGAACGGCGTGAAATTATACTTGCCAGACCTTAAATATTGCACAGATAATGCTGCGATGATTGGCGCGATTGCATATTATTACATGAAAGCGGGGATTGGACTTTCGGATTTGTCGCTTACGGCAAGCGCCACAGTGAGGATTTGACGAAAATCTTAAAAGGGGGATTTATGGAACTTTTAGCACCTGCTGGAAATTTTGAAAAGTTTGAAACTGCGCTGCACTTTGGTGCGGATGCAGTTTATCTTGCCGGCGGAAAGTTTGGACTTAGGGCTTATGCGGGCAATTTTTCAAACGAAGAAATGGAAAAAGCCGTCAAAATGGCTCATGAAAAAGGCAAGAAAGCTTATGTGACAATAAACATAATTGCACGTGACGAAGATTTTGTTGGGCTTAAGGATTATCTCAAATTTTTGCAAGATATAAAGGTGGATGCGGTGATTGTGGCGGACATTGGAGTGTTGCAGTTTGTGAGAGTGCACGCGCCAAATTTGGCAGTCCATGTTTCAACGCAAGCCAACATTATAAACTCATATTCTGCAAACTTAATGGCAGAACTTGGCGCAAAAAGGCTGATTTTGGCAAGGGAACTCACGCTTGAACAGATTGCGCAAATTCGCAAAAATGTTCCTAAAAAGGTGGAAATTGAAGTGTTTGTGCATGGAGCAATGTGCATGGCGTATTCTGGAAGATGTTTGCTTTCAAACTACCTTACGGGGCGCGACTCAAATCATGGCGAATGTGTGCAGGCATGCCGCTGGAAATACATGGTGAGAGAAGTGTCCCGTGAGGATGAACTTGAAGTGCAAGAGGACGAACATGGAAGTTATATCTTCAACTCAAAAGACCTGAATATGTTGCCATTCTTAGGAGAACTTGAAAAAATTGGGGTTGACAGCATCAAAATTGAAGGGCGCATGAAAAGCGCATATTATGTTGCAACAGTTGTTAATGCATACAGACAAGCGCTTGATATTTTGCCTAAAAAACCCGATAAAAAACTCTGCGAAGAACTCTTAAAGGCAAGCCATCGCCATTACACAACAGGCTTTTATTTTAAGGACGAGAAAAAGCAATTTACAGAGGATTCCATGCCTGTTCAGGACAGCGAATTTGTTGCCATTGTCAGCCGTGACTGTGACGGCAAAACTGTGGAACTTGAAATGAGAAACAAGTTTTCTGTGGGCGATGTTTTGGAAATTTTAAGCCCGGACACAAAGATTTTTAATAAAAAATTGAAGATTGAAAAAATCACAAATTCTTCTGGCGAGAATGTTGAAAGCGCCAAAGTTGTGCAGGAGCGTGTGGTTGTGCCGTGCAAGTTTATGCTTAAAGTGGGCGATATTTTAAGAAAATAATTAAAATTTTTTAAGTTTATTTGACAAACAGAAAATTTTAATGTTATTATAAAAATGTGGAGGAATTTTGGCTAAGTTTAACATAAACAACATTGAGAATGTTGAAGGAAAATATCATATCATGTTTTTGGAAGGCAAAACAAAGGTGGAAGAAGCCAAACAAGATTTGCGCGGGGCGTGGTTTTCACTTCTGCTTTTTTTGGCGCTTGTTGTTGTGTTTATAATTTTTTCGGAATTCAATCTTTTTTATGCTGGATTTGTTGTTGTGTTTTTGGCATTTTTTGTGGCTTTTTACATATATCTCAAACGCGAAAAGCGAAAGGGCGTGAAAACTTGTGTGTATGCCGTTCAAAAATCCAAGACAACTGACATAATTGCAAAACAAGTGGACAACCACACTGCCAGCAAGGCGATTGTCAAATCCATGTCAAACTCCATCGACAAGTTTGATTCCAAAAAAAGAGATAAAACTTTCTTGGAAAAAATCAAGCGCAAAAGAAAACACACGCGCATTGTTGAAATGATAACTCAATTTGAAGAAGAAGAGAAAAAAGCGGCAGATTAGCCGTTTTTTTATTCGTTTTGCTTGTTTTTCTTGTTTGTTTTTGTTATAATCTCAAAAGAGGTAAAAAATGACTACTGAAAGAGAACTTATTGATTTATGGTTTAAATTTTTTGAAGAACATGGTTTCACACGTATTGAGGGGCTTTCTATTATTCCTGAAAATGACCCTACTGTTTTGTTCACAACCGCTGGCATGCATCCGCTTGTGCCTTATCTTTTGGGCGAAAAACATCCAGCCGGCAACAAGATTTGCGATGTGCAGCGTTGCATTCGCACAAACGACATAGATGAAGTTGGTGATGCCAGCCACCTTACATTTTTCGAGATGCTTGGAAATTGGTATTTGGGAGATTGTCCAAAAGAGGAGATGATTAAACTTTCTTTTGAATTTTTGACAAGTCCAAAATATCTTGGCATTCCAAAAGAAAGGCTTGCAACCACGGTTTTTGCTGGGGATGAAACCGCACCGCGCGATGAAGTGGCTTACAAGGCATGGAAAGAGTGCGGCATTGAAAATGTCTTCTTTTTAAACAAAGAGCACAATTGGTGGGCACTTGGCGGCGGCGTTGGACCTTGTGGGCCAGACACTGAGATGTTTTATGACACGGGAAAGCCAAAGTGCAGTGAAAATTGTTCGCCGGCTTGTGACTGCGGCAAATATCTTGAAATTTGGAATGATGTTTTCATGCAATACAAGGTTGAAAATGCGGGCGAAAAGGCGAAGAAACTCGACCGCCCAAACGTCGACACCGGCATGGGACTTGAGAGGACTGTTGCTGTTTTAAACGGTGTTTCAAGCATTTTTGACACCGGCGTTTTGAAGCAGGTCATTGATTTTATCGGCACAAAAGCGCAGGTGAAATACACTGAAAGCGAAAGTGCAAAGCGCTCTTACAGAGTCATCACCGACCATGTGCGCTCGGCTGTGTTTGTTTTGGGTGATTATCGCGGAGTTAAGCCATCCAACGTTGGACAAGGCTATATTTTAAGAAGATTTATAAGGCGCGCTGTCAACTGCGCAAGAAACATCGGGCTTGATGTGAAATATTTTTCAGATATCATCGACATCTTTGTGGATAGACACGGGGCTGATTACAGCGACATCAAGCGTAATCGTGAGTATATAAAGGCAGAATTCAACTTGGAAGTTGAAAAGTTTTCAAAGGCACTTGACGAAGGACATAAAGAGTTTGAAAAAGTCATATCCGGCATTGAAAAACACAAATCTTTTGCCGCTTTAAAGGGTGAAGTTGTTGAAAACATAATCTCTGGCAAGGCTTGTTTCAGACTTTATGACACCTTTGGCTTCCCGTTTGAACTTACAAAAGAACTTGCCAAAGAAAGGGGCTATGATGTCGATGAAGCGGGCTTTAAAAAGGCTTTTGAAGAACATCAAGAAAAAAGCCGAACAGCATCTGCTGGCACTTTCAAAGGCGGACTTGCTGACAACAGTTATGAAAGCGCAAAACTTCACACTGCAACACACCTTATCATGGCAGGGCTTAGAAAGATGTTTGGAAATCAAGTTATGCAAAAGGGCAGCAACATCACGCCAGAACGCCTTAGAATTGACTTTAATCTCGACCACAAGATGACACCAGAAGAGGTTGAAACACTTGAAAAATTCGTCAATGACAAAATTGCAAAAGAAATCCCTGTCACTTGCGAAGAGATGAGTGTTGACGAAGCAAAAAAATGCGGCGCAGTTGGTGTTTTTGAAAGCAAATATGGCCAAATTGTGAAAGTTTACACAATCGGAGATGTTTCAAAGGAAATTTGTGGTGGCCCACATGCAGTTAACACAAAAGACCTACATCATTTAAAAATTGTCAAAGAAGAGAGTTCTTCAAGCGGAATTAGACGAATTAAGGCGATTTTAGATTAAATTATCTTTGACATATTCATTTAAATATGTTAAAATAAATTTATAAGGAGGTCTTTCAATGGCAGAAGGACAGATAAAAAAAGGATTTTTCTTCTATTTTGGATTGTTTGTATTGCTTGTGGTTGCAGTTGTTTTAGTTTTAATGGTCATTATGATTTTCAACCCGGGCAAGAGCATTGCATGGATGCAGTATTTCACTGGCAACGGGAAATATGTTGAATTAACAACGACAACTGACACTAAAGCAACTATTGATTGGATAAATGTCAATGATATTACGATTGAATGTGGATATGCAGACATCACAATTGAAAAAAACAACAATAAAAATATGCCACACAACAGTGTTTACATCAGCAACGGTGCTAAAGGATTTCAACTTTCAAATGGAGCAGTTGGTTTTTCCTACACTGTGCAATATGTAGATGGAAATACTAATGCTGTTAAAATTTCTGTGCAAGAGCCAAATGGATTTTTATATTTTTCAGATAAAATTGAAATTGTAGTGCATTATGATGACGAAACAGGTCATAATTTTACTTCCAAAAATTTCACTTTAATAACCACATCTGGGGATATAGATATTGGTGGATCAGACTCACAAAAGGCAAAACCTATTACTATAAACTCCGTTAAGGCAACAACAGAAAGCGGGACTATTTCTATCTCAAACACTTTTGAAACAGAGTCAGTAATACCTATTCCTGTTTCCACTGGAGATTTTGTGTTTGAAACAACAAATGGAAAGATTACATCAACCAAAAGTGTTGATTCTTACAATGGTAAAAATTATGGAATTAGTTTCCCAAATGCAAGCAGTTTGAAAATCAATGTAATGGGAAAGGGAAAAATTGATCTTCCAGTAATTAAATTTCCTAATAAAACATTGAATTTAATCTCTCGCAGAGGGGTGATAAATGTTGACTATATTGAAGCTGCGGAAATCAATGTGGAAAGCATTGAAGGAAATCACCTTTATGGGAATGTGAAAGGGAATCTTTCTTACAACAATTCTCTCAACGAAATTCTTTCTCCAAATATAACAATTCAGGGCACGGTTGACGGAAATTTCTCTGTGGCTGCAACACAAGACAATTCTGCTCCTAAAATAAAAATTGCTCAAGTGACAGGGACGGTGCATGTCGATGCAAAAAACGGCTGGCTTGAAATTGGAAATGTTAAACAAAGCATTTCTTTGCGTGGCGAAGGAATTAGCGCTGACTTGACTTTTGATAAAAACTATGACGCTTCAATTGACATAGAAACGAATTCTAGCGTTACACTCTCTTTTGCGGGAAGAATCCCAAGTAATGGAACTGTAAAAGCAGCAGGGAATGTGAATATTTATGTAACAAATCAGGCAAGTTTTGTCGCACAGATTTATAAATTTGATGCGAATAAATCAAATCCTGCCGATGAAGATAAAATCTCAAAAGATAAAATAAACACAAATATTGGTGGCAGCACCAAGGAAGATGGAGAATTCAGAGTTGGCAGCAGTGAAAACCTTATCAAAATTTTCACAAATGGCAATGCTAATTTCAATTTAATTTAATAAAAACTGTCGCTTGACAGTTTTTTAATTAAAAGGAGTTTTTATGCTTGAAATAGTTATTTGTGTTCTGCTTGGAGTGTTGATTGTGCTTGCGATTGTTGGAATTTTTGTGACGATTAAAAGCAAAAGTTCAACCAAACTTTCGCAAAATGACAAAGATGACATTTTAAAAAGTTTCAACGGCAATGTTGATTTTATTTCAAAAAGCCTAACTCAAACACAAAAGGCAAACAATGAGGCGCTTTTGCTTGGGCTTCGCACTTTTCAAGAGAATTTGTCAGCAAACAATGTTGCTTTGGAAAAGCGAATTTTAGAACTGAGCAAATTGCAAGAAGAGAAATTGGAGGCGATTCGACTTTCAAATGAAAGGCACATAAAAATGCTGCAAGAGGACAACAATCGCCAACTCGACAAAATGCGTGAAACTGTGGACGAAAAACTTTCAAAAACCATAAACGAACGCTTTGAACAGACCTTCAAAGTTTTAAGCGAACAACTTGAAAGTGTTTACAAATCTTTGGGCGAGATGCAGAATATCGCAACAGATGTCGGCAGCCTTACAAAGATGCTTTCAAATGTGAAAACAACGGGGATTTTTGGCGAAGTGCAACTTGGCGCGATTTTTGAGCAAATTCTCACCAAGGACCAATATGAAACAAACTTTGTCACGGGTGAGGGCAAAGAGCCGGTTGAATTTGCGGTTAAACTGCCGGGGCAGAATGACGGCGAATTTGTGTATATGCCGGTGGACAGTAAGTTTCCTTACACCATTTACAGCGACTTGCAAAATGCATATGAAAAGAATGATTTAGAACTCGTCAAACAGAAAAAAGAACTTTTAAAAGCCACCATAAACAGTATGGCAAAGGACATCAACACAAAATATATTTGCCCTCCAAAAACAACCAATTTTGCAGTTATGTTTTTGCCAATTGAGGGGCTTTATGCAGAGATTGCAAAACTTGGGCTTATCGAACAACTGCAAAGTAAATACGGCGTGACAATTGCGGGTCCAACTACCATGAGCGCACTTTTAAACAGTTTGCAAATGGGCTTTAGGACACTTGCCATCCAAAAGAAAAGTGGACAAGTATGGCAAGTTTTGGGGGCAGTGCGCACAGAATTTGACAAATTCAGCGGGCTTGTTGAAAAGATACGCGGTCAGTTTGAAAAGACAAGCAAAGATTTTGACAGCCTTGTTGGAACTCGCACAAGACTTTTAGCGAATAAACTCCGCTCGGTTGAAAAACTCGACAATGGCGAAAGCTTGAAAGTTTTAGGGCTTGAAGAAGAACAGTCTGAAGACGACAGCGAAGAATAATGGGAGAATCAGCTTTCATTTTATTAAATGTTACTTTTGCCTCTTCTTCTTATTGGATGTCAAATAACCAAAGTTGAATTATCAAACATTTCAACACGCATTACATTTTTGTAAGTCTTTGTGCTGATTTTGGTGATAGTCACTTTTTCATCTGGCAAAGTGTAAATTTCTTCTGGATTTTCTTTAAGTTTTTCATCCAGGGGAGTGGAAACGATAAATTCCCCCAATTTCAAATCATTGTTTTGAAGTTTTGCAATTGTCAAATCATAATTCATGGATTTGCTCTCATCATCAGTGTATGGTTTTGAAACATTTAAAACCAATTCACCATTTCTTACAAGTGAAATGTCCTCTTCATTTTTTTCTAAAAACTCACTGCGATTAAGAACATCGATAATATTTTTAATAAATTTAACTTGTTGTTTTTCGATGTCGAGAACGTCCTTCTTGTTTTTGCGAAGATTATAGTAATCTTGTTCGCTTACTTTGTAATCAGCGGCAAGATATGATGCTTCATGCGACGAGCCTGTGATTTTTATTAGATAGTTTTCATTTGTTTTGTCAAAAATAATACATTGAGAACTGAAAGAATCAACATCCAAATCTCTTTCAATCTTTGTGTTTAATTCTTCAAGTGCTTTTTGTGTATTATTTTGTGTGGTGATTACGCAGTAGGGGATTACAGTAACTGCACCCAATAATGTTACACTGCAAACAATAATCCCAACTTTCTCCAATTTGTCACATCCGTCAGTTAGATAAAAAAGTCCCATTTTTAATTTCCTCCTTATTAAAGACTTCTTTCAGTCTTTTGTGAAGTTTTACTGCTCTTGGATGCGAGGGTTACTTCGCGCGCACAATCGCAAACTTCGTCATACTTTTCTTCACTTGGACAACCTTGTGGATAAGCGACAAACTGATAAGTTTGCAATTCTTTGCCACAGTTGAATTTAAGAACTGTTGGTAAAGAAGCTGGGCCGCCATAACCACCAGAATTCCATACATAAGTCAGAACATTACCTTTGTGCAGGGTGTCAGTGCCATTTTCATTGACAACAATATACACGTTTTTGTTTGATATTAAAACTTCCCTATCTTCTGTATTTGAAACATCGTGATTGTAATCGCATCCTGACAAACCAACAGCTGTTCCAGCACATAAAATACTTGCAAGTGAAAGTGTTATAAATTTTTTTAATTTTTTCATTTTTGTCTCCTTTTTGATTTTTTTATTCAGAAAGACAAAAAACAAGACTTTCTGAATTTCTTCAAAAAGTCTTGTTAAAGCAATTTTTGCTCTTGCAAAGCGGAACAAATGTTCGAATTGACGCTTTGCAACCACGTCCGCGGCTGTGGAAACTACTCCCTTTTTATGCCAATATCTTATCACGCATTTTTTCCTTTGTCAATAGTTTTTTTAAAAAAATTTGAAATTTTTTAAACTTAAATTAATTCACGAGCACTTGATTTCTCTTGCGCTGGATTTATTTCTTTATATAAATTTGAAAGTTCAATTTCATTTGCACCATAAAGATCAATCAATCTTTTTTGTTGTTTTTCGCCAGTCATAGTGTAGGAAGCTCTGTCACTTGCATGTGCATATCTGTAACTATCCGGCCTTGGCTCATACCCTTGCATTTTAACAACTTGTTCATATCCAATCTTTTCAGCAGTTTTATAAGCGTTATACAAACGAGTTTTTAATTCACTTTCATCAAATTGTGCATCTTTATCATAATAAGGGACAGATTCCATTTGACACATATCTGCCAAAAGACAAATCATGTCATCAATATCGTCATAAACAGCTGTATTGTTTTTAACTTTTTGTTGCAATGCATCAATTCGATTTTCAATACAATCAAGAACAGAATTCGATTTATTAGGAGCCGTTATTTCATCAGGGGACATTTCAAAAAGCATGGATTGAGCAAACAATGTTTTTCCTTCATCTATATATTTACAAAGCAATTCTTGTTTTTGTGAACTTGTCAATTCAGAAATAAAGGCGAAAGAATCTTGTGTTATGTCTTGATTTTTTAATATAGAAAAATAATCGTCTTTAAAACTAGAATAATCAAGGTCTTCATTTTCTTTCAATGCAACAGCCGCTTCTGGATAACCTTTTTTTATTAGTGTTTGGATAATATTTTTTATTTCTTCCTTTGACTTATTTTCATAATCTAGTTCGTTGTTTTTAGCTAAGATAAAACCAGCTGCAGAATTCATAATTTCTTTTTTTATAAAATAATCAATATATGAAACTTCATAATCATGTGACAACATGCCCATCTGATCCGCAATAAGCTTCTCTTTTTTCATGGCTTTGGCAAACTCTACATAATCGGACACAGATATGTTTTTAATAAAATCATTCAATTTGTCGGCAACTGGAAAAAATTGCTTTTGGAGAGAGTTCTCATGTTCTTTTTCATCAGATATATATACCATTAACAACTTATGAAAATTGTCATCTTTTGGATAACTATCGGCACAATTTTGCAAAAATTCCAACCCTTTTTCACGAGCATCAATTTCATCTGCAAATTTGAGATAAAGAGCATTAGAACAAAGTTGGATAATTTCATTTTCTTGTGCATCTGTTAATTTTTTAATTTCTTTAAATAAACCTGGGTTAAATTTAAGCAGGTTTTCAATCCCGCTATCTCCCAAATCAATCTTGTCAAGTTCTTCCACCATAGCGTGCGCGTTATTACCTATAATTTTTTTATAAATGTTGTATTCTCTTAAATTAGCCAAAGAATTGTTTTCCATGAGTTCAAAAAAATTGTCTTGAAAACTATGTTCATATTCATGTCCAACAGTTGTCAATAAGTCGCCAACTGCATATATATTTTCACCTAATGACAGGGAGTTCATTACTTTATTTATATATATCTTTATGGCATTGTCTTGTGGATCATATTGACCAAGAATATTATCGTTTTTGGATATTGCAAATTCCATCGGAAGAAGATTAAGTCCGTCAAGTTTTGGCTTAATAAACAAGTCGACATAATCTTGACAAGTCGCTTTCAATATTTTTTCGTTTGGCTGAAGCATAAGCATTTTAACATTATTTTTAAAATTTGTCAATTTATCATTTAATTCCATTTTATCCTCCACTTTGATATATTATATCATACTTTATAAACTTTTGCAATTTTTTTTTTGGAAAAAATTATAGTAAATATGTCAAAAAAATACCGAATAATCGGTATTTGCTTACGTGTAAGATGCTGTTAAGGCATCCAAAAATGATTTATTCACATATTAAAGCGATTGCGCAAAGTCGCCAAGCTTTGCTGCGACTTTCAATCGGCGCAACAAAGAGAAAAAACAAGTCCAAGGGCGATGCTTTTGAACTTGTTCAAAAACAAGCAGGGATGCCGTTTTTTCTCTGGTGCCGGTGGTGGGGGTCGAACCCACACGTCCTTTCGAACTTGGGATTTTAAGTCCCATGCGTCTGCCATTCCGCCACACCGGCATATTTTCCAAAATTGCCCATAATTTTGGGATTTTGGACTGTTATTTCTAGAAAATTCTAAAAATAAAAAGTGTTTTCACACTTTTGGAGGTACCACCCGGATTTGAACCGGGGAATAAAGGTTTTGCAGACCTTTGCCTTACCACTTGGCGATGGTACCACATTGGACTTTTTAAATATAGCACATTGGGTGGGCGCTTGTCAAATATTTTTTAAAAAAACTGATAATTTAATTGTTTTATATGCTGAAATTCAAAAAAAAGAAATAATTTTTTGAAAAATAAGTAAAAATGCTTGCTTTTTTGATAAATTTTTGCTATTATATAAAAGCATTCGTGTGAGAATGTGATTTGCGGAAGTGGCTTAGCGGTATAGCGCTGCCTTGCCAAGGCAGAGGTCGCGGGTTCGATCCCCGTCTTCCGCTCCAAACGAAGAAATTGCACTGTGATTTTAAAATCATGGTGCTTTTTTAACAAGCGACCTCTGCCGTTTTGATGGGCTCCCAAAAACATTTCAATGTTTTAGGGAAAAGGAGCAAACAAGCAACAATACGAAACTTTTTTGCTTTGCAAAAAATGAGCAAAAAGCGAAGTTTGTGACGCAGTCGCGGGTTCGATCCCCGTCTTCCGCTCCAAATCAAAAATCTGCACTTTTGGCTTGTTATTGCCTTTTGGCAAAAAGCATCGCTTCTTCGTTTGATTTTTGATTTTTGCCCCGATTGTAAACCGCACTTTGTTGGCGATTTAGGGCAATCGCTTTTGTGAAAGCAAAATCTTCGAAGAAAACACCATGGTTTTAAAATCATGGTGTTTTTTAAATCTTTTAAAAATTTTTGTTTTGTTTGAAAATTGCGTGCAAAAAATAAAACGGTGTGATATAATGCAAGTAATGGGGGATTTATGAAAACACGCAAAGTTGTTATTTCAAATATTTTGATTGCAGTTGTGCTTGCGCTCTTTTCGATTGGAGCGGTTTTATTGTTTTCGGGCTGCAACGAATGCAAGCATAATTTTGCAGTTTGGACTGTTGAAACTGAGGCGACCTGTGAAGATGACGGGCTTGAATATTCTATTTGCACGCTGTGTGGGGCGAGAAGTGAAAGAGTTGTTGCGGCGTTGGGGCACAAGTGGCCTGACGCACCTGTAAATAACGGCAACGGCACTCATACATATGTCTGCGAAAATGACCACACTCACACAAGAGTTGTGGATTGCAGATATGATTCAAATGTGGTTGAAGCAACTTGCGAGGCAGGTGGCTACACAGAGCACACTTGTCAAGATTGCGGATTTTCTTTCAAAGATAACGAAACAGAACAAAAAGAACACGAATTTGGGCCTTGGCAACATGTTTCTCACTCTATGTCAGAAGGCGCAGATATAGAAGACCCTGACAATAAACATTTTCACTCTTGCAAACACTGTGATTATGTTGAATATGACACTTGCAAATTTGACAACAGCGGTGTAACAACAGAGCCAACATGCGAAGAGAAAGGTTACACAACATACACATGTTCTGAATGTGGTTATTCTTACAACGACAATGAAGTTGCTGCTTTGCAGCATGATTACAGCGCTTGGCAGCCAGACCCTGACAAACCGGGCTGGCACTTTAAAGTTTGCCAAAATGATCCAACACATATTGTAGAAGAAGAATGTGCGTTTGACGAAGTTACACAAGTTGCAAATTGCACTCAAAGTGGCTACACGGAGCACACATGTTCTGTTTGTCAATATTCCTACAAAGACAACGAACAAGATGCGCTTGGTCACTCTTTTGGCGATTGGCAGCATGATGACGAAACCGACTCGCATCACAGAGAATGCACCAAATGTGGCGCAGAAGACGAACTAAACGGGGCATGCGACTATCAAGAAACATATGTTGAGCCAACTTGCACAGACGATGGCTACACGGACATGGTCTGCAAGGTTTGTTCTCACGGCAAAAAGCAAGAAGACGACGGCTCTGCTTTGGGGCATGCTTGGATTAAAGAGGAATATGAGTCTGACGGGCGTGGAACGATGACACATTCCAGAGAATGCAATAAATGTGGATTTATAGACACTCAAAGTTGCACTTATTATGACGAAGTTCATGACCCAGATTGTATAACAAAAGGCGAAACAAAATCAATATGTTCTGTTTGTAAAGATGAATACACCAAAGAAGAAAAGCCAGCACTTGGGCATCAATGGGGCGAATGGGTTGACAATGGCACAACTCACAGTGCAACATGCCAACGTGATAAAGAGCATACAATTACAGAAGAAGCACACATTTATGAAGAAACAAACATCTGCCCATGCGGACATGATGGTTTGAGTTATACACAAAATGGTGCAAGTTATTATGTAAGTGGCTATGGCGATGCGAAAAACATCAAAAAACTTATCATTCCAACACTTCACAACGAACTGCCTGTGCTTTCAATTCACCTTTCTACACTCAGCAGAAACAACAATTTGGAAGAAGTTGAAATCCACGAAGGGCTTAAAATCATTGAGGCATATGCGTTTATGTCTTGCTACAAACTCAGAAAAGTGACTTTGCCATCTTCTTTGGAGAGAATTGAAACATATGCTTTCACAGGCTGTTCAGAACTTTCTGAAATAAACATCCATGAAAATGTTAACTACTTGGGCAACAACGCACTTGACGGCACTGCAATTTATCGCAATCCAGAAAATTGGGACAACGGCGTGTTGTATGTTGGAAAACACATTGTTGAAGCAAATGAGTTTGAAATAAACACATCTGCTGATGAGCCACTTATCATAAGAGATGGAACTTTGACAGTCTGTGCTTTTGCATTTGATGATTGCAAAAATTTGACACACATTCAAATCCCTGCATCACTTTTAAGTTGTGACTACAACGCATTCAGAAACTGCGAAAATCTTGAAAAAGTTGTTTATTTGGGCACAACATCACAGTGGATGGCAATTCAGTTCTTCAATGACCTTGCAAATCCAATGCACTATGCAAATGAAATCAACATTCAGGGCGAGGGTGACGAGCCTTTGCAAGACGGCATAACAATAATCCCATCTGGCACATTTAAGGGCAACACTTTGTCAGAGATAATAATCCCTGCAAGCGTGACAATTATCGGCTCAAACGCTTTTGAGGACTGCACAAATCTTGCCACAATCACAATCAAAGGCGATGTGACTGAAGTTGGTGCAGATGCATTCAACAACACAGCATATTACAACGATCCAGCCAATTGGGACGGCGATCTGCTGTATATTCAAATGGAAAATGGCAAATATTTGCTTATTGGTGCAAAAAAGACAATTCAAACGGCGGTTATTAAAGACGGCACAACTGTCATTGCTGGCGATGTGTTTAAAGACTGTGTAAATTTGCAGAGCGTGACAATTTCAAAAGATGTTCAATACATTGGCTTCAACGCATTTAAGGGCTGCACCTCACTTAAATCAGCCACCTTTGAATTTGATGAAAACACACCTAAAAAATGGTATGCAAACGCTGAATCCGGGCTTGGCAGAGTTGAAAGTTTGGAAAAATCTCTGCAGTATCCTAATTCCGCTGCACATCTTTTGACAAACATCTACACTGATTTTTGGAGAAGATATAAAAGTTAAAAAAGACTGCAAAAATGCAGTCTTTTTTTTGCACTTTTCTGTTGAAATATTGTATATTATATGATATAATCAAACTATGAAAGGGAGGGAAGTGTGAGAAAAGCAAAACTTGTTTTTTTGTCGATAGTTTGTTGCTTTTTTGTGGCAATTATGTTCAGTTTTGGGACATTTTTTTGTTATGCAAGCACTTCCGCTCCAAAAAGCGAATTAGACAGACCCGACAGCCTTGAAGAAGGCATGTCAAGAAAGACTTTTCAAGAACTTTTGGGCAGGCGTGTGACACTTCGTCAGCCGATTATGGAGATTTTAGAGCGCGGGCTTGAAAGAAAAACGCCAGAAGTTTTAAGCGACAGATTTTATCTCCCAAATTTTGATACAAGAGAAAATTCAAAGGCATATATTGACTTTGAACATTATCCAAAAAATGGGCAGAATGCCACAATGATAGGTGACGAGGGCAAGGCTGTGCCTATCTCTGTTTTTGAGCGCTATATGATGATAAGGCAGTCGCTTTATCTCAACAAATATGCACAGGCAGATGCCGAAGCCGGCACACTTAAAAAACACCCCGCCATCGACGACCAATATGGCAAACTTGAAGTTGAAAACAACGCTGTAAAAAAGAGAATTGTCACAGACCCGCTTTATCAGTCACCAATGACAACGGGGCTTTATCTTGCACCGGGCGAAGTTGCAACGGTTGTTGTGAAAGGGCTGAAAGACGGACAAACGCTTAAAATGACAACACATCAACAGGAAACAATGGCGTATGTTGCCGAGGGTTCAGCAGATTCATATTTCAGTAAATATGACAAAATGATTCTTGAAGAAGCGGAAAAGGCTGAGCCAGATTTTTACAACTTGCCTATTGTTGGCATTGACAAACACAACAACATCTTCAATGAACTTCCAGCGATGGCAGCAACTTTCACATTCACTGAAAACAACAAAGAATACAAAATCGGGTCGCCATATGGTGGGCCACTTTACATTCAGCCGCTGTCAAACTCAGTTGAAGTGATAATCACGGGCGCTGTGGAAACCCCACACTTTATTTTGGGCGTGACAACAAAAGATGAATTTGAAAAGACGTTGAGAGATGCTCCGGGGCTTATCTGCACGCTTGACACTGAAAACGGGCAACTTATTGGGCCATCTTCTTCCATGAGAAAGACTGACGACATTGAAAAAGTCGCATATTTTTGGCATTCAGTTTTTACTGTCAATGAAAGTTTCACCGGCAAGAGATACAATTTCAACATCGTTATGTCTTTTGATCACCATGTGCCTGCCGGCAGTGCAGTTGCTCTTTCTGAAAGCAGTTGTGCAATGCCAAAAGGTTGGCTGGATTCATGTTTGAATTATGAAACAATAACAACAAGGGGTTGTTGGGGCGTGTTCCATGAACTTGGACACACAAAAGACGATGCCTATGGCGTTGATGCTTGGGGAATGTTGAATCCACGCAATGCCGAGGGCGAAGTGACAAACAACTTGATGATTATTCTTGTTTACACCATGCTTTGCAACATGGACAATCGTGTTGCAACTGTCGAACACGGCGACATGTCAACTCATCCATATCTCACAATGAACTATGTGATAAACAAGGTTATGAAATACAATTTTGATGACTATTCTCAGTTTTCAGAACTTGACGGTGATGACAAATATTTCACAATGCTTTCCCTGTATGTCACACTTGTGCATCACTTTGGGCCTGAAAAATTTGTCGATTTCTTTTATACTTACAAACAAAAAAGAAGTTTGTATTGCCCGGGCTATCCACGCGCAGAATTTGCCTATCGCATGGCACTTGCAACAAATTACAACATCGTGCCATGGCTGAACGAGGTTTTTGCCGCAAACATCACTGACGAAATGTTCTCAGACACTCAGCGTGATTTTATGAACTCGCTGCAAGTTTTCTATCCTGTCGCTTACAGATATGCAAATGGCGTGAATGACACAGAAACCGCAAGAAAACACGAAATTGACTTTTTCAGCCAAACAACTTTTGATTTTTCGGGCGACAATATTCTTTCACCAACAAATTTTGAGGTGACAAGATTTATTGCTCCAAAATATGGCAAAATAAACGCAAACTTAAAGACACTTCAGGTTGTTTACACTCCGCCAAAACAAGTTGTTGAAAGTGATGAATTTTCAGTTGTTGTGAAAATTACAAAAACGGGCGAAGAGGTAAGATTGCCTGTCAGATTCAACTTTGTTTTCAACGGCACACAGAATGTCGTTTGGGACAATATAAACACAACAAATATGCAGCAAGCGATTGAATACAGCAAAGAAAACGAGCCAACAAAAAGTTTTGTAAGTGCAGTTGCAGGCAGGCCAACTTTCAACGAGCCAGGAGTGAAAAGTTTGACAAACTCCACTTTTCAGTTTGTTGCAGACCAAGACGGCGAACATGAGTTTTTTGTGAGAAGTGATGACGGCGTTCAACTGACTTTTTCAAAAGATGGCGAGGTTGTTGGACAACTTTCTACATCTGCTTTTACAAACAATTTTCAGGAAACAAACAAATTGAAAGTTGAACTTGAAAAGGGTGACACACTTTTTGTTGAGGGCAATCTTGTAAACAACGGCGGACAAGGATTTCTGTATGTTGGCGTGAGATTTCCAAACACAACAAATATTGTCAACATTCCAAAGCAAAACATCTTCCATCCAAATTTGACTGACTTGGACATTGAAAAAGTGTTGTCTTTTGACGGTTGGACTCCAAGATTTTTGGTCAGTGTCAAAGATGATGCAAAGTTTTTTGAGCCGATTGACAAAGAGGGCTGGGAAATTCTTGAAGCACCAAACGAACAATCAAATGAAGCAGGCCCTCAAAATATGGTGGATGGCAATGAATCAACAATATTTCACTCGAGATATTCTTCCGATCCAATCACACCGATGCCACACACGATTGTTTTGGACACAAAATCTGTGCAAAAATTCAATTATTTCGAAATTGTCACAAGAAATCACTCCAATAGTTACATCATTGAAATGGAGTTGTATGCATCAAAAGATAACAGAAATTACACAAAGATCTATGAAACGGACTCTTTATATTATTCAAATTTAAGGGCATTCATTGAATTTAATGAGATCAGCGCAAGATATTTCAAAATTGTTGTAAAACACACAACTGACAATTATGGTGGCTATACTTTCACTGTCATTGCAGAACTCAATGCAGGAGTTGTCAATAAACTTGAACAGACCGTCAAGCCGTCAACTTTTGCAAGAGAAGTTTCGGGATTTTCGGAAAATGTAGCGGGGGAACTTACATCCAACGCGAAAAACAGTGTTTTTGAATTTGAATTTGTTGGCACGGGCTTTGATTTGTTTGCAAACAAAGCGCCAAATTATGGCAGCGCAAAAGTGATTATTGACGGCAAAACTTATTGCACAATCTCGCTTGACGGGGAGCTTAAAATCAACGAGCGTGTGCTTGCCGTTTCAGATTTGGCATCAAAGCGCCATGTTGTGACAATTCGCACTGATTCAGCAAACACTTTCCACATCGGCTACATCAACGTGGCATATGGCGTTGAAGTGGACAATTATGTTGTAAACAAGCCGCTGTTTTCAAACCCTGTCAGTGCGCTGATTTGCATGGGGAGTTCGCTTGCAATAATCATGCTTGGCGCAGGTGTGCTTTACATTTTAAGTCGCAAAAAGAAATTATAAAAAAGGCACTTTCAAAGTGCTTTTTTTAATGCCAATCTATTGGCGTTTGCCCATTTTTAATCAAAAATTCATTTGTTTTTGAGAAATGCTTGCAGCCAAAGAAGCCGCGATATGCCGAAAGTGGACTTGGATGTGGGGCTTTCAAAACAAGGTGATGCGGGGCAATTTCGCCTGCAAAAGCCTGCGCGTTAGAGCCCCAAAGCAAAAACACAAGCGGTTTTTCACGCTGTGAGAGAAGTTTGATTATCACTTTTGTAAAAATCTCCCAACCAACGCCGTGATGCGAGTTTGCTTGGCCGCGGCGCACGGTGAGTGATGTGTTTAAAAGCAGCACACCTTGTTTTGCCCAACGGGTTAGATTGCCACTTTTCTCGCAGGTGATATTAAGGTCGTCCTCAATCTCTTTGTAGATGTTCACAAGGCTTGGCGGAAGTTCAACGCCGTCTTGCACAGAGAAAGCAAGCCCATGTGCTTGATTAGGCTCGTGATAAGGGTCTTGACCGATTATCACCACTTTCACATCTTCGAATCTCACTGCATTGAGTGCGGTAAAAATGTTTTCCATGTCGGGGTAGATAGTGTGCGTGGAGTATTCTTTTTCCAAGAAAGTCTGCAAATTTTTGAAATAAGGCTTTTCAAATTCGTCTTTTAAAAGGGTTGCCCAATTTTTTGTTATTCTAATCATATTTTAAGTTTATCATGCCACGCGAAAATTGTCAAACAAATAAAAAAGCATATCTTAAAGATATGCCTAAATTTTTATTTTGCTTTTTTTGCATCATCTAACAATTTTGCAAAATGGGCTTTCTTGCGGCTTGCAGAATTTGCGTGAATAACATTTGAGTTTGCTGCGCTGTCGAGTTTGGAAACAAGAACTTTGTATGTTTCTTCTGCTTTTGCAACATCGTTTGCAAGGTCAGCCTTAAAATTTCTGATATATGTTTTGATTTCAGATTTGACAGAGTTGTTTTCAACGCGTCTTTCTCTTTCAATTAACACTCTCTTTTTTGCTGATTTAATGTTTGCCATGTCTTTCTCCTTAAAATTTTCTAACTATGTAATTATAGCATAACAAATTTGAAAAATCAACTTATTTTTCAAGAAAATTTTGGAAATAATCAAAATATGTTGGATTTAATAGATGAATGTGGGCAAGATTTGGCTGCTTTGGGCTATGAAACTGTGGATTTGGGCAGATTTAACGCCACTTCAAGCAAACTTTTTGTTGACACAACTGCAAAAGCAAACAAACTTGGCTTTGAAAAGGGGCATTATTTCATTTTGAATGCACCAAAACTTTCTTATTTTTTGAAAGAACACGAAAATTTGCTTGCAAAAGAGATTGAGATGCGACTTAGATTTTTGTTCAAAGAAAACAACATCAAAAAGAAAGACAAAATTTTGCTTGTGGGCATCGGCAATCCAAAAATTTTGGCGGACAGTTTTGGGATTAGGGCAGTTGAAAAAATCTCGTTTCTGCCGTTTAAGAAAAGCAACCGCATTTTCAAAATCATGCCAAATGTTTTCAATTCAACGGGATTTAACGCATATGACATCATCCATTTGCTGGTCGGAGCGTTTGACATCGATGCGGTTGTGATTTTTGATAGTCTTGCCACAGAAAATATCGCGCGTCTTGGCACTTCCATCCAATTCAATGATGCAGGGCTTACGCCGGGCAGCGCGCTCAACAACTTCGGGCTTGCAATCAATCGCTCCACACTCCATGTGCCGTGTGTGAGTGTTGGGGCGGTGATGATGACGTTGTGCAAAGAAAAGCGAGATTTGATTTTGACGGAGAAAGATGCAGAAGAGAAAATCGAGTTTTTCAGTTCCGTTGTTGCAAAGGTTTTTGACGCAATTTTATAGAAAAATTTGCATATATAATGTCATGAAAAAAGTGCTTTTGATTGACAGTGGCAGTGGCGGGGTGAATGTTTTAAAAGAGTGTGTGAAAGTCTGCCCAAAATGCGATTATCTTTTGTTTTGTGATGACAAAAATTTGCCCTACGGCTCAAAGACCAAGGAAAAACTCATACAACTCACTTTTCAAAACTTAGAAAATATTAAAAGGTTTTTTGATTTTGAAATCGTGATTTTTGCGTGTAACACGCTTTCTTGCACCGTGCTTGAAAGTTGCCGCGAAAGGTTTAAAAATGTGACTTTTATTGGCACTGTGCCGGCGATAAAGCCTGCGCTTTTGAAATACAAACCACAAGATATTTTGATGTTGTCAACGCCTGTGACGGCACAGCACAACATTTTAATATCAAAAAATCCGCAAGTTAAGGTTGTGGCACTGCCGACTCTTGCAACACTTATTGACGAAAACTTGGACGATTTGTCGCGGCTTGCACCAATGCTTGAAAAGGCACTTGAAGGTTATTCTCCAAAAGCGCTGGTTTTAGGCTGCACACACTACTTTGCAATCAAAGATATTTTTCAAAAAATATTTGAGGGTGTCGAGATTTTTGACAGTGCCAACGGGGTGGCAAGGCGGCTTGCATCTTTTGTCAGCGAAAATGAAAAAAACTGTCAAGTCCAGATTATGACATCTAAAAATGACAGTATGCTTGCAAGTTTTTGGTTTCATTATTTTAAGATTTAAGTTGTTTCAACTGCGCTTTTTGTTCAATATTTAGGCGATAACTTTCGCATGATTTTGAAATCGCTTTGTTTCTGATAAAGGTGTCTTTTGTGGCGCTTATTTGCTTTTTTGCAAGGTCGAAATTTGTGGTGGCAAGTTCGGCATAAAACCACGCAAGCGCCATTTTTACATAATATGCATCACATTTTATTTTGCTGAAATTTGCCAAAATCTCTTCGATTTTGTCGGTTTTGATAAAGTTGCGCATAAGTCCAACAATCCCAACGCGAACATAGAACTCACGGCTGTCAAAAAGCAAATTTGTGAAAAATTTGTAAGCATCATCGCTGTTAATTTTCATTGCTTGCACAATGCTGTCACAGGTTGCCCAATTGTCTATGTAAGGCAAAATGTTGGACAGATATTCAAGTTGTTCGCCATCAAAATGTGCCGCCGAAAAGCCATACAACAAAATCTCTTCGTGCGTGATGTTGTCGCTGAAGTCAATGTATTCTGGCTCTATACTTTTGGCAAATTTTTTGAGTGTTGGAATGCGAACACCCACAATTTTGTATTTTGAAAAGATAAACTTGCGGTTAAAGTCTGCATAACAGCTGTCGGCGTTTTCTTTTATGAATTTTTTTATATCAATCATTTTTGCCCTTAAAAATTTCATGTGACAAAATAAAGTCGCAAAATTTTTGGAAAGTCTCATCATATGGCAAAACTTTTTTGTCATAGCCAATCCAAATTTGTGAAAAACTGTCGTCATTGTCCAAAGCATCATGGCGGCGCAAATCTTCTAAAAGGTCTTCGCACTTTCTGATTTTGTTCATGTCACAGCAGCCCGTTTCGTCATAATATTTGCTTTGAAGGTCACATTCAAACTTGTCGATATAATAGGCAAAAAGCGCTTCTTTTGAGCGTTTGTGCATAAAGTCGTCAAGTAAGTTTAAAACATACTCTTTGTTTTTAAGCGGGGCCAAAATATCGCAAATTGCTTGCCATTCTTTTTTGTCTTTCTCTTCTTTTGTGATGTTGTCAAAAATGGTGTAATCGCCAATCACAGTTTCGCCAAGTTCGTGAAAAGCAAGCATTATCAAAACTTTTTCAAGACTTAAGTCAAGTTGAAATTCATTTATTATTGCAAAGGCAAGCATCTGGCAACCGTAGATATGCTCTGCCACACTTTCAAGGCGCGTGGCATCAACTTTCCATTGTTTCCATCCACTTCTGATAAGTTCTTTCAATTTGTGAGTTGTGGCATAAAAATCTGTGACTTTTTGAAATTTTTTTTCTAATTCGTTCATATTACTCTCTTCTAAGGCTTTCAACAGGGTCGAGTTTTGCGGCCTTGCTTGCAGGATACAAGCCAGAGAGCATTGCAATCACAATTGCAACTGCCATTGCCACTGCGAAATACCACCATCTGTATGAGATAGGGGCAAGCCCAATCATATTTGTCAAAAGCAGCCATACAACAAGCGTCAAAATAAGGTTGAATATGATCCCCATAAAGCCGCTCAAAAGCCCGACAAGGAAACTTTCGGATGTGAAAATTCGTTTGATGTCTTTTCGTCTTGCACCGATTGATTTCAACACGCCAATTTCTTTTGTGCGCTCTGACACGCTCATGTAAAGCACAACCAAAATCATCATTGCAGAAACCAAAAGTGAAATGCAAGAGATTACAACAAGAGATGTGCCGATGACGCTTGTCATGTTTGTGAACATACTGCCAAGTTGGTCTTCAATCGAGCCTCGATATGAATATTTTGGCTCTTCACCCTCTGGGGTAGGCGACAATTCTTTGCCATCACCATCATATTTAACGGGGATTTGTGCAAGATAACTGTTGATTTTGTTTGTTATGCTCTCTGACGGCGTTTCAATGTAAAGTGATGTTGGCGCAAACATGTTTTGCCAACCTTGTTCTGTAAAAAGGGCTTTAAGATAGTCATAGTCGATATACACAGCCAAAATGCCCGAAAATACAGATGTGTCCACAATTCCGGAAATTTCATCAACTGCGCGAAATTCTGGCAGTTCTTGACCACGAATTGTGAAAGAAATCTTAACTTTTTTGCCTACAGGATTTTCTTCGCCAAACATATCATAAATTGCGCGCGAGAACATAAATCCGCCGCCGCCAACAGGCATTTCATCTGCATCACGCAGTGGAGTGCCGTTTTCTTTTAGCTCTGGCGTTGTGCTCAATTTCCCATCAGCAACAGTGCTTTGGCTGTAATAAGGCGGGGTGGTGTAAATCAAAAAGATTTGACTTGAAAGAATGTTGCCTTTATCAAAATTCATATCAGTAGGGTCATCTGTGTATTTGACAACAGGGTCTGCAAGCATTGCAGTGAACATGTTAAAGCCATATGAAAGATTGCCCTTTTCAGTTTCTGTGCCTTTTGAAACACGAAAATCAATGTTGTCCTCTTCAAGGCGTTTGTTGATTTCTTCAACAATATAATTTTCTTCGTCTTCTTTCAGCGTCAAAAATTCAGTGAATCCGCCCATGATTGAGTTGCTGCGCTTTGAAATTGTGACTATGCGCGGATTGGAATAGGAGTTCATGGTGTTAGAAATAAAGTCGGTTATGCCGGACGAAAAACACATCATCAAAATCAAACTGCCAATGCCGATTGCAACGCCGATTGACATCAAAATATTTTTAGTTTTGCTTGCAAGCATATTGTGCATAGAAAGGCGAATTGCTTGCCAAATTGACAGGTTTTGTTTGTCTTTGTAGTTCTTTTTAGGCTTTGATTCTTGTGCTTCTTGTGGTTTTTCTTCCTTTTCTTCAAAGGCGTTTTTAGCGTGATTTTTCTTGTATTTAGGGTTTTTGCGGTCGCCAACAATTCGTCCGTCAGAAATCTCCACAACGCGCGAAGAAACAGATGCCACTTTCTCTGAGTGGGTGACCATGATCACAAGTTTTCCGCTGTCAGCAATCTCTTTCAAAATCTCCAAAATTTGAACGGCGGTTGTGCTGTCAAGCGCGCCGGTTGGCTCGTCTGCAATGATAATTTCTGGGTCGTTGATAAGCGCTCTTGCAATGGCAACACGCTGTTTTTGTCCGCCAGAAAGTTGATTTGGCTTTTTCTTCAATTGATCGGCAAGGCCAACACGCTCCAAGATTTTTGTTGCCTTTGCCACTTTTTCTTTTTCACTTACATTTGAAAGGGTGAGTGCAAGGGTGACATTATCCAAAATTGAAAGATGAGAGATAAGGTTGAATGATTGAAAAACAAATCCAACCTTGTTTTTACGATATTTGTCCAACTCTTTTTCAGAAAGTTTTTTCAAATTTTCGCCGTCTGCGATGATGCTGCCTGTAAAATCACTGTCCAAACCGCCGATAAGGTTCATAAGAGTGGATTTTCCGCTTCCGCTTTCGCCGATGATTGAAACAAGTTCGCCTTCTTCAAAATCGACATTTATATCATAAAGTGCTTGAAAAGTTTGTTTGTTTTCAAGTTTATAAACTTTATTTACACCATAAATTTCAAGTTTTTTCATATCAAAACTCCTAAAACATGATATAAAAATTATATCATTAATATTTATTTATGTCAAATATAAAAGTGTGTTATTTAATAAAATAAATTGTAAAAATTTTTCTGGTGTGATATAATATCTCGCAAGGAGAGAAGATGGGCGTTTTTGTGGATAGTTTATATGATGCCGTTGTGGATTGTTTGAAAATAATTCCTATTCTTTTTCTCGCCTATCTTTTAGTTTCGTTTATATCGCACGACCACAGTCATAAATTCAGCAAATTTCTTTCAAAAAGCAAAGGCACAAGCGTGTTGTATGCGTCATTTTTAGGTTGCATTCCACAGTGTGGGTTTTCGTCCGTTGTTGCCGACCTTTACAGCCGAAGAAAACTGTCGCTTTGCACACTTGTTGCAATTTTTGTCGCCACAAGTGACGAAGCAATTCCTATCATGATTTCAAACACAAACAGGATTGTTGATATGCTTATCATGATTGGCATAAAGGTGGCTTTGGCGCTGTTTTGGGGCTATGTAATTGATTTGATTGTGTTTTTATGCACTTTCAAAAGAAAGAAAAAGCCGCAGGTGGAGTTGCCCGAAACGCACGAATTTCACGAACATCACCATGACTGTGGACATATTCACACAGACGAATGTGATGATGACTGTGGCCACGGGGACTGCTGTGTGAACAATGTGTTTTTAGACGCGTTTAATCACACTTTCAGCATTGTGATTTACATTTTTGTGGCAACATTTGCAATCAACTTGATTTTGGGTTATGCTGGCACGGCGGCGCTTGAAAATTTATTGACCGCAAATGTGTATTTGCAGATTGTTTTTGCGGCGCTTATTGGGCTTATTCCAAACTGCGCATCTTCTGTGCTTTTGGTTGAACTTTATATGTTTGGCTCGCTTGCCTTCCCGGCGCTTATTGCGGGGCTTTGTTCGGGAGCAGGCGTGGGGCTTGTGGTGCTTTTGACAAAAAACAAAAAACACCCACTTCAAAATGTGGGCATAATTGTGTTGCAATATATCATCGGGGTTGCAAGCGGAATGTTTTTGACACTGTTTATATAATCAGCCGTTAAGTCCGTTTGCTTGGCGCTCCATGTTTTCAACAACAATGTCTTGAATGTCACCAAGACTGTCGCAATATTCCAAAACTTTCCATGGGGTGTTGGTGTGAAAATGAAGCCTTATCATTTCATCATCGCCGACAACCAAAAGGCAATCTCCCTTTACGTTTTGGGTGATGTAGTCACGAATTTTTGCATCGTCTAAATTTTTGCCCTCAATCAAAAGTTGTGTGTCAAATTTAAATTCAATCATATTTTTTCTCCTTAACCTTTGTAAAAATCAAATGCTTTCATAATCTCCGCCAAATCTTCGGTTGGATTCAGCGCCTCTTCAAAACTGAAACCGCTTTCACTGACAGGGTAGTCGGTGATCGTTTTTTTGTTGGTTGGAATGTGAACTTCACGCGGCGTGTCCTGAACTTTTTTATAGTCCTGCATCTTGTTTAAAAGTGCGCGCATACTGTCATTGTCGGAGTAGATTGGGCGTGTGAGTTCTGTCATTTTGTCAAGTCCATCGCGATAGTTTTTAATCATGCCAGAAAATTCTGCGATTATGTTTTCAAAGTTTTTATCTTTATGAAATTCTGGGAAGTTGTTGTTGAGTTCGTCAATAAGCGCTTCAAGTTTGTCCATGATTAGTTTATAAAAAGTCTTTGAGCCTTCTTCTTGAAATTTGTTGGCGCGCTCAATCACAGAAAGAGCATTTAAAATGTTTCTTTCTTTATTTTCAATTTCCGTGCGTTCATTTTTAAGGTCCAACACTTTCTTTTCGCTGTCTAAGGCTTTAAGTTTTTCTTCCATAAGTTTGGCTTCATAACCTGCCTTCATGCGCTGAATGAAACTGTCAACTTCTGTTTTGTTGTAACCGTTTATTTCTTGTGAAAACATATAAAAACTATCTCCATAATCAATAATAACAAAAATGGCACAAGAAAAGCAATTAAAATTGAAGAAGATATTAAATTTTTTACATAAAGAAGGCTGTAAAGACTTACGAAGATTGTCGAATACGCAAAAACAAGGTGAAAGCGCTGGCCTGTGAAGAAATAGGTGAAAACAGACGCAAAAATAAACGCCAGGGCGACATAAAAGCCGGCGTAGAAACTTGTGTTGGTGTAGGTGAACACAAAGCCGAAAATGCCCAAAGAAAACAACAGCAAGCCAAAATATAGGCTTGTGTCAAAGCGGAAAAGAAAACTTTTGACAAGCTCAAACCCGCCAATAAAAAGGCAGAAGCCGAAAAACCAAATCTCTGGGCTTTTGAGATAGAAAATTGAAACAAACAAAAAAGCAAGAAATGCCCAAAACATTAAAAGAGCGCTTGCTTTTAAAATTGTTGATTTTTTAATACCTAAAAATCTGCCATTCATACACTAATTATGGCAAGAAAATTAAGATTTTATAAGCCTTTTTTAAGAATTTCCATGATTTTGTCAAAACTATCTTTTTTCTTTCTGTTTTTAAGATACAAAAAGACATACAGCCCAAAGCCAAGCACAATAAACAGCAAACTTAAAAGTTGCGAAACACGAATTGACCCGAGATATAAACTGTCTGTGCGCATGCCTTCAATTATCGTTCTGCCAAGCCCATAAAGCACAAGATAGCCACATGCGATGCAGCCGTTGAACTGATTTTTGGCTTTGTATAAATCAATTGTCAAAACCATAAACACCAACAAATTCCAAATGCTTTCATAGAAGAATGTTGCATAGTGCCAACCAAAGCCGGGGCAGAGGCAGTCTTTCATTTGGCAGTGGTCGATGTAAACGCCAAACGGGAACCATTGTTGTGACGGATTTGAGATGTAATTCCCATAGGC
>CANRDW010000013.1 GCA_947629505.1 uncultured Clostridia bacterium
AACAGCACCCCTTGTTTTGTCAAGTTCTGCCTCAATGACAGTGCCCGTTGCCATTTTATTTGGATTTGCTTTGAGTTCTTCCATTTCAGCAACAAGAAGAATCATCTTTTTCAGTTCGTCAAGCCCCATACCTGTTTTACAAGAGATTGGAACGCAGATTGCGTTTCCGCCCCACTCCTCTGGAAGGACATCGTTTTCAGCGAGTTGCTGCTTAACGCGCTCTGGATTTGCCTCTGGCTTGTCCATCTTGTTGATTGCCACAATCATTGGGACTTTTGCCGCTTTGATGTGATTGATTGCCTCAACAGTCTGTGGCATGATGCCGTCATCCGCTGCAACAACCAAGATTGCAATATCTGTCACCTCAGCCCCACGTGCACGCATAGATGTGAACGCAGCGTGCCCCGGTGTGTCGATGAAAGTGATTTTTTCGCCATCAAAAGAGATTTGATAAGCGCCGATTTTTTGTGTAATTCCGCCCGCTTCACCAGACACAACGTTTGTCTTTCTGAATGCGTCCAAAAGGGAAGTTTTGCCGTGGTCAACGTGCCCCATAACTGTGACAACAGGTGGTCTTTTAACAAGATCCTTTTCATCATCTGCCTCAGTTGATGCATCGATGAGTTTTTCTTCATATGTTTTGTCAAGTTTAAGTTCAAGTGTCACGCCAAGTTCACTTGCAACAAGTTCGCAAGTGTCAAAATCAATCGTGCTGTTGATGGTTGCCATAATCCCAAGCAGCATAAGTTTTTTGACGATTTCTGCAACCGGCTTGCCGATTTTTTCTGAAAGTTCTTTAACAGTGATTTCGCGAGATGTGATTGTTGCATTTGTGATTTTTGGTGCAACGATCGTCTTCTCTTCTTTTTTCTTTTTAATGAGTTTTCTTGAGCCCATTGTTGTTTCTTCAACGCCCTCATCATCCATGACAAGAATGTTGTTTTGTTTGTATTGTCCGGCGCGTTTTACAGCACTAATTTTTTTGCTTTCATCAATATTTCTGCGCTGTTTGTTCTTGTTGCCAAACTGACGCTCAGGTGTTGCCAAAACAGAACTGCTCTCTTGTGGCGCAAAAGATTTAAAGTTGTTTGCGCGTGTTGAAACAAAGGAGTTGCTCTTTGGCTTTTGTCCCTGATTTTGTTGCCCAAATGGTCGATTTTGATTGTTGTTGAAGCGTTGATTAAAGCCACCATTATTGTTGTTTCTTGGCGGGAATTTGCCATTTTGAGGTTTAGAAAATTTGTCATTGTTATTTTTGTCAAATTTGCGGAAATTGTTGTTTGAAGCGTTTCCTTGAGAGAAGATTTTCTCTTCTTTCTCCTCAACTTTTTGAGGCTCTGGCTTTTCAGCCTGCTGCTTTTCAAGTTCTTTCTGTTTTTGCTCTTGAATTGCAAGATTTTGAAGTTTTGCCTTTTGCTCTGAAACTTCTTTGGAGAATTTCTCAACATCCGCTTTTGCTTGTTTGATTGACAATAATAAATCCTGCAAAGAGCCATCTCTTTGTATGTTGTTTATTGTTTTTAATGAATTTAAAAGTTGTTGTGCCAAGTTATTCTCCTTTTAAAATTTTTAATATGCTTTCACTTAGGTTTTTATTTTTAATCCCCAAGATTTTGCAGTTTTCAAGTTTTGCCACATCTGGCAAATTCTCAATTTCAAAAATAGGAATTTCTCTGTTTTTTGATAGGAACTTCATCTCTCTGTTCAAACTTTTCCCCGCAGTTTTGTCGATAAGCAGCAAATACAATTTTTTGTCGTAGCCTTTAAGTGTGTCTTGCCCGACAATCACATATCCTGCCTTTTTTGCTATTGAAATAATGCCGCTTAGATTATTCAATACACTCTCCTATTTTTTTGTAAACTTCGTCACTGACATTGCACTTAAATGCTCTGTTCAAACCTTTTTGCTTGCAAAGTTTTTCATAGCAAGCCCTGTCTTTGCAGACATATGCGCCTCTGCCGTTTGCTTTTCCAGATTCATCCACAAAGATTTCGCCGTCTTTGTTTTTGACAATCCTTAAAAGTTGCTTTTTGTCGCTCTGTCCACGGCAGACTACACACATTCTGATTTTTTCTTTTGGCTTATTCATCTTTCTTCTCGTCTAAATCGTCAAGATTGTCAAAGTTGCCGTCAAGTTCTTCCAAATCAGAAAGGTCGAAAGAGTTGTCATCTGAAAGTTCTGTAAGTTCATATTCAGCCTCTTCTGGCTTAGTTTCAGTTGCAGGTCGAAGGAAACTTTCTGGCTTCACATCAATCTTCCAGCCTGTAAGTCTTGCAGCAAGTCGAACATTTTGCCCGCCCTTGCCGATTGCAAGAGAAAGTTTGTCGTCTGAAACAATAACCTGTGACATGTTGAGGCTGTCGTTTGTTTCAACAGAAAGCACTTTTGCTGGTGCAAGCGCCCTTGCAATATATTCAAGTGGATCTTGTGAATATTCGATAAGGTCGATTTTTTCGCCGTTGAGTTCTGCAACAATAGTGTTGATTCTTGTGCCACGATTGCCCACGCAAGCGCCGATTGCATCAACATTTGGCTTGTCAGTGAAAACAGCAACTTTCGCACGATTGCCCGGGTCACGCGCAATGTTTTTGATTTTAACATCACCGCTTGAAATTTCTGGGACTTCAAGTTCAAAGAGTTTTCTCACAAAACCGATGTTGCTTCTTGAAACTTGAATTTGTGTGCCTTTAAATGACTCTTTGATTTTCTTCACATAAACTTTCACACGGTCGCCAACTTGAAATTTATCGCCTGGGATTTGGTCATTTTTCATCATAAGCCCTTCTGTGTGAGAGTTTGGAATTTGAACATAAACATTGTCGCCGTCAATACGCTTTACAACGGTTGTCAAAAGTTCGTCCTCTTTTTCAGAGATTTCGCTGAGTGCGTTTTGTCTTTCCATTTCACGAAGTTTTTGCATAACAACTTGCTTTGCAGTTTGTGCAGCAATTCTTCCAAAATCCTTTGTGGTTTCTTCAACGGCAATAATGTCGCCCACTTTATAGGATTTTTTCTGTTTTCTTGCTTCTTCCAAAGAGATTTCTTTATCCAAATCTTCTGGCTCTGCAACGATTGTCTTGTAAGAGTAAATTTTTATGGTGTTGCGTTCTGGATACAACTTAACCATTGCGCTTTTTGCCTCGCCATATGTCTTTTTATATGCCGAAGTGAGCGCCGTTTCAAGCGTTTGAATAAATGTTTCTTTGTCAATTTTCTTTTCTGCTTCAAGGTCATCAAGTGCCTTAAAAAAATCTTTATTTACCATGTCTTTCTCCTTAAAAATGAATAACTAATTTGATATTTGCAACTTTTTCTCTGTCAAACACAAGCGTTTCTTTATCTGTTTTGATTTGCACCGTCTTTTCGTCAAACTTGTCAAGCACGCCCACAAAAACTTTCTTGCCGTCAAGTTTTGCAAAAAGCGTAAGTTCAACTTCTTGCCCAAGATTTCGTTTCAAATCGCGGTCGGTCTTAAGCGGTCTATCCAGCCCCGGTGATGACACCACAAGCGTGTAAGGTTTGTCATCTGTTGGATTGAGTTCGTCCAAAATTGGGTCAATTTTCTTTGTGACAACTTCGCAGTCATCAATGCTCACACCATTGTCACTGTCGATTGTGAAAATCAAACTCATGCCGCCGTTTTCTTTTTCGTAACTTACTTCCAAAAGTTCATAGCCCATCTCTTTGATGATCGGTTTGAGTTTTTCTTCGCAAATCTCTTTGATTTTAGCCATATGCCCTCCAAAAAAGTTTCTCTTAAAGCAACGAGGAGGCAAAAATTTGCCTCCTCGTCGCCAAGTTATTTTTATTATAAACTATATTTATAAAAAATGCAAGAAAAATTACAGAAAAAATCAAAATTATTTTATTTCGTTGAGCCTTAAAAGCACTTGTGCCGTTGCATAAGCATCATTCCAAGCCCTGTGTGCGCCTTCAAGTTTAATCCCAAGATAGTTTGTCAGCGCCGACAGATTAAACTTTGTCAGCCTAAGTTTTGCCGTTCTTGCCTCCGCCAATGTGTCGATAAGTTCGTTGTCAAAGTCAAGCCCCAAAATCTCACCTTCGCGGCGAATAAATTTGATATCAAAGCCGATGATGTTGTGGCCGCTTATTATGCAGTCGCGTGTGAAATCATAAAAATCTTTGATGACATCTTGCACATCTGGTGCGTTTTCAACCATATCTTGCGAGATGCCTGTGAGATTTGTTATCTCGCGCGAAATCTCCACTGTCGGCTTAACAAAACTTGCAAACTTTTCAACAATATTGCCGTTGTCAATTTTCACAGCGCCAATTTCAATGATTTGGTCGCGTTCTGGGTCAAGCCCCGTTGTTTCAATATCAAACACAACAATCTTCTTTCCCAAAATTTTTTTGTTGTATTTGTTCTTTTCGCCAAACATAGTGTCTTGTTCAAGCGCCTCAAATTTTTCGATGTTCACAACATGACCGTTGTGCTGTTTCTCCTGAATTTCTTCTGGTTTTTGTTCAAGTTTAGTTGCAAGAGCAATTTTATCAACATACAAACAAAGTTTATTCTGCTGATTTAAGCGCACATCACCATGCACAAGCACATACATAAACTCTTCAAGCGATTCCATGACTTTTTCATAGCATTTAGCACAGAAATAGATGCAGTCAATTTTGCCTTTTTCGTCTTGAAGTGTAAAGTTGTAATAAGCCTTGCTTTCCCCGGCACGCTTGCCCTTTTTCATGATAAAATCGCGCCTTTCAATGCGTTTGATAAACCCTGCCACAACCACAGATTGTTTTGGCGCAGTGATGTAGGAAAGATATTCCGGCTTTGTGATTATGCCCTTGCCGACAACCTCTTTCACAATTTCAACGTTGTATCTTGAAATAGGCTTTGCCACCGTTTTCATTTGCACATTTTGAATGTCAACTTCGTCAATAATGTCTTTGTTTTCAAGCAGATTAATGACAAAATCCACCAAGAAATTGTCTTTCAAAAACTTTGAAAGTTCTGCCACCACCTTGTGTTCAATAAAGAAGTTGTGCATGCGCGTTGAAAGTTCAATGTCAACCTGCACATCAATAGGCGTTATTGAAACTTTAAAATTATTTTCGTTTAAATAAGTTGTCACAAGTTTGTATTTTTGCTCAAAGAATGAAGAAATCGCCTTTAAAACAAGTTTCTCTTCCAAGAAAACACGCATAAATTTGACTTTAAGTTCAAGTTTTTCTAGGCCTACTTTTTCTTTGATAAACGCAATTATCTCGTGTTTTTCTTCCGCCGTGAGTTCTGGCACAGTTGAAGGATATAAAAAAGTCACAACAAGTTCATTGCTGCCTTTTTTAACCACAACATTTTTAAGTTGCAAGTTTTGATATTTGTCGCCAAAGCGCGCGTTGAATTCTTCTTGAAAGTTCATGTAATCATTTTAAGAGAAATATCACATTTTGTCAAGAAAAATCTACAAAACAAAATGCAATATGTCCACGATAATCACAAATGCAAACAAAATGCAAATGCCCACCGTGTGAATTATGTTTTCAACTTTTCTGTTGATAGGTTTGCCCCAAAGCCACTCAAACGCCGTGAACAGCACGTGTGAACCATCAAGTGCCGGAAACGGCAAGGCGTTAAAGACAGCCAAGTTTGCTGCAATAAGTGGAATGAAAATCAAAAGATAAGACAAACTCTGTGACGCATAGGTTGCAATCGTTGAAATTGTTGTGACAGTGCCGCCCATTTCTGTGATAGGAATTTGGAAAGTGATAAGTTGCCACAAACTTTTAAGCACAACCCATGCAAAGCCAAACGCCATTTCAAAACTTCGGCAAAAGCCCTCCCAAGCGCCAAACACATATGCGCGGGTCACCGGCGGCTCGTCTTTGTCACTTTCAAGCCCCGTGTAAACATTGATAAAATCTTCTTCATTGCTGTTTTGTTCGACAACGGGATAGATTTTCACCTCCATCTCTTCGTCTTTGCCGTTGCGGCGAATTGTAATGACAAAAGATTGAAATGAATCCAAAGACTCTATTTTGTCTATGCCCACAACATCGGTGTAATATTTTTGTGCGGCAAGTTTTTTTGCGTCCACCATGTCAACATAATTGCCGCCAAAAGCAAAGTCTATTTTTTGCCCATCAACATGAGTGATAACATCGCCCGCTTGAAAAACATTTTCTTCATATGTGACATCCCTCACAACCTGCGGCACATCATATCCAATCGTTGAAAGAAGTATCCACGAGAAAATTATGGCGACAATAAAATTTGCCGTCACACCCGCCAAGAACACTAAAATTCTCTTCCAAGGCGCTTGTGCGTTGAAAGAAGATGTTTTGCCCGAAGTGCCGTCATCGTCCTCGCCGTCAAAAGCGCAATATCCCCCAAGCGGGAAGATGCGAAGAGAAAACTTTTCGCCCGTCTTTTTGTTGGTTTTAGAAAAGATTGGAAAGCCAAAGCCGATGGAAAATTCATTGATTTTAAATTTGAGAATTTTGCCCACTATATAGTGTCCAAATTCATGCACTAAAACCATGAAAAGAAGTATTACAATGGCAAGAAGAATATATAAAACAATCATAATCTGTCCTTAAAGTAATGTCGGTCTTTTGTTTATAAAAGGCAAATCAAAAATACAACAAAAATGAATGGCGCCATAAAAATGTGAGAGTCTGTGCGGTCAAGTGCGCCGCCATGCCCCGGCAAGAATTTGCCGCTGTCATGAACCCCAGCGCGGCGTTTGATGATGGACTCGAAAAGGTCGCCACATTGCGCCACTATTGAGCCTACAAACGCAACAATCAAATATGCCCAAATAGGAAGTGTTGCAAAAAACGGCTGGAAACTTTCAACGCAGTTGAAAATCAAATACACGCATGCACAGAAAAGCACACACCATAAAATTCCGCCAATGCTACCTGAGATTGTTTTGTTTGGGCTGATTTTTGGACAAAGTTTCTTGCCGCCAATCAAACTGCCCGTGAGCATTGCAAAAGTGTCGGTGAGAATTGGAATTAAAAGTGCCGTCAAAAGCACAAAAAGTGATGCAAATTTCAAATTTGTGCCAAGTTTTGAAAGCGGCATTTCGCCCAAGTGATTGAGGAAGTTGAAGAACAAAAACAAAAATGCTGGATAGAAGAAGCAAATCAAAGTGTTAAATGCTTTTTGAAGAGCAAATTTTTGATATTTTGTCTTGTAAATTTTGCGAACTGACATCTCGTTTAACATGGCTTTTTTTCTGCACAAATCAAAGAGAAAAACGCAAAGGAAAGTGAGAAGCATAATGGCAAGGTCAATCAAAATTGTGTATAAAATCCAAAACAAATCGCCGGTCAAAGCGATGAAATGGATTCCAACTAAATTGCCCGCAAACAAAAGCGCTGGAAACGCCGTCCCCACAACAAGATGATTGTATCTGCCAATTTTTGTGAGCAGTTTTGACATTTCATATCCGCCAAAGCAAGCAAGCACAGCAAAAAATGCATCAAAGAAATAGTCGCTTACAAACCACTTAAGCACAAACAAAAGTGCAAGTGTAAGCACAACCAAAATAGATGAATAAATTCTTTTTTTCATATCAGCCACCCCCGAAGCGTCTATTACGTTTTGAAAAATCTTTCAAAGCAAGCAAAAGTTGTTTTTTGTCGAAATCTGGCCAATATTTTTTTGTGAAATAAAGTTCACTGTAAGCAAGTTGAAACAGCATAAAATTTGAAATTCTGTATTCTCCACTTGTTCTAATCAATAGGTCGATGTCAACAGGACTGTAAAGAAACTGCTTGAAGTTTTCAATTGTGAAATCTTTGCCACTTTCAGACAAAAGTTTTGCCGCATGGACAATGTCATCTCGTCCGCCATAGTTGAGCGCCAAATTCACAACAAGTCCGGTGTTGTTTTTGGTTTCTTCCATTGCCCTTGTAAGTATATCTTGCACCTTTTGCGGAAATCTAGACAAATCACCCATAGAAATAAATTTGATATTGTCATTTTTGAAGTTTTCAGCATTTTCTTCGACAAGATTATACGCTATATCAAAAATATAGTCAATCTCTTTTTGTTCTCTGTTCCAATTTTCAGTTGAAAAACCAAAAAAAGATGCCACCTTGATTTCAGGCATTTCCAAAAGATTTTTGATGATGTTTTTCAGCGCCACACCGCCCTGTTTGTGCCCAAGCATCTTGTTGAGCCCGCGTTTTGTTGCCCAACGCCTGTTGCCGTCCATGATAAAGGCAATGTGATGCGGATATTTGATTTGAGTGTCTTTTTTAAACATAAATTTCCCTTAAACTTTCATAACTTCTTGTTCTTTTGCGTCAGCCTCGTTGTCGGCAAGGTCTGTGTATTTATCGATGAGTTTTTGCACTTCTTTTTCACAAGTTGCAAACTCATCTTCACTTAAAAGGCTGTCTTTTTTCAAATCTTTAAGCATATCAAGTGCGTCACGCCTTGCGTTGCGCATAGCAATCTTTGTGTCCTCGCAGATTTTTTTAACTTGTTTCACAATTTCCTTTCTGCGCTCTTCAGTCAGTTGTGGGAAAACAAGCCTTATCGTTTTGCCATCGTTATTTGGAGTGATGCCAATGTCAGAGGCTGAGATTGCTTTCTCAACATTTTTAATTTGAGATGCATCCCAAACATTGATGTTTAAAATTCTGGCTTCACTGACAGTGACAGTTGCCATTTGGACAATTGGCGTTGGCACGCCATAATATTCCACCATAATCTTGTCCAAGATATGTGGATTTGCTCTGCCTGCTCTTATAACAAGATATTCGTTTTGCTGATGCAAATATGCTTTTTCCAAATCATCTTTACAACTTGAAAAAATTTCGTCAACCATTTCGTTCATAATAAAAACTCCTTAATACACTTGATTGTAGCATAAAAGTGTATATAAACGCAAACAATTTTCAATCAAACAATAAAAAACGACCTAAAAAGGCCGTTTATTTTTCAAAATCGATGTCAAACTTGCTGTCTGCAGCGTGGATTTGTTCGCCCACTTTCTTTAAAGCAGAATAGATTTTCCCGTCTTTTTCACCTGCCTTTGGGACATGATAACCCTGAGATTTAAACATGTCAACTTGTTCTGTTTTCTTTGCATTGAAATTTTCAACAATCAATTTTTTGAATTCTTCTGTCACATCTTCGTGGAAAAGTTCATCAATGCTCTTTTTATCGTCAAACTCTTTGCCAAGATATTCCATAAGTTTTTCATACAAAACATCTCCGCCGATGTATCTGTCATTAACTTTGTCTTTTTTAAGTTCATAAATTTCACGCACGATATTCAAAGCATTTTCAATTTCCACACTGTTTTGTTTTTCAATTTCCTCAACTTGATAGATGCTGCGAGTGTTTGCCAATTGATATCTCTTTTCTTGCAAACTGCTGATCACAGGCACAAGTCTTTGAATGGAATTTGCTTTTACAATTCTTGGCGTTTTTTCGTCTTTGAGAAGATTTGGAATTGTGTGTCTGATGTTTTCGCCAACCGACCTGATTGCAACTCTAATCTCTTTTTCACTGTTCAATTGGCGTTGATCTTTCTTTTCGATAAGATTTTTAATTGTGTCAGCAATATTTCTGTCGCCCTTGTTGAACACTTCGCAAAACTTATCCAAAAGTTCCACGCCGTTGATGTTTTCCACATCAATCTTTGGAAGAGCGGTTTTTGTTTTAACTTTGTTTAAAACATCTTCAACGTTTATGTTGTTGGTGCTTTTAAACAAACTTTTGCCTGAATCCAAAAAGGTTTGCAGGAAATTAACATCATCGTTTGTTTCATCAAGAAGCCTTATTTCTGTCAAAATTTCGTTGATTTTTTCTACAGGCATTGCAAGAAAATGTGGATTGTCAAGCAAATATTTGTCAATGTTTTCTTTGCTTGTCAAAAGTTCAAGCATAGACACATTTCTGACTGCGTTGTTTTTGATTTCGTTGAAAGGCATTTGATTTATTATTGAAAGTGTCACAGGATTGTGGAAATATGTATCGATTTGTTTTGCAAAATTATGCTCTGTGTTTGCGCCAAAGTTTTTCATCAAATAATCATATTTGCTTTGCATAATTTCTGCGTTCATAGACAAAAGTGTGGAGTTGTTTTTCAGCCACTGTCTTAAAACAAGCGCTTGTGAATAAAGAAAATCCATTTCTTTGTCATCATAATATCTTTTATGTGGTTGATTTGCAAGCGTTTTTGAGCATTCTTTAACAAAAGCATATGCTGAAAGCAACTTTTCATTTGAAATTGTAAAAAGAGATGGATTGATTTTTAAAATCTCTCTCACTTCTTTTTCATTAAAAATGCGGAAAGAATGGTGGTTGCCGTAAACTGTAAGGTCACGCATGCAGTTGTATATATCTGGGATTCTGTTTGCATACACCTTTGAAATAAGTGTGGAACATTTTTCAAACATGTCTGCTGCTTCTTGTTCAGAGAGTTTTAAAGCCTCTTGAAGTGCATTGTAAATGCGCACAAAATTGCGCATTTCAGTTGGATATTTAGTGTTTTCTTCATAATCGTTTTTCAGATTGCCGTCTGTCAGCACAGAACAATAGATTATCTTGTATGGATTGATGTTTCTTTTTGTTGTGTCGCTAAAAAGTCTGTCAAGCCTTTTAAATGTTTCATGTTCGTCGGCATCGCCAAAACTAGAATAATCCAATCTGGAAAGCAAAACATGCCCAACTTTGCGTTTGAGTTTATCGTCAGTTTGATTAAGATATTTGTCGCAATATGGCACGATTGCATTCATGATTTCATACAATCTTTTTAAACTTGATGTCGTTTGAAATTTATCTATATATGACGAAAATTCTTCTTCATCAATGACAAAGTATTTTTTAAACGCTTCTTTAATGGTCATATATCCTCCTCACTGTTTTATTATATCAAAAAAGGCATGCAAAGTCAATACTTATGCTTTAAAAAAAGCACACTTTAAAGTGTGCAATTTTTTATAAACCTTTCATTTGTTTTTCAACTTCTTCAGCCAAGTTGTCATTTCTCTTTTCAAGCCCCTCACCAAGTTCATAACGAACAAATCTTCGAATTGAAAGTTTTTCACCAATCTTCAAAGTTGCTTCTGTCATAAGGTCATTTACAGTGATGTCTTGATTTTTAACAAACTTTTGATTTAAAAGGCAAACATCTTCATAATACTTTTTGATTCTGCCTTCAATCATTTTTTCAACGATTGCAGCAGGTTTGCCCTCGTTTAAAGCCTGTTTTCTTAAAATTTCTTTTTCGCTTTCAAGTTCGGCTGGGTCAACCTCTTCAGGACGAACATATTTTGGATTTGCTGCTGCGATATGCATAGCAATGTCTTTTACAAGTGTTTGGAAATCGTCTGACTTTGCAACAAAGTCTGTTTCGCAGTTAACTTCCACCAAAACACCAATCTTTCCGCCCATGTGAATATAACTCCAAACCAAGCCCTCTGAAGCAATGCGTGATTGTTTTTTGTCAACGGCTTTAAGCCCTCTTTCACGGAGAAGCACGATTGCTTTTTCAAAATCTCCGTTTGAATCTGTAAGCGCCTTTTTGCATTCCATCATGCCAACGCCTGTTTGTGCTCTAAGTTTTGCCACATCTTGTGCTGTGAAACTCATAATCAAATCCTCCTTAAAAATTATTTTTCTTCTTCTGCAGGTGCAGTTTCAGCATTTTCTGCTGTTTCAGCCTTAGGTGCTTTTGCTTCTTCTTTTTTAACAGCAACCTTTTTTCTTGGCTTTCTTGTGTTTTTCTTTTCTTCGCCAGCTTCTGCCATCTCTACAGATGGTTTTGCCTGTTCAAGCAAAGCTTCAAGATCAACAGGCTCTTCTGTGTTTTCTTCATCATCTTTCTTCATAGAAACGCCTTCTCTTGCTTCGATGCATGCATCAGCAATTGCGCTTGCAATAAGTTTTACAGAGCGGATTGCATCATCGTTTCCTGGGATGACAACGTCAACGCCAGATGGGTCGCAGTTTGTGTCAACCAAACTTACAACAGGGATGTGCAAAATTTGTGCTTCATGAACGCAGATTTTTTCGTTTGTTGGATCTACAACAAAGATAACTCCTGGCAGTTCTCTCATATCTTTGATTCCGCCAAGGTTCTTTTCAAGTTTGTCACGTTCTTGTTTTAAAAGTGCAACTTCTTTTTTAGGCAAAAGGTCAAATTCTCCGACCTTTTCCATTTGATTGAGTTTGTTTAAACGTTCTATGCGGTTTCTGATTGTCTTGAAGTTTGTCAAAGTTCCGCCAAGCCAACGAGTGTTAACATAAAACATTCCAGCACGTTCTGCCTCTTCTTTAATGGCTTCTTGAGCCTGTTTTTTTGTGCCAACGAAAAGCACGCTCTTTCCGCTTGCAACGATGTCGCGAACATAGATGTAGGCTTTGTCGATAAGCTCGCTTGTTTGTTCAAGATTGATGATATGAATATCATTTCTTGCAGTGAAGATGTATTTCTTCATCTTTGGATTCCACTTTCTTGTCTGATGACCGAAGTGAACGCCTGCCTCCAATAATTGTTTCATTGAAATAACTGACATAATTTTTAACCTCCTGTTTTTTGTCTTCCTTAAAGTGTCAACTTTTCTCACAAGCCCAAATCCGAAGATTTTTACAAGCAAACAAATTCAAAAAGAAGAAAAATTCAAATGTTTGCAAGCGTTCAGGCAACAGAGCAAGAAAATCGCTTTAAGTGAATATTTGTCTTCAATGACTTAAAGATATTAACATATTACCCAAAAAAAAGCAAGCATTTTTGCATATATTTTTTTAAAATTTGTCGTTGACTTATGCCAAAAAGTTTGATATAATGGTCGTTGACTTGTGTCGCAAAATTTGATATAATGAATTTATGGGAGTAAAAAATGAATATCGTAGATTATAAAAATCGCCTTACAAGAGAAACAAAAATCAACAAAGAAATCTTAAAAAGAAAAAGAATGGGTCAAAATCCAAGCCAAAAATATTCGACAAAATATTATGATGCTTTCAACAAAATTAAAAGCTTTTCATTTCACATTTCAAATGAAAAACTCTGTCAACTTGTAAATGAACAAGACGAAAGGACAAAATGGGATGTTTACACCTATGACAACAAATTTGAAAAGCGTTATGAAATCCGTTTTCAAGATCGCACACACAAATTTGATGTTTTGCACGCAGATTATTCAAATGAGGACAAACAAGCCGTTTTAGAAAAAATAGAGGGATTCAATTGGTTTCAGGCATATCTTAATGCAAAAGTTGACAAAGATGACAATCTTTTCTATCAATATTATTATTCAAAATCAAACAACAAGCCTTGGCATAAAGAGTCAGTTTGGACAGGCATCACCCGCCTGCCAACACAACTGAAACACGCACTTGAAAACTATCTTGAAAAAACTGTGATAACAAAAAGTGGCATTGCCGTTGTAGAGAAAAACAAGGAGTAAACATGAATTTATATCAACTTATAAACGATGTTAAAAAAGAACACAAATCAAATCAAAAAATAAACAAGAAAATCAACAAAAAAATGCCAGACGCTAAAGGGATGCGCCCTATTTCATTTAAACATATAAGGGCTTTTGAAATTGCGCATTCAAATATACACACTCCGCTTACAAATTATGGGCTTTTAGAGGAACTTCTCAAAATCAACAAAAACGTTAAAATGGAAATAGTTGACTATTTGGATGACTACGGAAAAAAATCTGCAAGTTTGAATTTGACTGTTGACGGCAAGGAATGTATTTTAATCAAAACAGACATTGTGTATGGCGATAAAACTTCTTTTGACAACACTGATTGGATTGTCACCTATCTAAACGCCCAACGCACAAGACGCGGACTTGTTTACAGAAATTTAGACAACACCGAGGTTTTTGTCATGCCAAAAATCGTTGAAAAAGCGATTGTAAATTATGCAAAAACTTGGGAAATCAATCCAGATAACCCACGCCAAGTATATCAGCACAAAGAAGAAAAAAATGACCGATTGTTGTAATCGGTTTTTTTATTTGTGATAACTTTTCCCCTCAAGGATTGTAAATGCCCGATAAACTTGTTCTAAAAGCATGATGCGGAAGAGATTGTGTGGAAAAGTCATGTTTGAAAAGGAGATTTTTTCATCACAAGCCGCCTTCACTTTTTCGCTCACCCCAAAACTTCCGCCAACAACAAATGTGAGTGTTGAAGAAGTTTGCATTGTTGTTTTTAAAAATGAAGCAAATTCAACGCTTGAAAATTGTTTGGCGTTAATTTCGCACAAAATGGTTTTTCCTTTAAGATTTTTTAAAATTTCATCCCCCTCTTTTTCAACAATGAGATTTGGATTTTCAAGTTGATTTTGCTCCTTTAATTCAATGACATTCACCTTGCAAAAAGCACTCATGCGCTTTAAATATTCACTTTGCGCATCACGCGAAAATTTCTCTTTCAAATTTCCCACACAAACAAAATTTATTGTCATCTAAAAAGCCCCCAAATAAAACTTAATATTGTCATTGTGGCGGAAAGAATAATGCTTCCCCACAAAAGAATTTTTGTTTTAAGTTCTAGATTTTTGATTTCTTTTGATTGTTGATCTTCGCGATTTATCTGTTCCATGTTGCTGGCGACATATTCCATAAACTCTCGAAAATCAATGTAAATTGTGTTGTTTTGTGTGCTGTAAAGTGGCGTTGAAGATTGGTCGGATTTGAGTTCTTCAATTTGTTTAAAATAGTTTTCGCGAATGGCCTTGCTTGCAAGTTGTTTTTGCTTTTTAACAAAATTGTAATTGAACGCATCTTTGACAAGGAAATTTGTCAGTTCTTTTGCGATGACAAAAAGCAAAATTAAAAGCAAAACGAAAAACAAAATTCCAAGGAAATGATTGGATGTGAAAATTTTTCCTAGTCCTGCAAAGAAATTGCCAAATGCCCAACTTTTGCTTCTTGCAAACGAGAATAAAACGGACAAAAAGTTGTTCATGAAATGCACAATCATGCAAGGATAGATTGAGTTGCAGCCCCAACTTAAATAGCCAAGGAAAAAGCCAATTAAAGTGGCGTAGAAAAACTGCTCAATGTTCATGTGCAAAAGCCCAAACAAAAGCCCCGAAAGAAGAATGCTTCTCAAGATGCCTCTGTCACTGACACCTTTGATGTAAAGCCCACGATGCAAACTTTCTTCGCAAATTGCTGGCAAAATTGCCGTTGTAAGCACCGACATGAAAAACGCACCCCAAGTTGAGATTTCTTCGCCCGATGAGGCTGCGGGATGATAGCCGAAAAATTCAATTAAACTGTTGAAAAATGTTGAAACATACACATTCAAGAAAAACACGATTGCGCCAAGCACAATGCTGACCAAAACTGTTTTGTATGACACTTTCTTGTAGCCAAAAAAGTTGAAAGTTTCTTTTACATCGAATTTTGTGAAATGTTTAAACATCAAAAAAGGAAGTGCCAGCAAAAGCCCCGCCTGAGTTATGAATCCAACGATATAACTTGCGCCAGCGCCAAGAAAGTCAAATAGATTGAAATTTGACATTATCCTAAGCACCACAAAAAGTGCCACAACAACGAAATATATTAAATTTGAGAAGAAAGAAAGTCTTTTTGACACAACACGCACCTCATATATATCTTACTCTCATTAAATTGCATTTATAACAATCATTATGATTGCCAAAACACTTGCACAGATGTAAACAAGAGAGAATTTCCCAGCCATCAAAGGCGGGCTTTGAGTAACTTCGCCCTCTTCTTGTTTTTCGATTTTTGAATGTTTTGAAAGATAAAATTTGTATAAAAGCCACAAAATCAAAATTGTGACAGCGGCAAGCAAAATTGCGCACAGCACACCCCACCATGTAACAAAGAATGTGAGATGAATTATACCGTTTTCCAAAAGATAAGTCAAAATCACAGTCGCAATGTTGTTGAACATGTGAATTATGATTGTGTAAAGTAAATTGCCCGTCTTTTCATAGACAATGCACAAAATAATGCCAATCAAAAATGGATAGATAAATTGTGTGATGCTTTGATGCATAAGCGCAAAAGTGAGTGCGCTTAAAAGCACACTTGTCCAAACTGCATATTGCTTTCTAAAGCCGGCATAGAAAATTCCCCTGAATAAAAGTTCCTCGCAAATGGATGGCACAACGCCAAGCAAAAGCAAGTTGACAAAAAACCAGCCGACATTATTCATCGGCAATGAAGGGACATTTTTGTTTAAGTGCAAAATCTCAAACAACTGCCCAAAACAACCCTCAATCAGCCAAACAAAGCCCACAACACACAAAATTCCAACCACTGCACACAAAACGCATGTGAGCGGATTTGCTTTTTTGAAAGAAATCTGTGTCGCCTTGTATGAAATTCGGCAAATTTTGTGATAGAGAAGATAGATGCACAAAAAGACGATTTGCGTCATCATTGAAAAGATAATTGCAAACCAGATGAAGTTTTCAAACATATAATTTGCAACATTTGCGTTCTCTGGAAATTTTACGCCGCTGGCAGAGATGATTGCCATGGAAATATATGCAAACATAATCCCAGCGACAAGTGGCAGAATAAGGGCAAACAGAAAGACAATGCCACTGTCTTTCATGGTGTAAAAATTGCGTTTTTGAAATGTTTTTTGAAGTTCTTTTGAATTACTCATGGAGTGATTTTAACACAAATTGCAAAAAAACACAAACAATATGTTGGACATTTTTCTAAAATTTGATATAATTATGCCATGGAAAATTTTATGGAAGTTGCTTTAAACGAAGCAAAAAAATCTGGAAGAAAACAAGAAGTGCCAATTGGCGCTTGCATTGTCAAAGATGGCAAAGTCATCTCAAAAGGCAGAAATATGCGTGAAAGAAAGCAAAACGCCCTTTTGCACGCCGAAATAATTGCAATCAACAAAGCATGCAAAAAACTTAAAAGTTGGAGGCTGGACACCTGCGAAATGTATGTCACGCTTGAGCCTTGCCCAATGTGTGCAGGTGCAATTGCAAACGCCCGCCTGAAAAAAGTTGTGTATGGCGCAAAAGAAAAGACCTCTGACGACAACCTTTTTGAGAGCATTCTCACATCCAACAGGCTGAATCACAAATGTGAGTTTGTGCAAGATGAAAAATATGAAAGCGAATGCTCCAAACTTTTGACCGATTTTTTTAAAAGCAAAAGACAAAACTGATATTGACAAAAAACTGCAAAAGTTGTAATATATCTCAAAGGAGAAAAATATGGAAATTAAAGTTATCGCATCAACCCATGAGGACTATCAAGTCACAAAAGAGGATGCGGATATTTTTTCTGGACATATGGCGGGAGTTTGCTATTTAAAAGACAACATGGACACCCTTTTAAATGAGCCAAAAGAAAAGACTTTAAGACGCTCTAAAATGATTGAATCAAGCGGACATCACAGCCCATTTGACCACACACAGATCACCCTTGAACTTGTGGATGTTCCAAAAATCATTGCCATGATGTTAAACAACGAAAAAGCCTACACCACAAGCGAAAAAAGTGCAAGATACAGAAGGATGCCACTTCCAGAAGATGAACAAAAACTGTATGACAAGTGGCTTGAAATCTTTGAGAAAGAAATCAAAGAGCACTATCAAGAAAAATGCCCTGCCTACTTCACAGACACACGCATAGAAAAACTTGCCCAAGAAAATGCAAGATATCTCACATCAGTTTTCAGCCCAACAACCATGGCACACACCATAAGTTATCGTCAATTCAATTTGTTATACTCCCTTTTCAAAAAGGAAGCGGAAATCATCAAAAACGAAACAGACCCATTCAACACAAGGCTTAAAGCGGAAATTGAAAACCTTTTGAAAGAGTTTGAAAAGATGCCATATCTCAATGAACAACTTTTCGACCAAAAAAACAGAAGTTTAAGCCTGTTTGACCGCAGAATAAATCGCCCAATCATCTTTCAATATGGCGATATTTACAAAATCGCATACAAGGGCTCTTTTGCGCAACTTGCACAGGCACAAAGACACAGAACAATTGACTATCAACTCAGGCTTCCACAGACACAAGAATTTTACATTCCGCCAATTTTAAAATCAAACGAAGTTTTGGCAAATGCATGGATTGAAGACTGCAAATCACTTGCAAAAAACTTTCCACAAGGAATGCTTGTCAACATCATCGAAAGTGGCAGCATAGACAACCTCATTTTGAAAGCAAAAGAACGCAAATGCACAATGGCGCAACTCGAAATCGACAATCAAACAACAGAAAATATTATGGACATCTATCAAGAACTTGAAAAAGAAAATCACCCTGCTGCTGAAGATTTGAAACCTTATGCAAAAAAATCATCACGCTGCACATTTCCAGATTATAAATGCCCTTCGCCATGCAATTTTCCAGACGGAGTTAAAGGCGAAAGATTGATTTAAAAACAAATTAAAACACAAAATATGGTGTATTATGTCATGCATACTACACCATATTTTGTGTTATGTCATATCAAAGCAGTTCAAACAATTTCTGTTTATATTCCTCTTCACTGATAAGCCCACTGTCACGCAAACGCTTTAAATCTTCGATTTGCTTTTTCTTGTCCTCATAGGCTTTTTCTTCTTGTTTTTCTTCACGCTTAACTTCATTTGGCCTGTTGATGACAATCACGTCACTAATAAAGAATGAAATCAAAAGCAAAATCCATGGCAAGAATCCCCCGCAAAGCACAACTATTATAAACCCCGCAATGAAAATCCCCTGTGATGTTCTGAAATATTTGCCTTTTTGCCTCACTGCAAAGAAAAGCAAAATGCTTCCCACAAGTGCAATAGCAAAACTCAACGCAGACATAACAACATTTGATGGAATATATGAGATTAGGATTGCATAATCTTCAAAAGCAGCAAGGGCATCTTTATAAAAAACAAGCAAAATCGCAAATAGAAGCCCAAATCCCGCATCTATGAGATTTATAATCGATGCTGCAATGATTAAATTTCTTTTTGTTTTGTTCATATACATGTTTTATGTCACCTCTAATCTTTAATATGTTAACATTTAATAAAAATATTGTCAAATTATTTTGAAAAAAACATTTTTTATTATAAAATAGTTGTTGAGGTGTTTTATGAGAATCGAAAAACGAACAATTGTAATAACCGGCGCTTCAAGCGGACTTGGACTTGGACTTAAAAATTATTTTGAAAAAAAAGGCGATGTTGTGATTGATATTTCGCTTGATGGCACAAATTACAGTGTCGATGTCGCTGACCACAAGAAATTGAAGGCAATTTTCGATGAAATATATCTTGAAAATGGCGAAATTGACATGCTCATCACCTGCGCTGGGTATGGTGTTAGTGGCGCAATCGAGCTTTTGAAAGAAGATGCCACAAAAAAACAGTTTGATGTCAATTTTTTTGGCACAGCAAACGCCTGCAAATATGCCATTCCAATGATGAAGAAAAAAGGAAAAATCATCATCCTTGCATCTGCCACAGCGCTTTTCCCACTGCCGTTTAAGGCATATTATTGTGCAAGCAAAGCCGCTGTTGACAGTTTTGCACAAAGTTTAAGAATGGAACTTTCCCAAACTCAAATCCAAGTGACCTCAATCTGCCCCGGAGATGTTCGCACAAACTTTTCCAACAATCGAGTGAAAGTGTATGAAACAAACGAGCGCTATGGCAACTCAATCGAACTTTCCACAAAGCCAACTGAAAAAACTGAGGCGCGCCGCATGACACCGGAATATGCCGTCAAAAAACTTGCTAAAATCTGCGAGAAAAGTCACCTAAAGCCAAGATACATCATTGGAAAACAATACAAATTTTTCAATGTCGCAAGGAAAATGCTTTCACAAAATTCAATGAATTACTTTTTGACAAAGATTTTCTATAAAAAAGAAAAAAAGCACTAAAATGCTTTTTTTTATTTATAAAAATGAACTAAAAATTCTTCATTTCCATCGCCACCTTTGATTGGCGAATTTATCACTTTATCAACGGAAAATCCCAAACTCTTGGCACAGTCAACAACGTTTGAAATTGCCTTTGTGCGCTCTTTTTCATCCTTTACAACCCCGTTATGCTTTTTTGCATAAACCGCTCCACACTCAAATTGTGGCTTTATCAGTGCCACAACTTCCACTTTGTCAAAATCCTGCCATATTTTTGGAAGCAAATGTGTCAAACTGACAAAAGACACATCAATGACAACAAATTCTGCATCAGAAATCTTCGCTTTATCAAGAGAAAGATAGTTCGTTTTTTCTAAATTTATCACTCTTTCGTCAAAAAGCAGTTTTTCTGCAAGTTGACCGTGCCCTGTGTCAACCGCATAGACCTTTTTCGCACCATTTATAAGGCAAACATCTGTAAATCCACCTGTGGACGCTCCAACATCAAGCACAACCTTGCCCAATAAATTTATGTTAAATTCCAAAAGCGCTTTTTCAAGTTTAAAACCCCCGCGCGAAACATATTCAAAGGGCTTGCAATTCACTTTTGCGTTGTCATCGCACTGAAAAGATGGCTTCTTCTCAACCTTGCCATCAATAAAAACACGCCCAGAAGTTATGGCCTGTTTTGCTTTTTCGCGTGAAGGATAAAACCCCTTTTCAACAAGAAAAATGTCCAATCTCATGCAAATATAATATCACAAAAAAATTTTTTCTCAAACTTTTTAACAAAAATTCTCGTTGCACATACATTGATAATGGAGGCAAACATGAAATACTCAACAAAATACACTGCTGGAAATTATCTAGATTTGCATCCATGTGGAGGATGTTGCAAACCACCATGTTTCACACCTCCAAACTGTATTTGCCCATCGCCATCCCCTAATCGATGCGGCAACAACAATGAACTTTTGTTCTTCATACTAGGCTTCCTCTTTGGAAATGAAAACTAAAACAAGGCTTGTGTTCCTTGTTTTAGTTTTTTTAAAAAAAAAGAAATGGCGTGCCCAACTTTAAGATGACCGCCATAAAGAAATTTGATTTACTTTACTGTTTTTATTATATTCAATAAAAATTAAAAAGTCAAGAATTTCATTGGAATTGTTGAATGTGTGCATATTTATACATTTTATTTATATTTATGCACGCAAAACATTCTCCCAATTTTCAATATATTTTTCACACATAGAAAAAGCATCATCAAAAGTTTTTTCTTGTGTCAAATCACAATCGGCAATTTGTAAAAGGGAAACAGGGTCTTTCGAACAGCCAGAAGAGAGAAACTTGATATATTTTTTAGCAAAGTTTTTCTCCTGTAAAAGTTGTGAAGAAATCTTCAGTGAGCAGATAAGCCCTATTGCATATTTATACACATAAAAACTGTTGTAGAAATGAGGGATACGCGCCCATTCATATTGCATCTGTGGAATTTGCACAACTTTTTTGCCATGATAAAAATCGTTTAATTCCTTATATTTTTCACACAATAATTCGCATGAAAGCGGATGCTCTTTTTCATATTCTGCGTGTGCAAACTCCTCAAATTCAGCAAACATTGTCTGCCTGAAAATGCAACTTCTCATCTCTTTTAAAAAGTAGTCATAATATGAAATTCTTTCGGCATCAGTCTTTGCATTTTTCAGGAGATATTGAAGCAAAAGTTGCTCGTTTGTGGTGCTTGCAACTTCCGCAACAAAGATTGTGTAATACGCCGTTTGAATTGGCTGAGTTTTATTTGAAAAATATGAGTGAATTGCGTGGCCAAGTTCGTGCGCCAGGGTGAAAACGCCTTCCAAATTCCCCTCAAAGTTTGTAAGCACAACAGGTGTCGCCCCTTTATTGGCTGTTGAGAAAGCCCCGCTTGTTTTGTTCTTGTTTGGAAAAACATCAATCCAACGTTCGTCCTTTGCGCGCTGCACAAGATTTACATATTCATCCCCCAAAACTGCAACTGCCTTTTTGATAATCTCAATTGCTTCGTCATAGGTAAATTTCTTTGTGTTTTTAGCAACCGGTGCAAAAGTGTCATAGATTGCAAATTTGTCAAGTTTAAGCATTCTTCTTTTAAGTTCGAAATAGCGTTGTTGTAAAGCGACATTTTCACGCACTTTTTTGATAAGCATATCATAAACGCGTGTGTCAATCTCTTCACAATAAAGCGATTCCTCAAGAGCGGACTTGTATTTCCTAACTTTTGCAATCACGCAATCTTCTTTGACATTTGAAATGTAATTCGCCGCCAAAAAGTGAATAAAATCCCCGCGTTTGCTGTTAATTTCTCTGAAAGCGTTTTCTCTTAAAACTCGGTCATCACTCTCAGCATAAAGTGAATAATTTGACTGCGAAAATTCATGCTCTTTCCCGTTTTTATCTTTGATTTTGTCAAACTTCAAATCCACATCTGAAAATTTGTCATAACTGTCACTGCAGCCGCCCAAACATTCGCCCATTTTAGCAAGCAAAATCTCTTCTTTCTTTGAAAGGTTGTGTTTTTTGTGGCGAATTGTCTGCTCAAAAAAGCGCTTGTAAGCAGAAAATTTTGCGTCATCTTTCAATCTATTCAATTTTGCAAGTGAAAATTTATCAATCTCAGTTTCAATTGAAGTGACAATTGGTGAAAGTTTGGAATAAAACATCCCAAGTTTTTCACACATTTCATTTGCTGCACGATTTGATGCATCTTCACTTTGACGAAGATTCGCATACAAATCAAAACAAGTGTCCTCATAGAATTTATACTTAAATTTCAAATATTTAAGCAGCGTGTCATCATCTGACAGTTTGCCCTCAAAGGCTTTAAACTCTTCAAGTTTTTTCGTCATAGCGTCAAGTTTGGCATAAAAGTCCTTTTCATCTTTGCAAAATTTGGACAAATCCCATTTGTATTTTTCTTCAATTTCACTTCGATTTTTCATATATTCCCCTTTTATTCAATAAACATTGCATCCCCAAAACTAAAGAAACGATATTTTTCATTCACTGCCGTCTTGTAAAGGTCAAGCGTTTTGTCGATGTCACCAATAAATGCCGACACAAGCATGATAAGTGTGCTTTCAGGCAAGTGGAAATTAGTGATAAGCGCATCCACCATTTTAAATTTATATGGCGGATAGATGAAAATCTTAGTTTCTCTTTTTTGCGGAACGAGTTTGCCATTTTCATCCACTCCACTTTCCAAAACACGCACGGATGTTGTGCCAACGGCAACAACACGCCTGCCCTCGCTTTTTGCCGTGTTGATTTTGTCTGCCACAGCCTTTGTAATCTCAAAATATTCACTGTGCATCTCGTGATTTAAGATGTTGTCTTCTTTCACCGGCCTGAATGTGCCAAGCCCAACATGCAGCAAAACTTCGCAAATTTCCACGCCTTTCGCCTTTATCTTTTCCAACAACTCTTGTGTGAAATGCAAGCCCGCCGTTGGCGCTGCACTTGAGCCTTCAACTTTTGCATACACTGTCTGATAGCGGTTTTGGTTTTTGAGTTTTTCCTTTATATATGGTGGAAGTGGCATTGTGCCAATCTCCATCAAATGCTCTTCAAAAGTCTTTTTCTTGTCATATGAGAAATTGACCTTGCATCCGCCATATTCACCCTTTTGTGTCACAACACACTCAATATTTTGATTAAAAACAATCTTTGTGCCAACGTCAACGCGTTTTGCCGGCTTAATCAAAACTTCCCACTCAGTGAGATTGATGCGTTTTTGCAAAAGCACCTCAATCTTCGCACCGGTTGTTTCTTTAAAGCCATAAAGCCTTGCAGGAAGCACCTTTGTGTTGTTTATCACAAGAATATCGCCACTTTTTAAAAAGTCGAGAATGTCATAAAAATGCTTATGAAAAACTTTTCCGCTTTTGCGATTAAAACACAAAAGCCGTGAATGATCACGCGGCTCAATTGGCGATTGTGCAATAAGTTCTTGCGGAAGTTCATAAAAATATGTCGATTTTAAAAGTTCTCTTTGCATGTTGTTCTCACTTCTGTGTGTATTCGATTCCAAGATGTTTATATGCGTTTTCAAGTGCAACGCGCCCACGCGGAGTGCGTGCAACAAAGCCAAGTTGTAACAGATATGGCTCATACACATCTTCGATTGTGCCGGCATCTTCGGATATTGTGGCGGAAAGTGTGTCAAGCCCAACAGGCCCGCCGCCAAATTTGTAGATTATGCTCTCCAAAATCTTGCGGTCGATAAAATCAAGCCCGAGTTCATCAATTTCCATCTTGGAAAGTGCTTTATCGGCGATATCTTTTGTAATTTTGCCCGTTCCGGCAACCTCGGCATAGTCACGAACACGCTTTAAAAGGCGGTTTGCAATACGCGGAGTCCCACGCGAACGCCTTGCGATGTCCAAACTTGCTTGTTCGTCAATGTCGATGTTCAAAATGGATGCCGAGCGTTTGATGATCACCTGAAGTTCGGTGTCGGCATAAAGTTCAAGCCTGCAAATCACGCCAAAACGGTCACGAAGTGGGCTTGTAAGCATGCCCGCTTTTGTGGTTGCGCCAATAAGTGTGAAAGGCTGAATTTTAAGACGCATATTCTTTGCTGACGGGCCTTTTCCAACGATAAAATCAAGCGCAAAGTCCTCCATAGCAGGATATAAAATCTCTTCAACGCTTTTGTTGAGTCTGTGAATTTCGTCAATAAACAAAACATCATTTTTGCCAAGATTTGTCAAAATTGCGGCAAGGTCAGCGGCATGCTCAATCGCCGGGCCAGATGTAACTTTAAACTGACTGCCAAGTTCGTTTGCAATAATGTGTGCAAGCGTGGTTTTCCCAAGCCCCGGTGGGCCATATAAAAGAACATGGTCAAGGGCATCTTTACGCGTCTTTGCCGCCTTGATGTAAACTTCCAAACTTTGTTTGATTTTCTCTTGTCCAACATATTGAGACAGTGAAGTTGGCCTCAATGAGTTTTCAATTTCGGCATCTGTCCAATTTTTGCTGCTTGTGATAAATCTATCTTCCATAAATTTTCCTTTTATTCTATATTTGGTGTATTATGCAAAGATTTTTATTGCATAATACACAATATTTTGTTATCTCCCATATTCTTTCAAAACTTTCAAAATGATTTCTTCTGCCGTCATAGATAGGTCTGTCATCTTGCTTCGCGCCATTCTGTATGCCTCATTTTTGTTCACCCCAAGTGTGATAAGTGTTTCAACAGCGTCATTCAAAACATTTTCATTTATGTTTGCATTCATGATTGGAATGTCGTCAAGAGATGTTCCAACAGCGCTGACTTTGTCTTTGAGTTCCAAACAAATGCGTTCTGCACTTTTCTTGCCAAGCCCCTTGATTTTCGCCAAGATACTGCTGTCACCTGTGGCAATCGCAAGCACAAGTTCACTTAGTTTCGCCCCCGAAAGCACGGAGATCGCACTCTTTGGGCCAATTCCAGAAACAGTGATGAGTTTTAAAAACATATTTTTTTCTTCTTCGGTTGCAAAGCCATACAGACACACGCCTGTGTTTTCGCTGACTTGAAGATAGGTCAAAACTTTCGCCGTTTCACCCTCCATCGGCAGTGTGACAAGAGTGTTGTTTGAAATGACAAGTTCATAGCCAACCCCGTTGACATTCACAACACACGTGTTTTCGTGTTTTTCTTCGATTGTTCCAATCAAAAATGAAATCATTTTCTTCTCCTACATAATCATATTGTTGTTCAAACTTGGATTGATTTGACTGTGGCAAAGTGCAACCGCAAGCGCATCCGCTACATCGTCTGGCTTTGGCACTTTCTCAAGGCCTAACACCGCTTTCACCATAAACTGCATCTGTTTTTTGTCCGCACGGCCGTTGCCCGTGAGCGCTTGTTTGATTTGCATCGGCGTGTATTCAAAAATTCGGTCGCAATACTTTTGTGCAGTCAACACAATCACGCCCCTTGCCTCAGCAACAGGGATGACAGTTGTTTGATTTTTGAAATAAAACAGTTCTTCAATCGCCACTTCGTCTGGCCTGTATCTCTCCATCAGCACACGCAAGCTCTCTTCAATGCGCAGAAGCCTTATTGGAAAGCTCTCTTCTTTTGGCGTTTCAATAACTCCAAAATCCACAACAGCGTTGTTTTTATGCGTGTCGATTATGCCATAGCCAACAATCCCATACCCCGGGTCTATTCCTAAAATTCTCATGAAACAATTATATAAAAAACACCCCACTTTGTCAAACAAAATGGAGTGCTTTTAAAAATTCTATTCTTCTTCGTCAAGGTTGACATTATGATAAACTTCTTGCACATCGTCCAAATCTTCAAGTGCGTCAATCATGCGCTGGAATTTTGCTTGCTGTTCGGCATTTAAGTCAACATACAAATCTGGAACAAGAGCGGTTTCAGCGGACACGACATTATAGCCCTTTGCCGTAAGTGCATCACTCATTTTGCCATGTTCGTTTGCCTCTGTGATGATTTCAACGCTGTCCTCGTCCTCAACGACATCAACTGCGCCAAGTTCGATTGCGTCAAGCATAAGCGCCTCGGCATCTTTGACATCAATCACAATAACCGAGCCTTTGCGTTTGAAAAGATATGAAACGCAGCCGTTTGAGCCAAGTGAGCCGCCGTGTTTATCAAAAGCATGGCGAACATCCCCGGCAGTGCGGTTTTTATTGTCAGTCAGGCATTCAACAATCACAGCAGAGCCGCCCACACCATAGCCTTCATAGGTTTGCGCCTCATAGTTGACTCCGCCAAGTTCCCCGGCAGCCTTTTTGATTGACCTTTCGATGTTGTCATTTGGCATATTTGCAGCCTTTGCCTTTGCGATGATATCTTTAAGTTTGCTGTTAACATTAGGGTCGCTTCCGCCATTTTTCACGCAAACAGCAATTTCACGACCAATCTTCGTGAAAATCTTGCCCCTTGCGGCATCTGTTTTACCTTTTTTGGCTTGAATATTATGCCATTTTGAATGTCCCGACATACTTTTTCTCCTTTAAGTAATTTACTTTTTATATTATACTAAATGCGCAAATAAAATCAAAACGATTTTAAGACAATTTATTTTTATTTATTTGATACATGACAATCGCGCCACTTACAGCAGCATTCAAACTTTCAATCCCACTCTCCATTGGAATTTTGACAGTTTTAAAGCACAGCGAGCGGATTTCTTTGCTCACGCCCTGCCCTTCATTGCCAACAACAACGCCAACAACACTTTTAAGGTCAGTTTTGAAGATGTTTTCACCATTCATGTCGCAGCAAACTAAGTTCAGTTTGTTCTTTTTGGCAAAATTGACAAAATCTTCTCTTGACATCTCAAAAACATTGCCGCCTAGCACTGCGCCAACCGAACTTCTGATAAGTTTTTGATTTGAAATATTCACGCTGTCAATTAAAAACACACTTTTAAAGCCAGATGCCTTGGCAGTTCTGATAAGTGTTCCAACATTGCCCGGGTCTTGCAGGCCGTCCAAAACCAAAAAGTTTTCTGTTGGCACTTGCACAGTATGTTGTGTGTAGTATGCAATACATAATACTTTCTGTGGTGTTTTTGTGTCCGCAAGTTGTTCTATAACGCTTTGCGAAACACTGTAAATTTTGGCATCTGTTTCAATGTCCAAAGAGTCCAAACTTGTCAAAATACATTCAGGTTTTATCGTGTTGTTTTCGATTGCGTCTTTTATTATCTTCATATTATCTAAAAAAAGCAAAGACTTGTTTTCTCGTTTTTGCTTTTTTAAGTTCAATATGAAATTCTTGCTCGCCTTTTCCAACTTATGCCTTCTTGCAAAGTGCAACAAGTTCTGCAAAAGCAGCAGGTTCTCTCACTGCCATGTCAGCAAGCACTTTTCTGTTGAGTGTGATGTTTGCTTTTTTAAGTCCATCAATAAATCTGCTGTATGAGATGTCGTTTTGATGGCATGCAGCATTGATTCTTGTGATCCAAAGAGCACGAAAATTTCTTTTCTTGAGTTTTCTGCCAACATATGCATATTGGCCACTTTTCATAACTTGCTCACGAGCAGTTCTGTAAAGTTTGCTTTTTGCTCCGAAATAACCTTTCGCTTGTTTTAAAATCTTTCTGCGCTTTTTTACGGCGTTTACAGTTCTTTTAACTCTCATGTTCCCCTCCTATTATTTGCAGAGCAGTGTCTTGATGTTGTCAGCATTCTTGCCAGCAATATAAGATCCTTTTCTGAGTTTTCTTTTTCGACTTTGATTTTTGTTGGTCAAGAAATGTCCTTTGTTTGGACGTGCAAACTTAACCTTTCCTGTTGCAGTGAGATGAAATCTTTTCTTTGCACCGCTGTGTGTTTTTTGTTTAGGCATTTTCCTTTTCTCCTTTTACGCTTTTTTTGGATTGATTACAACTGACACATTTTTGCCCATAATCACAGGCTCTTTTTCAATAAAGCCATAATCGGCAAGGTCGGTGACAAACTTTTTGACAATTTCAACTGCGTTGTTTGAATATGCTTGCTCTCTGCCGCGCATACGAAGTGAAACCTTCACCTTGTCACCGTCTTGCAAAATCTTTTGAGCATTTTTCAATTTGAAATTGATGTGATAGTCATCTATTCTCATTGAAAGTTGAATCTCTTTGATTTCGCTTATCTTTTGATTTTTGCGCATCTCTTTTTCTTTTTTGAGTGTGTCAAACTTATATTTCCCATAGTCCATAAGTTTGCACACAGGTGGATTTGAGTTTGGTGACATAAGCACAAGGTCAAGCCCCGCTTCGTCAGCCTTGTTTTGCGCCTCAAATCTTGAAACAACTCCAAGTTGTTCCCCTTCTTCTCCAATCAAACGCACTTCCTTTGCTGTGATTTGGTCATTGATAAAAAGTTCCTTAAAAATGGCTGTAATCTCCTTTTATAAAAAATTGGTAGGACGCATAGTTCCCACCAATTCAAAACGCACATCGTGCGAAAATAAACTGTTTTTGAAACCACACCAAAACGAAATTCGATGGGTGAGAAGGGAACTTCTGCTTTCTTACTGCCATATATTAACACAATTTTTTGCCCTTTGTCAACTGTTTTTCTTATTTTTTTCAAATTTTTTGAAAGAAAAAATGTTATTCTCCAAAATTTTGCCAATGTAAAGCACCACGCTTTCGCAGTTGTCCACGGCATAACGCTTAAACACCGCTTTGCCAAAGATTGTAAGCCCTGCAATAAGCGAACTCACAAGACAGGTTATCAAAAAATAGACGCTTGGATTTAAAATGTGAAGATTTACAACCAAACTCACGCCACCCGCACCACTTAAAATTCCACAGATGTCCCCCACAACATCGCCGCAAAAAGAGGAAACCTTGTCTGTGTTTAAACAAAGTTTTTTTGCCGTTTTAAAGCCTTTGTCACTGCTGTGTTTTTCAAGATTTTCAAGGTCTGTGGATGTGACGGCAACCCCAATCATATCGAAAATCACGCTTATCACAATGAAAAACAAAATGATAAAAAGCGACAGAAAAACAGGAAGAGATGGAAACAAACTTTGAGAAAGCATACTGAAAAGTATGGAAAGACAGATTGAAAGAATAAAGGTTTTCCACGCCCAAGACAAACTGTAATTTTTCATCAAAATATTATATTTCTTTTAAAAGAAAAATAGGACAGTTTTTGTCCTATTTTATGCATTTTCTATTTGGTCGATTTCGTCTTGAACGATGGCTTTAAGTTCGCTGATAAGGTCTTTTATGGAGATAAAGATTTTCTCGCCGCTTTCACGCATTGTCACCTCAACCTGTTGTTCTTGCAAGGTTTTTGGGCTCAGAACAACACGGATTGGAAGCCCCATAAGTTCGCTGTCTGTCAGTTTTATACCGGCAGAGAGATTGCGATCGTCATATAAAACTTCAATGCCAGCAGCAGTCATCTCTTTGTAAATCTCTGCTGCAAACGCTCTGACATTTTCATCGTCCATTCTAAGTGGGCAAAAATGCACATGCCATGGTGCGATTGTCATAGGCCAAACAAGCCCCTTATCGTCCGCTTTTTCTTCGATTATGCTTGCAAGGCTTCGCCCAACGCCAATCCCATAGCAGCCCATAATCGGCTCTTTTGTTGTGCCGTCTGGCATGGTCACTTTAAAGCCCATGGATTTTGTGTATTTTGTGCCAAGTTGGAAGATATTTCCAATTTCAATGCCGCGTGTGAAAGTGAGTTTTTCGCCGCAATGAACACATGTGTCGCCCTCTTTGACATTTGCAATATCAACAAAATTTACACCGTGCAAATCGCGAGATGCACTTGCATGAACAAGGTGAAAATCCTTTTTATTTGCGCCTGTGACAAAGTTTTCAAGGCCTTCAATTGTCTTGTCATATGCCACAATGCTGCCCTCTGGCAAGTTGAGATTTACACAGCCAATATTTCCCGCGCAAAGCCCATATTTTTCAACCTCAACAGGATAAAGTTCGCTTTGAGCAATCTTTTGAAGTTTTGTTTCATTCACTTCATAGTCGCCGCGCAAGAATGCCACAACAAGTTTTTCATCACTTGTCTGATAGCAAACTGCTTTGATGGTGTGTTTTGCGTCAGTTTCAAGAAAAGCGCAAACTTCTTCAATTGAGTGAGCGTTGCCTGTGAAAACTTCTTTGAGTTCGCCGCCGCTGACATGGTCGTTTTCATCTTTGACTGAAACGGCAACTTCCATATTGCTTGAATAGCCGCATTTTGGGCAAATGACAAGTCTGTCCTCGCCGGCATCTGTCACCGCCATATATTCGTGAGAAACCTTTCCGCCCATCATGCCGTTGTCGCCCTCAACAACAGTGAAATTTTTAAAGCCTATACGCTTGTAGATGCGCTTGTAGGCATCATATGCTTTTTGATAGAAACTGTCCAAATCTTCCTGCGTTGCGTGGAAAGAATAAGCGTCTTTCATTGTGAACTCTCTCACGCGAATAAGCCCGCCGCGAGAACGTGGCTCGTCACGGAATTTTGTTTGAAGTTGATAGACCATAAACGGCAGTTGGTCGTGACTTTGAACGGTGTTCATCGCCATGAAAACAGCAGCCTCTTCATGAGTCATGCCAAGCACCATGTCATGACCTGTTCTGTCTTTAAAACGCACCATTTCGTTTTTGATGGATGTGTAACGTCCGCTCATCTCCCAAAGTTCACGCGGCATAACAACCGGGAACAAAACTTCTTGACCGCCGAGAGCGTCAATCTCTT
>CANRDW010000014.1 GCA_947629505.1 uncultured Clostridia bacterium
ATATGTCTATGACGATTTCAAAGCGTTTAGGGCTTGCAAAATGTTGCTTGAACGCGGTGTTTATGTCAATCCTGTCATAACTCCAGCAACTCCACCGGGAATGGCACTTTTGCGCACAAGTTACACAGCAACTCACACAAAAGCGCAAATGGACAAAGCCATGAAAATTATCAAAGAAGTTTTGGACGAATTGGATATTCACTGATTGCGACAACTGAACAAAAAACACGAAATTTTCGTGTTTTTTGTGTTTTATAATCAGTGTAAAAATTTGACATTACAATTTCAAAAGAATATAATATATATATTAGAGGGTTACGCCTATGAGAAAGTGTAAAGTTTTGATTTTTAAAAGGTTGAAATTCGAGATATAGAACTTTTATTAGATTTTAATAAAAGGAGTTTTAATATGTCGAATTTGAAAAAAGTGATTATTGCTGCACTTATGCTTGCTGCAACTATTGTTTTGAGTAGATTTTTGTCAATAAAAACACCTATCTTAGTTATTTCTTTTTCATATATTCCAATCATGTTGTGTGCAATCCTGCTTGGCCCATGGTGGACAATGCTTGTGGCGGGGCTTGCGGACTTAATCGGAGCGCTGCTCTTTCCGTTTGGGGCTTATTTTGTGGGTTACACAATTTCGGCAACACTTTCAGGCTTTATTTATGGCATTTGCTTAAAATATAAAAAGAACATGTCATATAAAAAATTTATTTTGATGCTTTCAATAAGCACACTTCTTGTAATTGCAATTTGCAATGGACTTTTAAACAGTTTGTGGATTTATATAACAACAAAAAAGGCGCTTGTTGCAATTTTGCCAACCCGACTTGTGAAAGAACTTGTTATGTTGCCAATTCAAATAACAACAATCTTTTTTCTGCATCTTGGATTTAAAAAAATGGGAATATATGACAGACTTTTCAACAAAAATATTGAAGTAGAAGTTTCTGAAGATAAGACAAAAATCGAAAAAACAAAAGATGAATCTTCCTCAAAAAAGGAGGATAAAAAATGATAGAACTTGTAGATGTTTGTTTAAAATATCCGAAATTTGAGATAAAAAACTTGAATTTGACGATAAAAAGTGGAGAAATCGTTGCAATCACAGGGAACAATGCAAATGGAAAGACCACACTTGTCAAACTTATTGCGGGGCTGATTAAGCCGCAAAAAGGCAAAGTTTTGTTTGACGGGCAAAAGAAAGGGGATAAAAAAATTGGCATAGTTTTGCAAAATCCGGATAATCAAATTATCTTCAACAAGGTGTATGACGACATCGCTTTCACGCTGAAGAATTACAAAGTGCCAAAAGAGGAATTTGACAGTCTCATAAAAGAAGCGCTTAAACTTGTTGAAATGGAAGATTTTACGCAAAGTGAAACTTTCACACTTTCCGCTGGACAAAAGCAAAGAGTTGTGATTGCAAACATGCTTGCAATCCATCCAGATGTGATGATTTTTGACGAAGCCTCTGTCTATCTTGACACATCCACAAAACAAGTTTTATACAGAATTTTTAAAAGACTAAAAAATCAGGGCGTCACAGTGATTTTCACAACAAATCTTATTGAAGAAATTGTCTATGCAGACAGAGTTGCCGTTTTGGACAACGGGCAAATGGTTGCGTTTAAAGAAAAGGAAGAAGTTTTGAAAGATTTAAGCGTGTTTAGAAAACTTGGCTTTTACATTCCTTTAAAATTGGCGTTGATTGAGCAGTTGCAAAGCATAGACCATGTTGACGATGAAGAACTTTTAGAAATTCTTAAAGGGAGATTGAAATGATTGTCTTTCTGTTGTTTTTCATTGCATATTCACTTTGTGTTTTCTTGATTTCAAATGTATATGCGCTGATTGGTTTTTCAGTGTTCAATCTGCTTTTGTTGATTATTTTTAAAATAAATGTTTTAAAAACTTTAAAAAATCTATATAAAATTTTGTTTTTTGCAATTTTTGTTTTTCTTTTCAACCTTATCTTTGACAGCGTTCAGGAAAGTGCAATTGTGGCATGGAAAATCTTGATTGTAACAAATTTTGCCTTTATTTTCTCAAATGTTTTCAGTCCTGTGCAAATCGCAAATGGAGTCAGCCAAATGCTTTATCCGCTTAAACTTTTTAAAGTCAACACAGACAACATGGTGATTGTCATTGTCATAGCGCTGAATTTTATTCCAATTATTATGGGCGAAATAAAAACACTTAAACAGAATTTAAGAGCCAGAAATGTGAAATTTAATTTAAAGACGCTTTTTACAAAAAGCCATGTGATTTTAACCCTTTATTTTGCCAGCCTTTTAAAAAAGGCTGAAGATTTGGAAATGGTGCTTTTAAGCCGAAATTATCAGGCATAGACTTACAATTTTATGAAAAATAGCACAAAAACAATAAAAAAGCGTGTTTTTGTTGCCAATTTATTCAAAAGATGATATATTTTAAAAAAGGCAGGGAATATGGATTTAGTTATTTTAGCAGCAGGAATGGGCAGTCGCTTTGGAGGAAATAAACAGACAGAGCCGGTTGACAAAGATGGGAATTTTATTTTGGACTATTCTGTTTTTGATGCGATCAGGGCAGGTTTTGACAGAGTTGTTTTGATAATAAGAAAGGAAAATCAACAATTGTTTGAGGACACAGTTGTAAAAAGACTTAGAAAATTTGCTCCGGTTGTGTATGCTTTTCAAAATGTGGAAGATGTGCCAAAGGGGACTATCATTCCGCCAGAACGCAAAAAACCTTGGGGAACAGCACATGCGCTTTATGAGTGCAAAAATGTTGTATCTGACAAATTCGCAGTAATCAATGCGGATGATTTTTATGGCTTCAATTCTTTTAAAATCATTGCAGATTTTCTTAAACAAAGCAAAGAAAATGAGTTTGTCAGTGCAGGATATGAGGCGCAAAACACCCTTTCAGATACAGGGGCAGTAAAGCGCGGGATTTTTTCTCTGCAAAACGGGAAGGCAACAAATATTGTTGAAAGCAAAATTGAAAAAAGAGGTGGCAGAATCTTTGCCACTCCGCTCAATGAAGAAAATTGGAAAGAGATAAGGCCTCAAACTATGGTGTCTATGACAATGTTTGGCTTCAGTAAAAACATTCTTAAAGAGATAAGAGAAATGGCACAAAGTTTTTTCAGACAAGGGCAAGAGAAATTGGCCACTGCCGAATTTTTGTTGCCAGATGTTGTGGGGCATATGCTTAAAGAGGGCAAAGCCACCATGCATGTTTTGCCAACATCATCCAAATGGTATGGAATGACATATCGTGAAGAACTTGTCCCATTAAAAAATGCCATACAAAGCATGAAAGACAATGGTCAATATCCACAAAATTTGTATGGCACACAACAGGGGCTCACTAAAATTTAACAGCATTTAAAGTGTGATTAGCGCTTTCTTTTTTGACAATTTGTTGCATTTTGCCAAAATTTTTCTCCATGTCACTGACAAGTTTGAATTGCGTGCGGGCGCGCTCCAAATTATGCCCGCTGTGATTTATTTTAAAATAAGTGTCGCCATTTAAATGGTCGGTCAAAAATCTCATCCCGCATTCATAGGTGATTAAAATTGCACTGAAAGCAAGGGTGTCTTTTTCTTTTTGTGTGAGAAGACTTCCCATGTTTTTTAAATAGCCTTTTGTGTATGCCTTAAACAAATTTAAATCAAAATGAACTTTGTTTAAGTCTTTTTCATCTTCTTCTGCAGTGGTCGCACCAAAGCGAATGGAGTCGCCAAAGTCAAAGCCTGCCGCACCTTTCATGATTGTGTCAAGGTCAATCACAACTCCGCCATTTCCGGATTTGTCAAACAAAAGGTTGTTTATCTTTGTGTCATTGTGAGTGACGCGATAAGGAATCTCGCCATTTTGCAACATATTCATAAAAACGGGAGCAGTTTTTTTGCGCTTTAAAACAAAATCTATCTCTTCTTTGCATTCTTTTGCACGCCCCGACAAATTTTGGTTGAGAGCCTTTTCAAACTGCTGAAAACGAAGCTCTGTGTCATGGAAATTTGGCAGAACGTCATAAAGTTTTGTTGCATCAAAGCCGTCTAACATGGCTGTGAAATTTCCAAAAATTTCGCCGGATTTTTCAAACAAATCTGGAGTGACTTTATCAAAACAAGTGGAGTTTTCCACGAACTCAAACATTCTAAAACAGCCCAAAGGCGTTTTTGAGAGATAGGCTTTGTCTTTGGTTGGAATGAGTGTCAAAACTTTTTCATCTGGATTGTTTTTCTTTATGTAATTTGTGATTAGCAGATGATTGTGTATCAATTTTTCAGGATTTTGAAACAAATTTGTGTTTATTCTTTGCAAAATATATCTTTTTCTGCCTGTTTCTACAACGAAAGTATCATTTATATGCCCTTTTCCATAAGGCGTGATTTTTAAAACTTTGTTGCCATTCAATTCAAACTGCTGAGTGATTTCGTTTAAGGACATTCTGTTCTCCTACATAGTTATTATATTAAACTTTGTCTTTTTTGCTAATCTCACTCCACAGAAAATCGGTCATAATTTTTGCACCTTTGTAGTTTAAATGATCGCTATCGGCAAAATGCTCAGTTTGAAACATTGGGCTGTCAAATAAATTCAAAACGGTCACATTTGGATATTTTTTTGCCATTTCAGTCACTTGCGAAAACAGTTTGTCTGGGCTGTCCAAAACTTCTCTATATGTGCTTGCGGCCGGCGGGATTATAATAAACAGATTTTGCCCATTTTGCTGCGAGTCCATCATAAACTGTTCGCACCAGTGCATTTCACTTATTGGACGAGTTGATTCTTTAAAATGTCTGAGCGAGCGTTTATGAATTATTTTAATTTTCTTTTTAGGGTTATACTTTTTATGTAATAATTCATCGATTTCTTCAAGGCGCTTTTGGAATTTTTTTGAATTTTTCATATCTTTTTCGATAATTTTTGCAACTTTTGGCTCAAGCGCTTGCAACATGCAATCTTGCACAATTTCTGGATATTCATAATCAATGCCAAAAAGTAGTTTATACATAATGCATTGTGTTTTCATTTTTTTTGTTTTCAAAAGGCAAGAACCAGGTGTAAAAAGAGAGAAAAACAAGACTATATTTTTTCGATTTGGATTGTTTGAAAGTTTATAAAATTGATAGCCGTAGTATATATCTTGCGAAATAACCGCTAAATTCCCCCCCCCGTTGATCTGTGTGTCAAAATCATTAAAAGCATGGGAAGAGCCAAAAATCAAAGTACGTTCATTTTGAGTTCTTTTCATTTTCTCGTGTGCAAGATACATATAATCTTTGAAATAAATTTTAATTTTCATGTGTTTTTCCTATGTTAAAAATATTTGTTGCGCAAAGCACTGAGAATGCAAGTAAGGTTTCAGCAGGGTAATAGGTTGCAAGGCAGATTATGTCAACAAAGCGTGGCAGGCCGCCAAACATATTCAAAAGAAGCATCAAGTCTGAGATGAAAAACAGCACGCTTCCAACAAAGATGATGATGTTCAATAATGAAACATTTTTGACAAGATTTGAAAGCGCCTTGCCAACCATAAGAGAAATTACAATCGCATACACAATGCACAAAATTTCCATGACAATGCCGCCAAAATCAAAGATAGGGGCAAGGGTGATAAACAAAACTGACGGCAAAATTATCGCCGCACCATACACAAGGTCAAGCCATCTGAATTTCAAAACAAAGCAGTAGGATGTGAAGAAAAACACATGGCCAATTGCAAAGAAGATTGCTCCGATAATAAATTCGATGTCGCCGGCGGCAAACTCGGCGTTTAAGAATATATCTCCAAGCATGGCAAACACAAGCCCCACAACAAGGAAGATGCAAAATTTAAGCAAATTTGTTTTCATTTTGATTGCAAAAAACAAGTTCATGCCACCTTGCAAAACAAACAGTGCACTTGTCAGTGATTTTAACAGCAGCCCGCCAAGAGTGATAAACAAAATGTCGCCGGTTATGATAAGCGCTGCAAAGATGATGTTTAAAATAATCGCCGTTTTCTTCATTTTTCTTCTCCATTTTTAATTTCAACATAAAGCGTTTCAAGTTCGGCTCTTGTCAAAAGTTTTGGCACAGGATAAAGCGGATTTGCCTCTTTTTCGGCAGTTTTTGCAAGATTTTCAATGTCTTTTGTTTCAATTTCTTCAATTTTGTTTGGAATATTCATGTTTTTGTTCATGTTTTCAATCTTTTTAATGAAAAGTTTTGCTCCATCTTCATATGAAGTTTTTTCATCAAAAAGATTGCAATAAACGCCCATCTTCCACAACTTTTTGTGTGCACTTTTTCCATAACGCTTTAAAACATATGGCAAAATCACTGCATTTGCAAGGCCGTGCGCAATGTTGTATTTCCCGCCAAGTGAATGAGCAATTGCGTGGACATATCCGACATAACTTTGTGTGAAAGCAATTCCAGCCAGATATGCCGCTTTCAACATATTCTCTCTTGCCACCAAGTCGTTCCCGTTTTCATATGCTTTTTCAAGATTTTCAAAAATAAGTTTGCACGCTTCAAGTGCGGCGGCACGGGTCTGTTTTGTGGTGCTTCTGCCAATAAATGCTTCAACGGCGTGAGTGAGTGCGTCCATGCCTGTGGTTGAAGTGATATGTTTAGGCAGGCCCACAGTGAGTTTTGCATCCAAAATCGCATATTTCGGGATGAGTGGGAAGTCGTTGATTGCATATTTGTGTCGCGTTTCGCTGTCGGTTATCACGGCAGCAAGTGTGGTTTCACTCCCTGTGCCGGCAGTTGTTGGAACAGCAATCAGCAGCGGGATTTTCTTGTGCACTTTCAAAACGCCTTTCATTTGGCTTAGCGTTTTCTTTAGGTTTGCAATTTGCGCACCGGTCGCCTTTGCACAATCCATTGCCGAGCCGCCGCCAAATGCCACAATACAGTCACAAGCGTTGTCATTATACATTTTCACGGCGTTTTTTACATTTTCGGTTGTTGGATTTGCCACAGTTTCGTCAAACACGCAAAGAGAAAGACTTTTTTTAATCTCATCTTCAAGCGGCTTTGTAAGTCCAAGCCCGCGCACACCTTTGTCTGTCACCAAAAGTACACTTTTTTTGTTCACACTTTTCAAAAGCGAGACAAGTTCGCCATAATCTTTCAAAAGTTTTGGGGTGCGATAAGGCAAAAGAGGAAGCAGCATTCTAAACACACCCTGATATGTTCTGCAATATGCTTTTTTAAAAAAATTCATATTTTCTCCTTTGAAACATTATATCACACGCAAAATTTTTCGCCAAACAAATTGTAAAGCAAATTTTTGGCGGCAATCGTGAAAATATTTGGAGATTTTTTTATATTAAAATTTAAATAAAAAAGAGCGGCTTGCTCTTTTTTTAATCTATATCAACAAGTTCATAATTGTGAGTGCCAAGGCCAAGTTCTTCGCCCGTTTCAACAATGTGAATTGCGTGGCGGCTGTCCATTCGCTCTATAAGTGACGCTTTGCCTTTGTCAGGTGAATTTTTCACGGCGTCATAGCAGGCTTGGTCGAGCGCAACAGGGTCAAGCGAAGCAAAGATTCCAATGTCCGCCATTTCAGGCTCAGGCGGATTGGAGTCGCAGTCACAGTTGATTGAAAGTCTGTTTGCGACATTGATGTAGGCGATGTTTTGTGGCTTCATATAGTCAATGACGGCTTTGCACGCATCTGCCATGCATTCGATAAATTCATCTTGATTTCTGTCAAAAAGATTTCCCATCATCACGTCTGGATCGGTGGTTTTTGTCACGGAGTGGATGTATGCCTTGCCGTTTCGCGAAGCGATGCCGATTGACATATTTTTAAGCGCCCCGCCAAAGCCGCCCATAACGTGCCCTTTAAAGTGTGAAAGCATAAGCATACTGTCATAGTTTGCAAGGTTTTTGCCGACTATGTTTTTCTTCATGATCTTGCCGCCCTTCACAGGAAGTTCCATTTCGCCGTCCTCATCCATAATGTCACAAGGGGCAATTTTTGTAAAGCCGTGTTCTTCAATGGCTTTGTGATGTTCTTTTGGGTCAAATCTTCTGCCGCGATATGCAGTGCAGCATTCCACAATTGTGCCGTTTAATTTTTGCACCAAATCTTTGATTAAATTTGGATTCAAAAAGTTGTGTCCACCTGGCTCTCCCGTTGAAATTTTCACGGCAACCTTGCCTTTAAGTTTCACACCAAGTGCGTCATAAATTTTCATAAGTCCTTTTGGAGAAATGTCTTTTGTAAAATAAACTTTTGCTTTTTTCATATTCGCTCCTTTGTAAAATTATATCACACTTTTTCGTTTTAACAAAATTATTGCGAAAAAAAACTTATGCAATCTGCATAAGTCTTTCTTTTTTACTTTTTCTTTGCTGCGCATTTTTTGCAAGGTGCTTTAGCGGCTGTCTTTGCAGGAGCCTTAGCAGTTGTCTTTGCTGCAGGTTTAGCGGCTGCCTTTGTTGTTGTTTTAGCAGGTGCTTTTGCGGCTGCTTTTACAGCAGGCTTTTTAGCAGGTGCTTTAGCAGCAGTTTTAGCGGCAGGTTTTGCAGCAGTTTTTGTTGTTTTTGTTGGCATGTTTTTATCCCTCCTTTATGTATAGTCTAATTCTGTCGAAAAATGTTGTCAAGCAAATTTAAGCATATTTTTTAATATTTTTATAAATATTAAAATTAATTTTTTTGGAATGGCAAAAAATGAAAATTTTGCGCATAAATTTTGTTTAAAATTTGGCAAAAAAGTTGAATTAAATGTGTGAAATTTGAGCAAACTTGTTTTGGAGGAAAAGAAATATGAAATTTAATCCATTTTTGGAAAAACCAAAGAAATTTGAAAGCATCATCATGTCGTGGAAGGATATTGCTGTCAAGCCTTATGACAAAAACGAGGTCAGCCCTTACACGCGCACTCGCTGTATCTTGATGAATGGCACAGAATATGAGGCGGTGTGGTTTTCGCACAACTTTCAAAGGCACACGGATGACAACGACCTTAGAAGAACGCTTGCAATGGTGAGAAGAAGCGAACAGCAACAACAAAAACTCATTTCGTCTTTAAAGCCACTCGATGAAAATTTGCTTGAAACAACAATCGGCTATGAACAACTTGCAGTTGATTTGACGGCATATTTGGCGCAGAATGTTAAGATAAAGTTTGTCAAAGATGCCCTTGACTTTGCACTTTTGGAAGATTTTGACCACTTATATCGCTATTCAAATTTGCTCGAGAGTGACATGGGCGCAAAGGCGGAGGATTATGTTGGCAAATACACAGAAATCACTCCGGGCAGGCCAACAATTTCACATCATCGCCATCCATATGACAGTGTAAGGCAGTGCATCACAAATGCCAAGGCAGATCCGTTTACAAAATGTGCAGTTTCAATCATCACCGCGGCGGAGCAGCAGACAATGAACTATTATATGAATTTGGGGCAGTTCTACAAAAATCAAAAGGGCAGAAATCTTTACACTGAAATTGGCATGGTTGAAGAGCAACATGTCACGCAATATGGCAGTTTGATTGATCCAAACGCAACATGGTTTGAAATGTGCCTTATGCATGAATATGTGGAGTGTTATCTTTATTACAGCATGATGTGTGACGAAAGTGACAAGCATATCAAAGGCATTTGGGAGATGATTTTACAGCAAGAAATTGCACATCTTCACGCCGCTGCCGAAAATTTAAGAAAACATGAAAAGAAAGATTGGCAAGAAGTCATCCCAGACGGAAATTTCCCAGAACTTATCAAATTGCAGTCGAACATTGAATATGTGAGAAAAGTTTTGAAAAACACCGTTTCAAACACTGCAAAACGCGAAGAATATGTGGATATAAACACGTTGGATGACAACGACAACTTTTTTAAATATCAAAACAAAGTCAACAAAAATCCAGAAGAGGAAGCGGGGCATTGCGTCATCACCGACCACATCAATCGTTTTGGCGAGGATTATCGCTTTGAAACAAAGCCGAATCCCGTCAAAGAACTTGAAAGTCGCACAAAGGACAATTTTGACTTAGGCAGAGTTAAAACAAAGTAATTTTGACAAAATTTCAATAAGAAAAAGCCTTTTAAAAGGCTTTTTTCATATTTTTGCGATTGAATTCCAAGTGTTTGCGCCAACAATTCCGTCAACTGCGAGATTGTTTTGCTGTTGAAATTGCCGAACAGCATTTAAAGTTTTTTGTCCAAAGATGCCGTCAATTGTGCCAACGGGGATGCGATTACTTTCCAAAAGTTGCTGCAAAAATCTCACATAACTTCCTCGTGAACCCTGCCTAAGTATTGGATAAGGCGGCAGCGTCAAAAGTGTGCGCCAAGTGTTCTGTCCAACAATCCCGTCCACAGAAAGAGAATTTTCTGTTTGAAAAGATCGCACTGCATTTTCCGTGTTTGCTCCAAAATCGCCGTCAACGACAAGATTTGCGCCCAAAAGATTGAGCATAAATTGCAAAAGATAGACAAAATTGCCGTCACTCCCACGGCGCAGACTTGGATAATTTCCAATTTCACGCGGCAGATATTCCACGCCCAAAAAGTCACACACGCCGTGGCATGCCTCTTCGCCAACTTCAGTTTGAAACAGCGGATTTATCATGCGTTGTGCTTCGATAAGGTTTGTCATAAAGCCCGCTTCAATAAGTGTGGACGGGCAGTTGACGTTTGAAAGCACTCCGGCATCAAGCGTCTTCACCCCTCTGCCATTTTGAGGAGTGTTTTGCACAAGGCGTGCATACACATCTTCGGCAAGGCGTCTGCTTTGCGTTGGACGTGGATTTGTGGGCGAATAAAAAACTTCCACGCCAGAGATGTTGTTGAATTCATTTTCATTGCCAGATGCGTTGTAGGCAAAAGTGACAAGCAGTGTGAGATTTTGTCTGTTTATTCTTCGCACGCGCTCATTTATTGAAATATCGCTGCTCTCTGGCTTGACATCATAAACTGAAAAGCCATTTCTTAAACACGCTTCCAAAAATTTGTTTTTTGCGGCGTTGTTGAATTCGTTTTCATATATTTGTCTGTTTAAGCCCGGCACAACCGGTGTGCGCTTGCCGGGAGTTGGTGGGTTTATGCCATGTTCGTCATTTCCACCTATGTAATAAATTTCGTTTGCCATAAAATCTCCTTTACGGCTTTTTATATGAAAAATTTGCTAAAAATGCTAATTTTTTTTGAAAAAAGGTATTGAAATTGAAATTTTTTGATGTTATAATTTTTATATGATAGGATATTTAAAGTCAAATAAACAAATTTATAAGCGTTCACATCGCATTATAATGAGGGCTTTTAGCAGCAAAAAAGCCAAGCCTTTTGACGACAAACTTTATTCTCTGTTAAACAAAAAAATTGGAAACAGAACGGTCGGCGAAATGATCCAACAAGATGAAACAAATGGTTGCTGCTATTTCTATGCGCTTTTGTTTGCAAAATCTTCGCCAAAATTTAAACTTGCACATGGCTATTTGCATGCACTTGACAAAATTGATTATTCCTATGAGCCATTCGATCACGCGTGGGTGGAAAGTGAAGATTTTGTGTATGACACATCGTTTAAGGCGGTTGTAGATAAAGATTATTATTATAAAAAGTTTAGAGTGGAAAAATATATGGAGTATTCACAGTTGAATTCTCAAGAAGTTGCAGAACTTGCCATAAAAGCGCTTGAAAACAAAGCGCAACTTATTCCGGTTTTGCAGGAAATGGACGAATTCAAAATGGTGTCAAGTGACTTTGTTGAAAGCGTTGCGAAAGACCTTTTCAATGAAAGAGTTGCAAGACGCATAATTGAAGTGAAAAAAGAACAAGAAAAGAGCAAATAATTTGCTCTTTTTTATTTTGCTTTATATTTAAGCGCGCGAATGCTGTTTAAAATTGCAATCACTGTAACACCCACATCTGCAAACACTGCCCAAAACATTGCAGTTATGTGCGCCACTCCAAGACACAAAAACAAAACTTTGATAACAGCGGACAGGATTATGTTTTCCAGCACAATTTTGCGCGTGTATTTTGAAATTTTGATTGCAGTTGCAATCTTTGACGGGTCATCTCCAACAAGCACAACATCGCTTGCTTCCACACTTGCGGGGCTGCCATTTATGCCCATTGAAAAGCCAACATCTGCCACGGCAAGTGATGGCGCATCGTTTATGCCGTCCCCAACATATCCGCCTTTTTGTTTTGCCAAGAAGTCATATTTGTCTTGCGGCAACATCTGTGAATAAGCGGTGTCAATTCCAAGTTCAGTTGCAACTTTTGTTGCAATTTTTTCGTTATCGCCAGAAAGAAGAAAGGTTTTCACCCCAAGTTTTTTCAAATCATCAATGGCTTTTTTAGAAGAATGTTTGATTGTGTCTGAAAGAAAAATTTGTCCAATTTCCACATCATTTTCAAAGACCTGCACAACTGTGTTTTCAAGTTTTTTGTCCTTTCTGCCCACAAAATAGGATTTGCCTTTAAAGTTAAATGAAACGCCTTTTCCAGCCTGTTCTTTCACATTCTCAACATTGACGAGTTTTTTCTTGCATGCCGAGGTGATTGCTTTTGCAAGTGGGTGAGTGGAGTTCTGTTCGCCAAGAGCCGCAAGATAAAGCACATCTTTTTCTTTCATGCCAAAAGTTTTGATTTTTTCAATTTCAAACTGCCCTGTGGTGAGTGTTCCCGTTTTGTCAAAGGCCACACTTTTAAGTTTGCAGCACGCATCCAAATAGTTTGAGCCCTTAATCAAAATGCCGTTTCGGGAGGCGTTTCCAAGCCCCGAGAAATATGAAAGTGGCACAGAAATCGCAAAAGCGCAAGGGCAAGAAATGACAAGAAAGATAAGTCCGGTGTAAAAGGCATCGTTAAAGTTTTTGGAAACTGCCCAATAGATGCCCCACACCAAAATTGCAAGTGCAACAACGCCGAGTGTGTAATATTTTGTGATTTTTGATATAAAAGTTTCAGTTTTCGACTTGTTTTCGCTTGCATTTTCAACTAAATTCATGATTTTGCTGATTGTGCTGTCACTGTAAATTTTTGTTGTTTTAACTTTAATCACGCTGTCAAGCACAATTGAGCCCGAAAGAATTTCGTCACCTTTTTTGAGTGTGACAGGCACACTTTCGCCGGTCAGACTTTGAAGATCCACCATGCAAACGCCATCTGTGATGATTCCGTCAATCGCAACTCTCTCGCCGGCACGCACCACAATTTCACTTCCAATTTTCACTTCACTTGGAGAAATTTGCTCTTCGCCTTTCTTTGTGATAAGGTTGACATATTCTGGCTGAATTTTTGCAAGGCTCTCAATCGAGGCACGTGCGTGGCCAACCGCCATGCTTTCAAACATTTTGCCGATTGTGTAAAGGGTGATCACCATCAGCCCTTCCATATGTTCGCTGACAAAGGATGCGCCAATCACGGAGATTGTAATCAAAAGATTTTCATTGACAATGCCTTTGAAAAGTTGGCGAATGGCCTTGTAATAGGTTTTATAGCCAATCATGAGTGCAGCGACTGTATAAAGTGTCCAATAAGCCCACATCGGAAGCGGCAAAAAGTAAATCAAAACGCCAATTCCAACGCCTAAAACAAGCAAAATAAGGTCTAAAATTGCGATTTTACTTAGTTTTTTCTTTGTTTTTTGCACAATAACGGCGTCTGGCTCCAACTTTTTTGTCATTTTCACAATTTGTGTCAGCGCACTTTCGCAGTCGTCACTTTCAAAAGAAAGAGAAGATTTTACAAAATCAATTTCAACATTTTTCACACCGTCAAGTTTGTTCAATTCCTTTTCCAAACTCAGTGCGCAATTTGGACAGTCAAGCCCTTGAATTTTCACAGTCTGTTTCATACATTCTCCTTTACATGTTCCAGCGTTACGGCAAAAACCTCTCGCACATGGTCGTCAGCAAGCGAATACCAAACCTCTTTGCCTTTTTTCTCGCCTTTGACAAGTTTGAGTTCTTTCAAATTTGTAAGTTGATGCGAAACCGCCGATTTTGTCATGTTCAAAAGCGTACAGATGTCGCACACACATAATTCTTGCACAGAAAGGGCATTTATAATCTTAATTCGCGTGCTGTCCGACAGCGCTTTGTAAAAATCCGCCATTTCAAGCAAGGTGTCATCGTCTTGCACTTTATTTTTTGCATTTTCAACATTGTCCGCATGGATTATGTTGCAATCGCAGACTATGCATTTACATTTTCCCATTTTAACTTCCTTTTAACAGTTGAATAATCATTCAACCATTATCATTATAGTTGAACATATATTCAACTGTCAAGCAAAAATAAAAAAATATCACAAAAATTTTTAATGGCATATAAATATGTAAGGAGTGAAAATGAAAAGAGTTATGTTTTGGGCGGGAGATGACAGATGTGTGAAAAAGTTGGACGAAAGCGAGCCGCCACTTGTCACGCGCACAGGAAAGTTGATTTTCAGAAGCGGTGAGGGTGTGGAGAAACAAAGCGTTTCAAAAAATCCTGCGCAACTTTCAAATGAAATATATCAAAAGATGTTGTTATTAAAGCCTATGTATCAAGATTTAATGCAACTTTCAAATCCGGACATTTTAGAGCCGCTTATCGATGAGCTGGATGTTTTGACTTTTGCCATGAGAAACATTGCAAGCACATTCAATCGCAATTTGCCGCTTCAAACTCAAAGGCGGGCATATTTTGACGATTTGTGTGACGGCATCAAAAAGACAACACGGCTTTTGGACGAGATTTTGTCGGACATAAGGTGTCTTTTGAGAGTGAATGAAGATGAAAATATAGATATACAACTTATAATTATACATATTTCTTTACAAGAACAGCGAAAGACGATTCAAGATTTAGGGGCGTGCTGACACAATATATAGTAGGGGTCAAAAGGCCTCTTTTTTTATCGAAAATGGCAGTTTTTGTGTTTTGCGAATAGATTGTTAAAAAATTTTTTTCGAACATTTTGTTATAAATTTATAACAACCATTTTTTATTTTAGGGATGAAAAACAAACCTGATTTTTTGAAAAATTTTATAAACTTTAGAAAAACAAAAAAATCTTCAAAAACACCATATTTTGTGTTTTTTGTTTGACACAAACACTATATATATTGTATAATCATTCGTGAAAAATCGTTTTAAGGAGGTATATTTATGCAAGTTGTAAAGCGAAACGGAAGCACGGTTGACTTTGATCCATCCAAAATCAGAGTTGCCATTGAAAAGGCAAACAACGAAGTGCCACAGTCACAAAGGGCCAAAAAAGATGAAATCAAGCAAATCCTTACATATATAGAAGGTTTGGGCAAGAACAGACTTCTTGTGGAGGACATTCAGGATATCATCGAAGAAAAACTTATGGAGTTTGGGCACTACGAACTTGCAAAGAAATATATCATCTATCGTTACAACAGAATGCTTGTGAGAAAATCCAACACAACCGACCTTGCCATCAAAGAACTCATTGACGGCGAAAACGAGTATTGGAACACCGAAAACTCCAACAAAAATGCGCGTGTTGTCACAACACAGCGTGACTATATCGCCGGCATCACAAGCACGGACATCACAAGAAGATTTTTGCTGACCGAGGACATTGTAAAGGCGCATGATGAGGGCATCATTCACTTTCACGATGCGGACTATTTTGCACAAAACGCACTTCACAACTGCGACCTTATCAATTTGGAAGACATGCTTCAAAATGGAACAAATATCAATGGTGTCATGATTGAAAAGCCACACAGATTTTTGACGGCAATGACGATTGCCACCCAACTTATCACGGCGGTTTCGTCAAGCCAATATGGTGGCGCAACAATCACACTCACACATCTTGCGCCATTTGTTCGTGACAGTTACAATTATTATTTAAAACGCTATTCTTCAAGAGATTTGACAAAAGAGCAAGTTGAAAGATTTGCAAAAGAAGATTTGAAGAAAGAGATCACAGACGGCGTTCAAACTTTCCAATATCAAATCAACTCCATGACCACCACAAATGGACAAGCGCCATTCTTGTCGGTGTGCATGTATCTTGGCGAAACAGAAGAGTATAAAGAAGAACTTGCCATGGTGATTGAAGAAGTTTTGAAACAAAGAATGCAGGGCATGAAGAATGAAAAAGGCGTTTACATTACCCCGGCGTTCCCAAAACTTTTGTATATTTTGGAAGAGGACAACATTCACGAAAACAGCAAATATTATTATCTGACAAAACTTGCAGCGCAATGCAGCGCAAAGAGAATGGTGCCAGATTACATCTCCGAAAAGGTTATGAAACAACTCAAAATCGACCAAAACGGCAATGGACAGTGCTATCCTTGCATGGGTTGCCGCTCATTCCTCACTCCATATGTTGACAAAAACGGCAAGCCAAAATATTATGGCCGCTTCAATCAGGGCGTTGTGACAATCAACTTGGTTGACGTTGCACTTTCTTCTGACAAAGATATGGACATGTTTTGGAAGATTTTTGACGAGAGATTGGAACTTTGCCACCGCGCACTTCAAATTCGCCACAAACGTTTAAGCACTTGCATCAGCGATGTTGCGCCAATTCTTTGGCAGCACGGCGCACTTGCAAGACTTAAGAAAGGCGAAAGCATCCACGACCTTTTGCACAACGGTTATTCCACAATCTCACTTGGCTATGCCGGGCTTTATGAATGCGTAAAATTCATGACAGGCGTCAGCCACACAGATGAAAAAGTTGGGAAACCTTTCGGGCTTGCAGTTATGCAACGCATGAACGACAAATGCAAAGAATGGAAAGAAGCGGAAAAGATTGACTACAGCGTTTATGGAACGCCAATTGAATCCACAACATACAAATTTGCAAAGGCACTCAAAAAGCGTTTTGGCACAGTTGAGGGCATCACAGACAGAAATTACATCACAAATTCATATCACGTTCCTGTTTTTGAAGAGATCGATGCGTTTTCTAAACTCAAACTTGAAAGCGACTTCCAAAAACTCAGCCCGGGCGGAGCAGTTTCATATATCGAAGCGCCAAACCTTACAAACAACATTGATGCAGTTTTGGAAGTTATCAAATTCATCTATGACAACATCATGTATGCCGAAATCAACACAAAAAGCGACTATTGTCAGGTGTGCGGCTTTGACGGAGAGATGCAGATTGACGAGAATATGGAATGGTATTGTCCAAACTGCGGCAACCGCGACCATGACAAACTTAACGTTGCAAGAAGAACTTGTGGCTATATAGGAACAAACTTCTGGAACAAGGGGCGCACTCAAGAAATCAAAGACAGAGTGCTTCACCTTGACAATAAAGACGCATAATTTACATAAAAAAGCGAAAAAATCGCAAAAAAACAAGGATTTTTATATGAGATACAATAAAATTCGCAAAATGGACATATCAAATGGGCCGGGCGTGAGAGTGGCAATTTTTATGCAAGGTTGCACATTCAACTGCAAAAATTGTTTCAATCCCGAAACCCATGACTTTAACGGCGGGCAAGAATTCACAGACGAGGTGATTGAAAAAGTGCTGGATCTGTGCAAGCCAGACCATATCGCCGGGCTTTCGATTTTGGGCGGCGAGCCTATGCATCCAAAAAACATTGAGGGCACGGGCAAACTTGCCAAGGCGTTTAAAGAAAGATATCCACAAAAGACGGTGTGGGTTTGGACGGGCTTTTTGTTTGACAACTTGAAGCAGTTTGAAGCGCTGAAATACATAGATGTCTTGGTTGACGGGCAATTTGTGGAAGAGAAAAAGGATTTCAGATTGAAATTCCGCGGCTCGTCAAATCAAAGAATAATAGATGTGCAAAAGAGTTTAAAAGAAAACAAAATTGTCACAATTGCAGACGAAGATTTATAAAAATGGAGAAAAAACATGCAAAATTGCCAAATAAAAGTGAAAAAACTTAAAAAAAATGCAAAAATTCCAACATATGGCTCTGATTTTGCCGCTGGTGCAGATTTGTATGCCACACTTGATGAAGAGATGAAAATTGCGCCAAACGAAACAAAATTTGTGCCAACAGGGCTTGCGTTTGAAATTCCTGAGGGGCTTGGCGGATTTATATATGCGCGCAGTGGGCTGAGTTGCAAACAAGGTCTTGCGCCAGCAAACAAGGTTGGGGTTATCGACAGCGACTATCGTGGCGAAATCATGGTTGCGCTTCACAATCACTCAAAAGAGGAAAGGGTTGTCCAAAATGGTGACAGAGTTGCGCAAATTGTGTTTGCTCCATATCTTAAAGGTGAATTTGTGGAGGTTGAAAATCTGGAAGATTCTGTGCGTGGCGCAGGTGGATTTGGCTCGACAGGGAAAAAATAATTGAAAATCAAAAAAAATGACATTTATTTGTCATTTTTTTATTATTTTTTGAAAACATTTTTGCGTGCGATGTTATGGAATTTTAAATTATTTTTTAATATGATTTTTTTGATTTTTTTAAAAATTGTGAAAAAATAATTAAAAAATGCAGTAAAAATTCAATTTTTTGCTATTTTTTTTGCTAATTTTTTGTGATTTTACAAACATATGTCCAAAATCATCATAATCACAAATCCAAGCACAAAAGCCCAAGAGCCATATGATTTGTCATCAGGGTGAATTTCGGGCAGCATCTCTTCGATGATGACATAAATCATTGCGCCGGCGGAGAACGATAAAAGCCACGGAAGAAGTGAGCCGATGTATGCTGCCAGAAAAAAGCCGATTATTGCAAAGAGTGGCTCAACAAGTCCACTGACCGTGCCAAGCAAAAAGGCTTTTGATTTGCTGTGAAAACAATTTTGCATGGGAAGTGCGGTGGCAAGCCCCTCAGGGAAATTTTGAATTGCAATTCCAAGCGCAAAGATGAAAGACAGCAAAATTGGCGAGCCACTTGCAAGGGCGGTGCCGACAGCAAACCCCACAGAAAGCCCTTCGGGAATGTTGTGGATGGTGATGGCTGTGAAAAGTTTAAAAGCCTTCTTTTTTGAATTTTTAACGCTTTTTTCAAAAAAAATTGCAGAAATTTTGTCTAAAAACACCAAAAACACTCCGCCAAGCACAAATCCAAGCACGATTGGAAGAAATGCCAGATTGCCCATTGAGGCGGTGGCGTTTTCAAGAGCGGGGATTAAAAGTGAAAAGATTGAGGCGGAAAGCATCACTCCCGAGGCGAGTCCAAGCGTGAGAGTGTTGAGTGTTTTTGACTGACTGTGAAAGAAAAACACCAAGGTGCTGCCAAGTGTGGTCAAAAGACAGGGTAAGGTGAATGACAGGATGATGTAGGCGAGGTTGCTCATAATATCAGTGTATTTTGAAATTGCATAAAGTGTGAAAAAACAAAAAATGTGAAAAAATGGGGCAAAAAATCAAAAAAAAGTGAAAAAAAGTGCATTTTTTTGAAAATTTTGCTTATTTTTTCATTTTTTCGCCAAAATCGTTTTTGCTCGTTGGCAACGAATGGAAAATTATTTTTCAAGTGATTTAAAATATGTATTTTAATTTTTTTAAAAATTATTTGTTTTTTGCCGAATTAAATTGACAAGATTTGCCAATTATATTAAAATATAATCATGAATTAAAAAGGGGGTATGCTGCCATTTTTTGGCAAACATCCCTTGAAAAAAAGGAGAAATCCATGAGAAAGAAAATTAGCTTAGGATTTGTGATTATGGCTTGCATGTTTATGACGGCATTTGGCGTGGGGCTGAATGTTTTTTCGCAAACTACAAATATTGAAAAGTCGGAAGATGTTTCCACCACGGCGGCGATTATACATAAAAATGAAGTGATTACAGACCTCCCTGATCTTGCCATGTTGGGAGACGTCATTTATGAAAATTGTATTTTTATTCGTACTGAAAGTGGCTCAATCCTAATGGGCCCTGAATACGATTCACTTATTCTTAGAAATTGCGTTTTTATTGATAGTTTTAACGATGATTGTTTTATTTATGCAGGATTTGGTGAAGTTCGATTAGAAAACTGTTTTTGGGATACTGATAAAAGGTTCTCATTTGTTAGTGGCGAAGATCCAGAGAAGAGTGGACACGACCAAGATAAAATTATTGTTATCGATTCTGGTTATGCCGCAAATTTAAAAGATTACATCAAAAATGTCAGATTTTTTGTGACAAATGAAAAAAGGGAAGATTTTACATACGAGACATATGTGAAAAGGGATCTTAGCTATGAATATACAAATGAAACTAAAACCCTCAACTTCTCGGGGCCATGGGATTTCAGAACTGCAGATGGCTGGGTTTATCAAATGAAAAATATGTCTGAAACAGGCACAGCATCTGGCACAGTTTCAGACACACCTGTTCCATGTTCAACAATTGAAGATCGCAGCAATCTTATTCCACTTTACTTAAACCTTGGAATAAATGACAGTGGTGCTTGGGCGGGCGACCTTAAAAACGGCGTTCTTCTTGACTTCAACGAATGGAAAGGTGACTCAATTCACATGTCGCAGTTGAACACCCTCAACCTTTCAAGACGCGGCTACACAGGAAAATTTTCAAACTCGGCTGAGGGCGTGGGCTCTGAAAGTGTTTCAATCACGCAAAACACATCTCTTTACATCATCTGGACACCGAAAGAGTATAGACTTATTTTGGACGCAGAGGGGTTGGATAACATGCATGCGCCGTTTAATACAGGTGGGCAATTCCATAACAACCAACCAACGATGTCGATAGATGTAACATTTGGCATACCATATTCTGAAATTTACAACACATCTTCTGCAAACACGTTCGATGATAAGAAAATCCCTCGCACTGCCGGACAAATTGCAGAAGGCATTACAAATTCTCATTACATTTTTAAAGGCTGGGCAAACGAAAAGGGCAACATTATTTTGGGTTTGCAAGACAACGGAGATCTTGTTGACGGAACAAATATTTTTATAGGTGAAAACGAGGAAGAAATTCGAGATAATGATGATAAAAAAGGCGAAATCCGTCTTTATGCAAAATGGGAGCCAATGATTTATGAAATAGAATTAAATGCTAATGGTGGAACTTGCTATAAAAATAAAATTTATTTGAAATACAATGAAAAATTTTATGATGATGCTGCGGCAACCACACCTCTTGAAAACTTGGATGCCACACAAATAACAAGACCTGGATTTAATTTTCTTGGATTTTACACTTCAACAGATGACGACGATTCATCATTGCAAGTTATTGACGGCACGGGGAAATTTCTTGCTTACTATATTGATCTTCCTACATATTACGCAAAGTGGGAGCCAAGCACAGTTCCTTTGATAGTCAATCCGGGCGAGGGGCGTTTTGTCAGCACGGGCTTTTCTTGGACAAATGCCGGTTGGACCTTTGAGGGCGGAAAAGCAACAAAGATGGCTCAAATTGGCAGCACATACAAATTTTCTAATAGTGAGAACTATGAGGTTTCTGTTCCTCCTGTGATACGCACGGGCTATTCATTTGAAAGTTGGTCTGTGACATACACAGCCATGGATGGCAGCAAAGTCAACACAACTTGGTCGGGGGATACAGATTTTACAATCCCTCAATGTGGATTTGAAGAAAATGGCGATCAATTGGGTGTTACACTCACTGCAAAGTGGACACCAGAAGTATATGATATCACTTTAAATAAAAACTACACGGGTGCGGATTCATCAGACATGGTTTATTTGCAATATGCTGATGCTTATTATACGGCTAGAGAATATTTAGATTCAGACCACAGAATTGGCACAGAGGGGTCAGTTACTGCGCCATTGACCACAAGAAATGGCTACATCTTTGACGGATATTGGACTGCAGCGAACGGCGGCACTCAAGTTTTCACAAAAGACGGCCTTTTGAATGGCGAGTTCACAAATGCCACAACATATTTCACTTCAAACGGCACTTTGTATGCTCATTGGATTGGCAAAACATATGATTTTGTGATTGACTATCAAATGAGCCAAGATATTCTTGGCAGAGAGTGGTCTTTTGCCGAACAAGGCTTAAACCCAGAAAATGTTGAGATTAGATTCCACTATGGCGAAACTTTACAAGAACAATATTGGGAATTTAAAAACGGAGATGAGTATAGCGGAAATGTTTCGGGTTGGGAATGTATGCTGTTTATGCAAATTGCTTCAAGATTGAATTATCAAGAGGGTGGTTTACCTTCATTGAGTTTGTTGTTTTTAAATTGGCCATTTAGACTTGGCTATACTTTTGATGGCTTTTACACAGATCCTACAGCAGATGATGCCATTTCAGTATTTTTAAGAGATAAAGATAATACACTTATTGATAAAATTCCATATACAGATATGTTTGGCAGTAGTTGGCCTCATATTGAATCTATTGTTCCAACATATATTGATGATTTTAGAGGGAACATTCAAAGCAAAATGCAAGAGTTCTTGGTAAAACTTGAAGAACTTAAAACACTTTCAGAAACAAAAGGCAAAAATGGCGTAATTGATTTGTATGCAAGATGGGAACAAGATGTGCCAATTTTGGTCAATGCTTTTGCACGGGGTGGAACATTTGGAGAAGAAACTGACAAATATCCTGTTGATGTTTCAAAATTGAACGATGCAACTGCTGTTGATGATTTCCATTATTGGAAAGTTGCAAGCGAATATACAACAGCACCAGAGGGATTTTCAATTCCTGGTGGTGTGGATGTAAATTATAAAAACTTATATTCTTACTTACCATTAATGAATAGTTATCTTATGTTTGGGATTCTTGCTTCAGCACCACAAAATATATGTGAAGCAGCACAAAAAATGAGTCAAAATGATGCAACGGTTTCAAAAGAAGATGCACAGGTTGTTTTGGACTATATTTGGACTCAATTTAAACTTCAAGATGTTTTTGAAAACGCAACTGTGGGCATAGAAGTTGCAACAATCAACCCGCTTGTGCTGGAAACTAATTTGCTGAAACATTCTATTGATATAACGGGGAGTGGAGAAGCAATAAACATTTGGACTGTTGAACACAACATTGGAGAAATTCCAACTCGCACGGGGCTCAAATGGCTGGACGCTTTGCCAACTCCAACCAGAGTGGGATATACTTTTGCGGGGTGGTCTTTTGACAGTGCTGGCTCGCAAATGATTGATCCAAATGATGTCATCGAGCCTAAGGGAATTTACACAAATGTGTATGCTGTTTGGACACAAAAATTTACAGATTTTGTGTTGACTTCAGATCTTGAGGGTGAAGATAATCCTGCTGAGGATCATGCTTACATCACCTATGATTATGGAACAGATCTTTGCGAAAGCACAGGATCTGCTGATCGAAAAACAACATGGCAGAAGTTGCCGGGTTACACTCTTGTTGGATATGAATATAGAGATGGTGACACAAAATACAGAGTTATCAATTTTGACAACAACACAAATGTTGGAAGTCTTGTTAAAAATCTTTCTATTAATGGCGTGAAATGGACAGATGAAGCTGGCTATTGGGTTTATCAGCCTGATGATAATGCTTCGTCAATCACTGTTCAACTTTATGCAGTTTGGGAAGCAAATGAATACACCGTTTCGCTCAATCCAAACAGAGGCAGCAAGGGAACAACAAGTGAAAACAACGGAACGCCTGAAATCTATCTCATCTATTCAAATGGGATTTATCTTGATCAGGCACACACGCAGCAGATTACAACAGATGATGCAGGGGAATACAAAATTACAATTCCAACCTGCGCGGGCTACACTTTTAACGGATATTGGACAACTGCGGACGGCGGCGTTCAGGTTATCAACGGAAGCGGAATTTCAACAGGCAATTACAGATTCTACAACGGCACCGTTTCTTCAACCACGCTCTATGCACATTGGACCCCAACCGATTACACAATCACTTACAAAAATGATGGAAAATGGCCAGACGGAACTGTTTCTGCCGGCGATTTGACCGCAACATATAATATAGAAAGCACTCTCAAACTTGTGGGCGATGCTGACAATGCTCCAATTCCAACCAAAGACGGCTGGACTTTTGCTGGCTGGAAGATGTCTTGGACGGACGCAGTTGGCGGCGGCTGGACAGTTGGCACAATTTATAATGCTGGCGATTCAGTGACCGGCAAGTGGGGAAATGTCACCCTCCAAGCGCAGTGGAATGCAAAGCAAATGACACTTGTATATGATATGCGCGTGGGCGATGACACAAACAGCGTTACACAAAAAGAAAGTGTGACAAAAAATTACAACGCTCAATACTCAGGGGAAGAACTTGCAGATCCAACTAGAGTGGCATATGATTTCTTGGGCTGGTTTGCAACTGCAAGCGCCGCTGAAGCTGCCGAAAAGGCAGGCAGCAGTGATGGCAAACTTAAAGCCGGAGACTATTTTGTTGCAGACAAAGCAACTTTTGATTTCTCAAAAAGCACCGGAACAATCTATGCCGCTTGGAAGCCAATTGTTTATACAATCACATTTGTTGACACAGACGGAAAAACAAGTGTTAAAAGCAACCTTAGTTATAATATAACTTCTGCGTCAGTGCTTGGTGATGCAACAAAAACAGGATATACATTCATACAATGGAAAGTGATTGAGGTTTCTCAAGAATCATCTAAAGAAGGCGCAAAGAATTGGGAAGTTGATGACACATATCGTTCTTCTGCCACTGTCACAGGCAAGTGGGGAGATGTCAAACTTCAAGCGCAGTGGACTGCAAAAACAACAAAAGTTATGCTTGAACCAAACCTTCCAGAAGACTCTGCACCTGGAGATGCCGTGCTAATGCCCGTGGAATTGAATTTCACATATGACGCACCAATCCCTGAAAAATATAAAAATCCTGAATTTGAGGGATATAAATTCTTGGGATATTACACAACTGCTGACGGACAGGACGGTGTTCAAGTCATCTCAGCAGATGGAAAGCTTGTTATAGCAAACGGCTATGTTGCCAAAGGCACAGACGGAAACGTTTGGCAATATGACGGCGCAGATCTCACGCTTTACGCTCATTGGGATCCAGCAGTGTTTGAAATCATTCTCGATCTCAATGGCGGAAGTGTGCAAGGAAGCACTGACGATATCACTGTTTACTTTAAATATGGCACCGGATTTGTCAGAAATGAAAACGGAGATGGCAAATTGCCGTCTGTTGACGTGCCAACCAAGAAAGGTTATACATTTACAGGATATTATTATCTCGAAACTAAAATCATCGATAAATATGGCATGATTTTAGATGGCAATGAGAAATTCACTAAAACAACCGTCACACTTGACGCTCATTGGGATCCTGAAACATATATTGTGAATTTAGACTCAAAATTAAAAGAGGGGGATCGTGGCGAGGAAGGCACGAAGTCTATCACTGTCACCTACGATTCAAACACAATCAAGCCTAATGACACTGATACAATGATAAATCCAACCTTTGAGGGCTGGACTTTTGGCGGCTGGGCAGCACCAAGCAGCACAACAGTGGTTATCGACGCAGAGGGCAAATTTAAAGTAAGTGTGGAAGGATACACTGACGCAAATGGCAATTGGATTTATGACGTTGGCGATAACGGTGCTCCAACAACACTTGAAGCAATATGGAATCCTATTATATATAAGGTTGAGTTGATTCCAGGCTCTGAACTTACAGTTGATGGTGTAATCGCAGACGAAAGTGGAAAGTATATAGTTTACATTAAAAGCGGTGATCCAAAATTCTATTCTTCAGAAGAATGCAACAATAACAATGCAATAAACCCTATTGTCACCAGATATGGCTATAAGTTTACGGGCTGGTGGACAGCGGCAGAAGATGGCGTGAGAGTCACTGTAGATGAAAGTTCACAATTCACTGACCAATTTGGCGGGGCAAAAGGCTTTATATTTGACAAAACCGTGTTCACAAAAACAGATCCAATCACCCTTTATGCACAATACACGGCAAAAGATGTTCAAATCACATTCCACAAAGGTGCAGCAGGAAACGCAAATTGGGGTGGCGATTGGGAAGGCGTGGACGAAAACGATGAAGTTGTCGTTCGCACAAGCAGAAAATTCGACCAGCCATATGGCAAAATGCCGGGCGTTGCTGAGGGCGCAACTCAAGTCACAGAAAAGCAAACAGACATCACAGCAAATGGGCTTCAATTCTTGGGGTGGTCAGTTACAGATTATGACAGCATTTTTGACAGCGCAGAAGCCGCAGCAGAGGCTGGGGTTGAATATGTTTGGGCAACAGACATAATTAAAGATGAAACAGGTGTCAACCTCCATGCAGTTTGGGCATATGTGACATACACAGTCACCTATGACAAAAATAGCGGCGATTGGACAAGTGCGGAGCCAATCAGCACATACACAACAAACACATCAACCGCATTGCCATCCAACATCAACAGAAATGGTTATGCTTTTGCTGGCTGGAAAGTGACCACGCTCAGCGAGGGAAGTGGCGTTGCAAGCAATTGGGTGTTGAATGAAATTTATGACACTAACACAACTTTTAAAAACAAGTGGGGAAATGTCACACTCCAGGCACAGTGGACCGCACACACCTACACAGTTACCCTCAATCCAAATGGTGGCGAGGGCGGAACAGAAACAATCTATTTTGAATATGAAAAAGCGCTTTATCTTGACTCTGCAAAACAGCAGATGATTTCCACAAGTGACGGCGCAGATGCTCACAAAATCACTGCTCCAACAAGAAGTGGTTACACTTTTGACGGCTATTGGACAAAGAATACGGGAAGCGGGGCTCTTGAAGTTCAGGTCATCAACAAAGACGGCTTTGCAACAGGCAATTACACTTTCTATTACGGAACTAAAGACGGCGAAACAGAACTTTTTGCTAAGTGGAACGCCAATGTCTATGAAATCACTTTTGACACTGAAACATTTAAAGGCACATTGACTCCAGCATTGGAGGGCAACAAAGCATATGTTAAATTTGGCGACAGCAACATCTATCAAACGGGAAATAAAGCTGAATTCACAGTTGCAACTGTAATCAAGCCAAAAGCAACCAGAACGGGCTACAACTTCACAGGCTTTGGCATTTATGTTGTAGATAAATATATCACAGTGATTGACCAAAATGGACAACTTAAATCAGGTGTTGATGGTTACACAAATGCTGACGGAAGTTGGAACTATGCAAACGACATCACACTTGTTGCCTTGTTTGAAGAAGTTAAAACAACCATCAACTTAGATGCAAATGGGGGCACAACTGACTCCGCAACAACAAGCGTTACGGCAACATATGATTCTTCAAAACTTGTTCCAGAAACAATAGTTCCTCCAACAAGAGAGGGCTACATCTATGGCGGCTATGCAACTGACACAGCCGGAGAAACACCACTTATTGATGCAGACGGAAAACTTATTGCAGGGGTGAGATCTTACACTGACGAAAACGGCAATTGGATTTATGTTGCCGCAGATGAAGACAGCAAATCAATCACACTTTATGCAATTTGGAAACCAGAAAGATATAAAGTTACAATCAATTATGGCTCCATCGGAGTTGGCACTCCAGGAGCGAGCGTTGAAGTTTATGTCGAATATGACAGCGCAACAATCTATGCAAACGCAACAGGCGATGAAGTTTGGAATATTTCTTCGCTCACACAACTTGCATACACCTTGACGGGCATTTATGACACAAAGGACAAATGTGTCATCACTCCTGCAGGACTTTTCGATCAAAACAGTGAATACACAGCTGAAAAAGCCGGGGAAGTTGTTTGGCATTATGACGCATCTGACACGCAACAAAATTTGGCTTTCACAGCAAAATGGACACCAACACAATACACAATCAAATATTATGACGAAAACGGCACAAGCCCATACATGCAAGAAACAAAATACACCATTGAAGATAAATCTTTCACTCTTGCAAAATTTGACAAAGAAGGCTACATTCTTAAATGGGAGTTTTTGAGAAACGATGGCGGGGCAGAAAACTCTTATTGGACAGAAAACTCTGATACTACGCTCTATGACGCAGGACAAGAAATTGATCCAGACGGCACAAGTCCATGGTATTATGGAAATGTTTCTTTGAAAGCAGTGTGGGTTCCTATTGAAACTGAAATCACTTTGGTGATCAACTTGGAAGGGGGCGATGGTCCAACAAGTCACAGTGCGAAATACAACACAGAAGTTGAAAACATTGAAGTTCCTGAAGGCAAAACAAGGCCAACATGGGCAGCAACAACTGATGTTGCTTGGAGAAACGGCTATAAATTTGACGGCTTCTGGACAAAGAATCCACAAGATGACAGTTGGGCAATGAAGATCTTCCACGCAGACGGCTCTCCTGTGGGCAAGAAAGAGGGTGACCCTATAATTTCAGGTGAAACTTACAACGTGGATGTTGGCGAAGTTTCAAGAAAATATCTTGAAGTGCAAGGGGGCGATGATGCAAAAGCAGGCCCAGATGCAACTGTTTGGTGGAAATACATTCCAGACAATGTTGTTGATGGCAAAGGCACACTTAATCTTTATGCGCGTTGGATTGCAAACGGAGTTACACTCAACTTCTCTTCAGAGCACATTCAAAGCATAGAAATTACTGCGCCAGGCACTGACAAGGTCAGCGGACAAAAATCCGGCACGGCAACCTATGCATTTGGCTCAACAGTCACTGCAACAGCCAGAGCAGATGTTGGCTATGAACTTCCAAAATGGCAAGCAGGGCAAACTTTGGACGCTCTTGCAGATGTTGTCACAACAGAAGCAGGCACACAAATTGTCACATACACATTTACTTTAAATGAAGCACTCCTTGGCACAGGCGAGGACGGAAGCGTTAACACAAAATATTTCATCAAAGCATCCGCAACACCAGCGCTTGTGACATATAAACTTTATTATGAACTCGAACAGACACGAGGCACATTTAACAGAAGCCAAATCACAAATGATGGGGCGGACTTTACAGCACGCACCGACAGCACTTTGAATTTGACAGATTTGCAAAGCAGAATCAGCCCAGAACTTTTACACGGCTTTGAATATTTTGGCGCAATCGTCAATGACGGAAATGTGGATCAAGGAATAAAAGAATTCACAGTCACCGGCGATGGCAAACTTTCAATTGTTTTGCAATATAAATTTGTGACATATGACATTCAATACAGTTTTGCAGAAAACGAAACGGGATATGTTGCAAATCTTGAAGAAGACCTTGCAACCTATCGTCAACATTACACCATTCACGATGTATTCACACTTTTAGGCACAAACAACATTCGTCGTGCGGGTTACACACTCACAGGCTGGAAAGTTTCTGGTGGCGACACAGTCACAGTCGGAAATTGGTCAGGCGGAAGAGAAATTCCTTTGTCCACAACACTTTCAAATATGTATGGTGAAAAAGGCAGCCCAATTGTTTTGATTGCATTATGGCAAGCAAACACCTACAGTGTGGATTACAATCTCAGTGGCGGATCACTTTCAGACGAGGTGGAAGATCCATACACTTACACATTTAACACAGAGAAAGCATTGCCAAAACAGGCAAATAGAGATGGCTATGAATTTAAACAATGGGACGAACAAATTGTATTCTCAACAAGTCGTTGGTATAATCAACAGACAATCACCGATGCGGGAGAATTCAAGACAGCAACAGAGGGGCATCATACATATGCTGATGCAATCAACCTCAAAGCGAACGTTTCATACTCTCTTGTTGGGCTTCCTGACGGAGTCACTGCAAAATGGATGATTTTGACAGGCTCAGTTTGGAGTTCACAAAGCGGAAATGAAGTCAGCGTTTCACAAGACGCACTTGCTTGGCTTGTGCTTGACGGCTCAATCACAGACGAGCAAAAGAGCGCCCTTTACATAATCGGAGAAAAAGGCGTTTCTTCAATCCCTGCGGGCACAATGGGTGACAGAAGATATGTTGCTGTGTATGAACAAAACAGAATTGAGCTCACCTTTGAATTGAATGATTCAAACAATAAAAATGGCTCAACAGAAGCCAAGTTTGATTCAAAAATCGCAGCACATAAAGAAGAATTTAAAGGCACTGCATTTGTTGTTTTTGACGGCAACACAATTTACATCTATGACAAAGACCACGAAAATGCAGACTATCAAGTTCAACCAATCGCAACAAGAGATGGCTACACCTTTGCAGGCTGGTTTGTAGACGATGTTATGGTGATCAATGCAGACGGACAACTTGTTGACGCAGAAGGCTTCACAACAAGTGAGGGACAGACAGTTTCTTGGACTAAATTCTCAAAAGAGCCTGTTGTTCTCACAGCACAGTGGACGAAAAACACTTACAACATCTTCTTTGCGGGCAACGGCTCTGAAAGTGGAAATGACACCACAATCACTTTTGAGGCTGGTGCAAACACAGTGAGAAGCGAAAACAACAGTTTGCAAGCACAGTTTGACACTGTGGGCTCATTCTCAGCAACCCTTGTCAGAAAAGGTTACACTTTCACAGGTTGGGGAGTTATGTTGGACGGAAAAACTATTGTTTCTGTGGCGGGCGCATTTGAAAGTCCAAACGGCCTCTCAAAAGAAACAATTACAGAATCACTTTCAACAGACGGACAATATTACACATGGTCATACAATGGCAGCATTTT
>CANRDW010000015.1 GCA_947629505.1 uncultured Clostridia bacterium
TCTTCAGTGTTTTCTTCAGCGACTTCTTCTGTTTCAGCCTCTTCAGTGTTTTCTTCAGCGACTTCTTCTGTTTCAGCCTCTTCAGTGTTTTCTTCAGCGACTTCTTCTGTTTCAGCGTTTTCTTCTGTTGTTTCTTCGACAACTTCTTCAGATTCTTCGTTGTTTTCTTCTTCTGCTTCTTCAACTGTTTCTTCGGCGTTTTCTGTTTCTTCGGCTTCTTCAACTTCAACAGGCTCTTCAACTGCCTCTTCGGTTTCAGCCTCTTCATTTTCTTCAACTGCTTCTTCTACGCTTTCTTCAGCAGTGGTTTCTTCTGTTTCCTCAGCAGTGGTTTCTTCTGTTTTCTCAGATTCTTCTGTTTCTTCAACTTCTTCGGCGTTTTCTTCTTCAGCCTGTGTGTTTTCCACCAAGATTGGAGCAGGAGCAGATTCTTCAGTTTCTTCTTCTTTTTTGTTTTTAAGGATTGCCACAATGATAAGTCCAACTACGAAAGCGATAAGTGCATATCCTGCTGCGCAAGCAAATGCCAAACCGATTGATACTGCAAGGTTGTAATTGAATATTACAAAAAGCAAATAGCACCAGCAGAACACTGCGATTACAGGAAACACAATTCCTGAAAGGATGGCTGTAAATTTGCCTGCTTCTTTATGTCTAAGATAATAAATAGTTGCTGCGATTGTCACGATTGTGAAGATTATTGCTAAAATAAATGCGGCATAACCTTCAGCGCCAAGATTGTTAAAATTGATACTTAAAAGTGATTTCATATCTAAAAACCTCCAAACTATCTATATTCTAGCATGTTTGATTTTATTTGTCAATATACCTTTTTTAAAATTTTCGTTTTTTTTATAAAAAACGCTTAAAAAAATTGCAAAAAATTTTTAATTCAGTTATACTATGAGTGATGACGAAATGGAATTGGGTGACAATTTGTGCTGCGATTGTGGCTGGGCTGGCAATCATTGCAGGGGTTTGCTTTTACTTTTTTGGTGCAAAAACCATCACGGAAGTGCCATCTTCAATTGAAATAGAACAGATTGAGGGTGAATATTATGCAGTGACGTCATTTAATTCCAAATATTTGTATGAATTTAAGATAGAACAGACGATTGACGGACAGCCAACGGAAATTTATAGAAAAACAATTTCGTCCAATTCTTTGAAACTTTCAGACACTGAGATGACAATTGTCCCAGGGCAAGAATATCGCTTTTCAGCCTGCTATGCAACGCGAAATGGCGCTGGAAACGGCAAATTCTGCACTCCATATGTGTGGAAACCAGAGGGACAACTAGTTGATGTGACAGAACTTAAATATGATGCGGCGGAAAACAAAATCACGTGGACAGCGGTGAACAATGCTGACAGCTATGAAGTTATTTTGAAAAACAACAAAACAGGGGCGACAACAACACAATCCAATTTGCTTGACACCACATTTTCACTTGGAAACACTGCTGTGGGCAGTTACACAGTGTATGTCGTTGCAAATTCCAACAATCAAAACATTTTGTCGTCAACTGTTGGCGAGGGGATTGAAATTAAAATCACCAAAAAGAACGAGATTTTAAATGTCGGCCGTGACAATGCCATTTCAATCACTTGCACGCAGGAAGTTGAAGAGTTCCAGATTTATGTAAATGGCTCTCTTCATGCAACAAAAAAGCCAAATGCTCACTATCAAAGTGGCAAAAACATAATTTATTACATTTATGATGCAAACACAATTTTTGCAGATGTTGATTTTGACATTGACAATGTGACAATTATTTCTGTTGCAACTGAATTTATTTTGCAAAGCGATCCAGCGACAATTAAATAAAAAACTGAATATATTTATAAAGTTTTTTTCATAATATTTTTATGGAAAAACTTCAACAGCGTTTAGATGACATAAAAGAAAAACTCCACAACTCCACAGACCTTGCGGACAGATGTATTTCTCTGCAAGGCGTGGATGTGGGGTTTGTTTATCTTAAAAGCATAACTGACAATCAAATTTTCTCTGAGGCGATTTTCAAACCTATTGCAAAACTTGATATTGTCAGTTTTGAAAGTGTCAGCAAAGCCGTTTGTGCCAACGATGTGACATCAATCAAAAAAAGTGAGATAAATGAAAATATTTTAAAAGGCGCAGTTGTGATTTTGCTTTCAAATTCAAACAAAATTTTGGCTGTTGACATTCTAAAATTCAACACACGCGCTCCACAAGAGCCTCCAACTTCGCCGGTGATTATGGGGCCGCGCGAGGGCTTTACAGAAGATATAAAAACAAACATGACTCTTTTAAGACGCCGCTTCCATAGTGAAAAACTCGTCTTTGAAAACACCTTTGTTGGAAATGACACAAAAACGCAGGTTGTCATCTCTTATCTTGACGGAATTGCCGACACAAAGATTGTGGAAGAAGTGAAACACAGGCTGAAAAAGGTGAAGATTGACGGAGTTGTGGATTCATATTATCTTCTTTCGCTTTTGGCAAATCGGCCGGACTCCATTTTAAAGCAGATTGGAAACAGTGAAAAGCCGGACATTGTTGCGGCAAAAATGCTTGAGGGCAGAGTTGCACTTATCGTGGACAATTCTCCAATTGTGCTGACTATTCCGTTTGTTTTTTTGGAGGATTTGCAAAACAGCAATGATTATTACACCAATTACATCTATTCAACGCTTTTGAGATTTGTCCGCCTTATCGCCATCTTCTTGGCGGCAGTGGGGCCGGGCACTTACATTGCCTTTCAACTGTTTCACTACAACATTTTGCCGATAAAATACATAATCACAATCGCTGACGCAACGCAGCAAGTCCCGTTCACGCCGTTTATTGAAATTCTTTTTATATCTCTTCTTTTTCAAGTGTTGTATGAAGTCAGTTTAAGATTGCCAAGTTACTTGGGGCTTGCAACATCTGTTGTTGGGGCGCTTATTTTGGGTGACACGGGCGTGAAAGCAGGGCTTATCTCTCCGCCGTCTGTGATTGTGGTTGCAATTGCAAAGATTGCCCTTTACACAGTGCCAGAGCAGTCTTCACAACTGACAGTTTTGCAATATGTTTTTCTTCTAATTGGCGCATCTTTGGGGCTTTTGGGAATTTTGGGCGGCATGATTTATTTCATCAACTACGCCAACACCGTTGAAAACTTTGGCGCACCATATCTTGCACCATTTTCGCCATTTATTTTGCGTGACAACAAAGACGGGTTGTTGAAAGTGCCGCTGAGCAAAATGAAGTCGCGGCCACAATCTTTTGACACTGAAAGTGAGGACAGAATCCATGAAAATACTTGATAAATCTCTTTCGGTGTGGCAAACGGGCATTTTGCTTTTCATTTTGCTTTTTGCCAACAAAATTTTGGTGCTTCCGTCACTTTTGTATGACGGCGCAAAAATGAATGCGCTTTTCATTCCAATTTCATTGTTTTTGTTGGAGTTTTTTCTGCTTTTTATCTTCTACAAAGTGAAAAAACGCTTTCCAAATCTATCTTTTATTGAAATTTTGCGTCAAAATTGCGGTAAAATCGTGCAAATTTCAGTCTATGTGCTTTTTGCATTGTTTTTCCTTTGCAAAGCGGTGCTTTTATACAATGTGACATTTATCTTTTTTAGAAACATGATTTACAAAGACTCCGGCAATTTTATCTTTCTTTTCTGCTTTATTCCAATCATAAATCACATGGCAATCTGTGGCCTCAGGGCAATGGGCAGAACGCTGCAACTTTTCTTTCCTGTAATTTCTGTTATCACGGTGTTTTGCATAACTATTGGCTGTTTTGGAGTGACGAACATGCCACTGTTGTTTGATTCGAGCGTGTCTGAGATTTTTCAAACCGCAATTAGACACATCTCTTGTTTTGGAGATGTTGCAATTTTGTTTTTATTCATGGACAAAATCGAAGTCAAAAAGGGGCAGTGGAAAATAATCTTTCTCTTCGCTCTTGCAGGAGCGTTTTTGGTGACAAGCGTGATTACACTTTTTCTTTTTTCATACAATTACACATCTTTCATGCACTCATACGCCATTTTTGAAATCATGAACTACATCAAAGAAACGGCGGGCTTAGGGCGAATTGACATTATTTCAATGGTTTTAATCATTTTGTTTGCCTATTTTCATCTTTCAATCTATTTAAAGGGCTTTTTGCTTGCTTTTGACGGCATTTTTCAAAAAAATGACCAAATTTTTGGCGTTTTGACCTTTGATTTTCTTTTTGTAATTATTGTCGAATTTTTTATAGTAAACTTGGAAACTGCTGTCGTCTATGGGCAGACAATTTTGCCATTTTTTGAGATTATTCCATTTGTCATTGTGCCTATTGTGTGCGCTTGGTGTTTTATGCGGAGGCGGACATGAGATATTATATCAGGCAACTTTTTAAAACGCCCATGCTTTTGATTTTTGCACTTATGACGCTTATTTTTGGCTTTACAGCACTTGGAATGCGCGCAGAAGTGAATGAATATGCCGTGGTGACGGCACTTGGCGTGGACATGGCTGACGATGGATATGAACTATCTTTTCTCACATTCATCCCAATCGCGCAGCAGACTTTCACAGAACAATACAAGGTTGTCACGGCAAAAGGCAAAAGCATGGCAGAGGCAATTGATTTTGCGGGGCTTCGAATGGGCAGGCAGGTTGGACTGTCGCACATAAAAGTCATTGTTTTAAACAGTGAACTTTTAAATGACGACTTGTCAACTCATATAGATTTTTTGCTGCGAAATAAACAAATTTCAACGAGCGCAAAGCTTGTTTGTTGTGACAGCACCGCCAAGGAGTTTTTAATCTCTGCTCAAAAACTTGACAACGCAAGCAGCGTGAAGATAAGCGACCTTGTGTCGTTTAATCTCGACCACATTTTTGCGGCGGACTCTTCTCTTGAAACCTATGCCAAGGGCACTTTTGGGCCAACAGGCGTTGGACTTATTTCTCTTTTGCATCTTGAAAAATCTGACGGCGAAGGGCTTGCGGCGACCATGTCGGACAGTCAAAGCCAAAGTTCTGGGCAAAGTTCTGGCGGACAAGAAACAAAAGAGATTATAAACAGCGGCGACACGGCAATTTTAAAGGACGGCAAACTCGTCACGACGCTAAATGCTGACCAGATGCGTGATTGCAACTTTCTTCACGGCGTTTGCACAATATGTTCGCTTGAAATAGACCATTTTTCTGACAAAGATTTCACAGATGCCACGCTTTCTTTTGAGATTTTTGACAAGACAATTTCATATAAAGTTGTGTTTGAAAACGGCACTCCAATCGTGTGCGTGAACACTAAACTTTCGCTTAAACTTGGCGAAGTGAAAAACAGTGACGGACAAATAACAAAAAATGTGGAGTTGTTTGTAATTTCAAAATCCGCTGAAAAGGCAATTGAGCAGAAAGTGAAAAAATACATGGCTGACGGGCTTGAAATCATGCGTGACAACAACACGGACATTGTGGATTTTTACACAATTATTCACAACACAAATCCAAAAGCCTTTAAAAACTTTCTCAATTCGCTTGAAAACAGCGACGAATATCTTAGCCATATCGTTGTAAAAGCGTCCGTTGATGTCATGGCAAAATAGTTTTTTGCAAATTTTGACATAATTTTTTTAGAAAATCATGTTGTATTTGTTGTTTTATTTTTTCGTTTATGATAAAATCATATATGAAATTTGCTTTAAGGAGATTTTATGAACGAGAAAAAACGCGGGGGCTTTAAACTGATTTATCTTGTAATCATTCTTGTGGTTGCATTGTTGGTTGCCCTTTTATTTATAGATTTTGGAAACAACGGAACATATTTGGAGTTGTCTCAGGTTAATGATGTTTTAGAAAAAGAAGAATACACTGACAACGGGAAAACTGTGAAAGTTGATGTCGCTTACATTTTGTTTAGAGACGGCAAAGGTTATATCATTGTTGAAAATTCTAAATATGCAAAAGACCAAATGCCAAGTTATTCGGACTATTGGTTTTATTATAATTCAAATAATTATTTAGGCTTGGAAAATAGTTGTAAAACTGCAATAAAAAACGGCATTTTAAAGGGCTATGACACGCGTCCTGCTGGATTTAATGTTTGGGACATTGTCGTGCCTGTTCTTTACATCGGCTTTGCCATCTTTATGATTTGGATGCTCTATCGCATGGTTTCAAACGCCAATCGCGGAGCAATGAGTTTTGGCAAGACAAAAATTAAAAGTTATCAAATTTCAAAAGTTCGTTTCTCTGATATTGCCGGCATGGACGAAGAAAAGGCAGAACTTCAAGAGATTGTTGAATTTTTGAAAAATCCAAAGAAATTCACAGATCTTGGTGCAAGAATTCCAAAGGGCGTGTTGCTTGTTGGACAGCCGGGAACGGGTAAAACTCTTCTTGCAAGGGCGGTTGCTGGCGAAAGCAAAGTGCCATTCATTTCAATAAGTGGCTCGGACTTTGTGGAGATGTTTGTCGGCGTGGGCGCATCTAGAGTGAGAGATTTGTTTGAACAAGCCAAGAAAAACAAACCTTGCATTGTATTTATCGATGAAATCGATGCTGTCGGCAGACAGAGAGGTGCAGGGCTTGGTGGCGGCAATGACGAGCGCGAACAGACCTTAAATCAACTTTTGGTTGAGATGGACGGCTTTGAGCCAAACGAAGGCATTATTGTGCTTGCTGCAACAAACAGAAGTGACGTTTTAGACCCAGCGCTTATGCGTCCAGGCAGATTTGACAGACAAATATATGTTCATATTCCAGATGTAAAGGGCAGAGAAGGAATTTTGCGTATTCACGCAAGAAATAAACCGCTTGACGAAAGTGTTGATTTCAGCGTGCTTGCAAGAATCACAACCGGCTTTACAGGTGCAGATATTGAAAATATGCTCAACGAAGCGGCAATTTTGGCTGCAAGGGCAAACAGACCAAAGATTATCATGGAGGACATCACCGAGGGCATCAACAAGGTTATCATGGGGCCACAAAAGAAGAGCAGACTTGTCACAGACCGCGAAAGAAAACTCACTGCTTTCCATGAAGCAGGGCACACAATCATCGCAAAGAAAATGAAATATTGCGAAGATGTGCAAGAAGTTTCAATTATTCCACGCGGCAGTGCTGGTGGCTACACCATGAGCAGACCTGAAAATGATGACATGACCATGTCTTACAACAAAGCCTGCGACACAATCGCAATGAGCATGGGCGGCAGAGTTGCGGAAGAACTTATTTTCAAAGACATCACAAGTGGGGCTTCAAGCGACATTCAGCACGCAACAAAAATTGCTCACGCCATGGTGTATGATTGGGGCATGAGCAAAAAGATTGGCTTCTTGTCACTTGGCGCACAAAATATGGTGTTTATCGGCAGAGATTATCAAACAAAAAATGATTTCTCTGAGAAACTTGCAGGGATTGCAGACGAAGAAATCATGGCTATTTTGAATGAAAACTACAAGCGCGCAAAAGAGTGCTTGACAGAAAATGTTGACATTTTGAAAGAAATGGCAAACCTTTTGCTTGCAAGAGAAACAATCTATAAAGACGAAGTTGACATGATTATGGCTGGCAAAAAGACTGAAGAAGTTGTGAAGATTGTTGAAGAACGCGAAAGAAAGCAAAAAGAAAAAGAAGCAAGATTGAAAGCTGAAAAACAGCGTCTTGAAAAACTTGAAAATTACAGAAAAAAGATTGCTGATGGTGAAAATCTTGTGAAAATGGGCATAATCACCGAAGAAGAACTCAAGGTTTTGAAAGAAGAGTTCAAAAAATATGAGGCTGAGGTGAATGCAGCGGTTGAGGGGAAGGATAAAGTTGAGAAAAAAGAGCTTGTGAAAAAAGAAGCGCCAAAAACCGAAGTGAAAAAGGCTGAAACAAAGAGTGAAGTGAAAAAGGTTGAAAAGAAACCTGAAACACCAAAATCGCAGCCAAAAACAACAAAAAAAGACACAAAAAATGACGAGGATGGACAGTGATGGAAGAAGAAGTTAAAGAAGAGCAAGTTGAACAAACAGAGCCAAATCAAGAACAACCAAAACAAGAAGAGCCAAAAGTGGAAGCAAAGGTTGAAGAGCAACCACAAGAACTGACCGATGACGAAAAGTATGCAAAAATTCAAACAGAAAAACTTTTAAAAAAGAAAAAGACAAGAAGAATTGTTACTTTTTGCGGGATGTGTGTGGCGTTTGCACTTGCACTTGTGCTTATTATTTTGGCGGCAGTGCCTGTAAGTTTAAAGCCAAATTGCCTTTCAGACGGCTATTGGGAGATTAAAATGTTCCATGGAAGCAGCGTTGCAGAAGCGACTTTGCACGAAAGTGACGAAAAATATGCTGAGTTTATGGGTGTTTACAACGATGCGTTTAAACAGACCTATCTCACCGCAATTTTCAGCGGAAGTTTGTTTGACTATCAAATTGAAGAGGACAAAGAGCAAGTTTCCACAGTTTTAGGTGAACGCGGAAATCTTGTTGGCAGTGGGAAATATTTTGTCAGACTTGAATATGCAAATGGCGAAGAGAAAACTCTTACAACTCAAAATGGAAAGGCGTATAAGTCCAGATATTGGGCGAATGCAACTACAAAATGGGATGGCACACTTCAATTTTCACAAGTTTATCTTGTTGTAAGTGACACCGATGGGGTGAGTGACACAACAATTTACATCGTTTCATCCATACCAAGTTCTTCTGCAACAAGTGGGCAGAGAGAAGTGTTGATTAAAATTACAGTTCGCGCTGACACATCCAAAATTTACAAAGCGTGGGACAGTTTGACCACTGAAGAATAAAATTTTTCAAAAAACTTTTGAAAAATTGTTGACTTTCACTTTTTTCTTGTGTTATACTTTGGGGGTATGAGAAAGTCTTCCTAAGACCGCAAGTGCAACTTCTGTTGCGTAAAATCGATTGGTTGCTTGCCGAGGAAAAGTGAATGTAGATAATTTATCTCTATAACTTTTCCTTGTTATAGAGATTTTTTTGTATAAAACGCAAAATCTTAAACTAAAAGGAGGGAAAAGAATTGAGTGCTAATTTTGAAGCTAAAAAACTTGTTGTCGATGAGATTAAAGATAAATTCTCAAAGGCAAAAACAATCGCTTTTGTAGATTATCGCGGAATCACTGTCAGTGAAGACACCGAACTTCGTAAAAAGTTCCGTGAAGCCGGCTGTGATTACAAAGTTTACAAAAATCGCTTAATGTTGAAAGCACTTTCTGACCTTGGTATTGAGTGTCCTGCAAATTTCTTAGAAGGCACAACCGCTGTTGCTATTGGCTATGCTGACGAAGTTGCTCCTGCAAAAATCATCTGCAATTTCATCAAAGACAATAGTAAAATGGCTATCAAATTTGGAATTTTAAACGGAACATCTGTTGATGCTCACAACATTGAAGCACTTGCAAAACTTCCATCAAAGGAAGAACTTATTGCAAAACTGCTTGGAACTTTGAACAACACTGCTGCAAGTTTGTGCAGAGTTCTGTCAGCACCTGCAAGGGGACTGGCTGTTGCTTTAAATGCGATTGCAACAAAGTAATCTTAAAAATCGCATAACAATCTTATTTTAAAAAGGAGAAAATTAAAATGGCTGATATTAAAAATCTTGTTGAAGAAATCAAAAAATTAACTATCGTTGAAGTTTCAGACCTTGTAAAGGCTCTTGAAGAAGAATTTGGCGTAAGCGCTGCTGCACCTGTTGCAGTTGCTGCTGCCGCTCCTGCTGCTGCAGGCGCTGCTGCTGAAGCCGCTGAAGAAAAAACAGAATTTAACATCTTCTTGAAAGAAGTTGGCGCAAACAAAATTGCTGTCATCAAAGTTGTTAGAGAAGTTACAGGCCTTGGACTTTCTGAAGCAAAGGCTATCGTTGATGGCGCTCCAAAGATGGTTAAAGAAAATGTCGCTGCTGCTGAAGCAAAAGACTTTGAAGCTAAATTTAAAGAAGCTGGCGCTGTTGTAGAATTGAAGTAATTTCAGTTCACTTGAAAAGATTTTGCGTATTAAAAAATACACTCTTTTGAGTGTATTTTTTATTTTGTCTTTTTAACTTTTTCTCCGCTTTTTCCTGTCACTATCTTTTGAATTTTCTCATAAGAATAATAATCATTGTCTTTCTGTCCAGTAAGAATTGCCACATACACATTTTCAGGAGTGGAGAAGATTTCGTTTGAAAGGTTTAAAATGTCGTCCGCGGTGACTGAATTAAACAATTTTTTAACACGTTTGTTGGCTTTTTTGGTGAAATATTTTGTGCCATCTTGAAGATATGCACGAAGCAAACTTTGACTTTCATCAAATTTATTTTTAGTTTTTTCTTTTTTGCGATATTCTACATCGTTTTTAATAAAATCAAGACGCGTTTCATCAAACTTTTCTGTTTTAAGTTTGTGTATCAATTTTCCGATTTGGTCGATGATTTTATTTACATTATCACTTGAACTTTCAAATTCAAATACCAAAAAATTTCTATCAATATATTTATTTATACAAACGCGACAATGATAAGAAAGCCCTTTGCTGCGCAAAAGTTCAAAGAAATCTCCACCTATTCCTGTAAGCAAATAGCACATCATGTTTACAATTTGAAACTTTTTTTCATCAAAAACAGGAAATTTAAAGGAGATGCTTCCTATAATTTTTTCTTTTGAGTTGTAATGGTTAATACAAAGATTGCCTGGTTTTTCTACAAAAACATCTATTTCACGATTTACAGGGTAGGACGGATTACTTTTGAGTTTTGAAACAAAATACTTGTTTGAAAGGCGCTTGGCTTTGAAAAGGGATATATCTCCAACTATGCTGAAAATAAAGTTTTGAGATATAAACACCTCATCTCTAAATTTTTGCAAATCTTTTGCTTTAATTTGAGAGATTTCTTCCGCACTGCCTAAAACCTGTGTTTTATTAGAATATTTTAAGCCTCTATTTTGATCTCTCATAATAATATTTTTTCTTTGTGTATTGCTGAGTGCATGCACAAGTTCTTGCTGAATGACGCCTTTTTCATTTTTTACAAGTCGCGGAGAAAATTTTGTTTCTAAAAGCATTTCACTTGAAAGTTCAAGTGCTTTTTCAAACATTTTATTTGCACGCAAAAATTGAAAAAACAGGGAAGATGTTTCCGCGAAGGCATTATAGTTGGATGAAAAAATTTGTTGTGTAAGACGTTTCAGTTCTTCTTTATTGTGTTTTGTGGTTTCTTGAAAAAGCATATGTTCGCAAAAATGGGCGGTTGGCTCGCTGTAATTGTTGCGATTTTCCCCAAAAACAAAGCCAGCAGCAACGCTCACACATTTCATTCTTCTTTTCTTATATAAAAGTGTTGCTCCATTTTTAAGTTTTACAAGTTTTGCCATATTTTTCTCCTATTCACATTTCTCTAACGCGTCAAAAAGGTGTTCTTTAAAGATAAAAGCGTTGAAATCCACGCAGACTGTCGCATTTGGCTTTTTGTCGAAATCAATGTCGATGTAGCCATAATTTTCGTTGTTTTCTGTGTAATATTTTATCTCGATAAAGCCTTGTTCTTCTTTGAAATATTCTGGATGCACAAGATAATAAATCGCCACAACATCATGCACGGCTGCGCCAAGATGCCCAACGTGAAAATCCTTGTATTTTTTAAACATTTTGGCGTAGATTTTGCCCGTTTTGTTTGTGTGTTTGAAGTGTTTGATGTCTTCTTTGTCAAGATAGGCGATATGGCCTAGTTCCATTGGAATCATCACAAGTTTGATGCCACTTTTCAAAACGACATCTGCGGCTTCTGGGTCATAGCCAACATTGAAAGATTTATATGGTTTTCCGTAGATTTTTTCCTTCGTTCCGCTTTCAAACACGATTTGTTTGATGTATTTTTTGCAAGTTGGGTGTTTTTGCAGCATCTTTGCAAGGTTTGTCATAGGCCCAATTGAGATGATTGTGGTTGGCGTTTTGTTTTCTATAAGTTTTTCAAAAATCACATCACACGCTTCGCCATCAACCGCTTTTTTCGTGAGTTTTTTTCTGTTGTATGAAAAACCGCCAAGTCCACTTTTTCCTTGCGCACCTGTGGCATATGAAGATGGGCGATTGAGCGGCGTTGGGCTTCCTTCCACAACAGGAATGTCCGCACCTAAAAGTTCGGTCAAAAAAATTGCGTTTGCCGTTATGTTTTCAATAGGCCCATTTCCGCCAGCAGACGAAAGCAAATTTATGTTGAAATTTTCACTTTTTATGGCATACATAAGCGCGATTGCATCGTCAACGCCAGGGTCTGTGTCTATGATTATGTTCTGTTTTTCTTCCATGTTCTTTCCTTTATTTTAATATAATATCATATGAAAAAATATTTTCAAAGCGATTTTTACTCGCTTTATTTTTTTTATTGACAAAAACAAACAAATTTTGCCAAAGATATGTGTTTTTAAACATTTTTTGTGTGCTATTATTTTGCCAAAGGAGTTTGTTATGCAAGTGAAAAGTCGTGTTCATAATGGCGTGTTGTATGTGCTTTTGTGCGGGGAATTGGACGAGCATTCCGCATCTTACACGCGCCTTACTTTGGATGAAATTTTCGATAAACCAGACTTTCAAAAAATCATTTTCGACCTTTCTGAACTTTCTTTCATGGACAGCACGGGGATTGGCGTTTTGATTGGAAGATACAAAAAGATGAAGGACAAAGACATTCCGATTTTCATCACAAATCCGTCCACTCATGCGGAAAAAATTTTCAAAATGACCGGGCTTTATGAGATTATGCCCAAAATTGTCTAGGAGGTTTTTATGACAAAGTATTCAAATTTTATGGAGGTGACTTTCAAAGCACTTTCCGTCAACGAAGGGTTTGCGCGTGTGTGCGTGGCATCTTTTTGCGTGCAACTCAATCCGTCTGTCGATGAAATTACGGACATAAAAACTGCGGTGTCTGAGGCGGTGACAAACTGCGTTGTGCATGCCTATCCAACTTCGGTTAAGGGGGATGTTATTTTAAGATGCGAACTTGAAAATGACACTGTGACAATCACTGTCTCTGACAAAGGCGTGGGGATTAAAGATGTTGAAAAGGCACGTGAGCCGTTTTACACATCAAAGCCTTCCGCAGAGCGCTCAGGCATGGGTTTTACGGTTATGGAGAGTTTTATGGACGATGTGCAAGTTTTAAGCAACTCTTTTGGCACAAGCGTGAAAATGACGAAAAAAATTCTTTCAAATGCATGTGAGAAGGTGGGCTGATGCTTGGGCAAGAAGAAACTCTTGAACTTATCAAAAAGGCTCAGGCAGGGGACGAACTTGCCAAAGAAACTCTTGTGAATGAAAATTCTCCGCTTATTAAAAGTGTCATCCGTTGGTTTAGGGACAAAGGCATTGAAAATGACGACCTTTATCAACTTGGCTGTCTTGGTTTTTTGAAAGCGATAAAAAATTTTGACTGCTGTTTTAATGTCAAATTTTCAACCTATGTTGTGCCGATGGTTGTGGGCGAAATCAAGCGTTTTATGCGTGACGATGGGGCTGTGAAAGTGTCAAGGGCAATGAAAGGACTGAACATTAAAATCAACAAATTTGTTGATGCTTTTTTCACTGAAAATGGCAGAAAAGCCACCATAAGCGACATCGCGGCGCACTTTAAAATCTCAGAACAAGATGTTGTGTTTGCAATGGACAGCGCCAAAATGCCCGTTTCACTTTACACGCCGTTTGACGATGGCGAAGAGGACGGACTGACAATTATCGACCGTTTTGACGGACAAGAAAACGAAGATTTTGTGGACAAATTTGCGCTGAAAGACATCATAAACGGCCTTGAAGAACGCGACAAAAAAATCATACTACTTAGATATTTTTATGACAAAACTCAAAGTGAAATTGCGCAGCGCCTTGGCGTGTCACAGGTGCAAGTTTCACGCCTTGAAAACAAAATTTTAGAAAATTTAAAAAATAAATTGCAAAGTTGATTTTTTGTTTTTCTTTTTTCTTTTGATTGTGTTATCATAAAAATATGAGAAGAAAAAGGCTTATCATTGACAGCGATGTTGCAAACGGCGTTGACGACCAATTCGCCCTGTGCTATGCTTTTGCGCGCCAAGATGCGTTTGATATAAGGGCGATTACGATTGCGCCATTTAGAGTGTCTTGGAAAAGCACTTTGGAGGTGCGCGAGGGGCTTGTTGACAGCAAAAACGCTGCTTATCACATTCTGCATCTTTTTAAAATCAAACATGACGCAGAAAATCCGTTTGTTTTCCTTGGCTGCACCGATTTTATTTCAAACGGCTGTCATGACACAAATCCGGCTGTTGAAAAGATTATTTCAGAGGCGAAAAAGGGCGTGTTGTATGTTTGTTGTCTGGGTGCGCTTTCAAATGTTGCAATGGCACTTCAAATTTGCCCAGAGATTGCCAAAAATCTTCGTGTGATTTGGCTTGGAACGGACAATCCGCTTTTAGATAAGTTTCAAGATTTAAACTTTTCAACTGACAAACAGGCGTTTTATCAGGTGGCTGCATCAAATGTGGATTTCACAGTCATCCCGTCATATGTTGCGCGCACAATTTCAACTTCTTCATATGAATTTGCCGCAAACACAAAAAACAATGCCGTGACAAACTTTCTTTCAACGCTTATGCAAAGAGAAATATCTTCGCTTGACACACGCGGAAACAAACAAATTCATGACCTTATGCCGATTTCTTATCTTTTAAGCAAAAAGGGTTTTGATGTCAAAGAAATTTCTTCAAAACTTTTGGACAAAGACGGCGCTTTGAAAAAGCATAGAAAAATTAAATATGTCGTTTCTGCGCCAAAGAATTTTCAGTTATGGTTGGATTTTTTGGACACAATCAACAAAACCAAAACATCTTATTTGAAACCTGAAATTTTCTTTATTTCAGACACTCATTTTGGGCATGAGAAGAAAGTTAGAAACAAACAAGTGCCGTTTAGAACAGTTGAAGAGATGAATAAAGAACTTATCAGGCGCTGGAACAACAAAGTTGGCCCAAACGACATAGTCTATCATGTGGGGGACTTTGGCGACTACGAAAACATTAAGTTTTTGAATGGCAAAGTTTATCTCATCTGCGGCAACTATGAAAACTATGATTACAAAGGCAAAATGCCGTTTAAAAAGTTTAAAGAAAAATTGATTGGCATGGGCTTTGCGGACGTTTATCAACGCGGCATTTACATAGATGAGAAGATTTTTGGAGAGAAAATTTTTCTCACTCACAGGCCGATAAATCATGCCAAAGATTGCTACACATTCTACGGGCATGTCCACTCACTTGCACTTGTAAAGCCGTTTGGCGTGAATGTCTGCTGCACATTCCATTATTTCACACCCGTTGATGTGAAAACACTTAAACACTATTTGAACTTTATCAAAAATTACGCTGACGATGACGCTTATATCGAAAAATAGCCTTATTTTTGATTAAATTTGCCACTTTTTTGATTATTTCATAAAAAAATTAAAAAGTTTTCATTTTTTCTTGACTTTTTTCTAGTTTTATAATAAAATGTAACAGCAAGTTGCATTTTCGGGGTGTGGCTCAGTTGGTAGAGCGCGCGGTTTGGGACCGTGAGGTCGGGGGTTCGAGACCCTCCACCCCGACCAGCAAACTTGCTGTTTGCACTTTACAAGACTTTGGGCCTTTAGCTCAGTTGGTTAGAGCGACCGGCTCATAACCGGTTGGTCCGCGGTTCGAGTCCGTGAAGGCCCACCAAAAAATTTATGTTTTTTGGCGAAATTTGTTTGCAACTTTGCAATAAATATGTTAAAATTTGAAAGTCTTGTTTCAAGGCGACTTGGCTCGGTAGTTCAGTTGGTTAGAACGCCAGCCTGTCACGCTGGAGGTCGTGGGTTCGAGCCCCATCCGAGTCGCCATTATGCCCAGATAGCTCAGTCGGTAGAGCAAGGGACTGAAAATCCCTGTGTCGGTGGTTCGATTCCACCTTTGGGCACCATGTGACCCTGCGGGTAGGTTGCAGAGCGGCCAAATGCAACGGACTGTAAATCCGTCGACTATGTCTTCGATGGTTCGAATCCATCCCTGCCCACCATAATATGCTGGCGTGGCTCAATGGTAGAGCAGCTGACTTGTAATCAGCAGGTTGAAGGTTCGATTCCTTTCGCCAGCTCCACAAAATAAATCGACTGTTTCTGGTCGATTTTTTTATTTTTCCTGCTGCTTACAAGTCAACTTGTAATATCTTTAAAAAGATATAACTTCGCCTCATTCATCGAGAATCTGCAAGCAGTTCTCTCTTCTTCGTCTCGTTATATTAAGATATAACTTCGCCTCATTCATCGAGAATCTGCAAGCAGTTCTCTCTTCTTCGTCTCGTTATCAGCAGGTTGAAGGTTCGATTCCTTTCGCCAGCTCCACAAAATAAATCGACTGTTTCTGGTCGATTTTTTTTATTTTATAAGAAGTTTTCTTTTTTATTTGCTTATTTTTTTTAAAAGGTGTAAAATTTAAATTGAATAAGGGGGATTTTATGAAAGCAGTTGCGATTGACGGCTTCACGGGGAGTGGCAAATCAACTTTGGCAAAGATTTTGGCGCAAAGACTTGGGTTTCATATTTTGGACACAGGCGCGATTTTTCGGGCGATGGCATATGGCTATTTGCAGGCAGGTCTTGGCGAAATTGACGAAAAAAAAGCTGAAAAATTTATAAAAACGGCAAAAGTTGAAGTCGATTTTATAAAAGACGAACAGCACACCTATTTAAACGGCGAAGATGTTTCGGCGTTTTTGCGAACGGAAGATGTCGGTCAAATGGCATCAAAAATCTCGGTTTATCCAAAGGTGAGAGAAAAATATTTGTCGATTGCAAAGGATTTTGCGGACAATTATGATTGCGTTATGGAAGGGCGCGACATTGGAACGGTTGTCATTCCAAAAGCGCAGGTTAAAATCTTCTTGACAGCGGATGAAAAAGTGCGTGCGAAAAGGCGTTTTGAAGATGTGAAGAAAAAGGACAAAAAGGCAAAACTTTCAGATGTTTTGGAGGATTTGAAACAACGTGATTTGCGTGACACAACGCGTGAAGTCGCTCCGCTTGTGCCAACAAAAGACAGCATTATTGTGGACAACACAGACATGAATTTGGAAGAAACGGCGGACTATTGCATGGACATTATTCAAGAAATTTTTTCAAAGAAAAAGCCGGTGAACATTGCGATTGACGGCTATGTTTGCAGTGGCAAAAGCACCATCGCAAAGGCGCTTGCAAAGAAACTTGGCTTCAAAGTTTTCGACACGGGCGCAATCTATCGTGGGATTGCGTGTGCGTTTGACTATCTTGGCTTAAATGAGAAGAAAATCAGCGAAAAATACATCCAAAAATTTGCCGATGAAATTGAAGTTAAGATTAAGTTTATTGACAATCTCGAACACGTTTATGTAAACGGCATCGACCACACCGCAAACCTTAGGCTTGAAAGAACAAGCGCACTTTCTGCAAAAATTTCGCCGTTTGTGTGCATTCGCGAAAAGGTTTTGAAAATTCAGCGCGAATTTGCCAAAGAAAACGATATTGTCATGGAAGGGCGCGACATTGGCAGTTTTGTTTTGCCAGAAGCGGACTTTAAATTTTTTGTGACAGCGGACGAAAACGTGCGTGCAAGAAGGCGCTTTGACCAACAGCGCAGCAGGGGTGACGATGTTTCTTTTGACAAGATTTTGGAAGAACTTAGACAGCGCGACTATGCCGACACTCACAGAGATCATGGCGCAATAAAACAAATGCCAGACAGCATTGTTGTGGACACAACCAATCAAACATTAAATCAAAGCGTTGATTTTTGTTTGAAAGAAATGAAAAAAAGAAATTTCAAAAAAAATTAGAAAATTTGTTAATTTATTTTGTAATTTTGTTGTAGTGTGATAAAATAAACATATGAAAAAGATTTTTGAAAAACTGAAAAGTATTTTTCAAAATAAAAAACTATGCACATTGATAATAGCGTCAATGTGCTCTATTGTTATTTTTGGCACCGGACTTGGCTTGTTTATCCACAATGACTATTTTGCGGGGGGGGGGTGCTTCTCAGGTAGAACCTGATTTCAGAGGAACAACGGGCTATGTTTCTGTCGGTGAAATATGGGACGGGGATGGATTTAACAAAGAAAATTTTTTTCAACTTGTAACAAAAGCATCGGGGATTTCTATCAATTCTTCTAGCGACCTTAAAAATGTGGAAAATAAAGTTAATTCAGCAAATGTTTCTGCGGCTGACATGAGAGATGTAAACAACGGAAATGACATCGTTGTTAAATTTGGTGGCTTGGATTGGACAACAACATATCTTTCAAAGTACATAAATGGGGATCTTATTCTTACTTTATGGCTTGCAAATTCCACGCAGTTGTCTGGAAAACAATATGAAAGTGGCAAAACCTTTAATTCAGATGGATCAACCTCTTGGAATGCGGGGACAAGTGCCACTGATTTGGGCGATTCAGTTCCAGATAATATGTATGGCACATCTTATATACGCGCTGTTGTATTAAACAATGGTGGACAATATAAAAAGCAATATGATTCAGCTAATCTTACAACTGCAACTCAAAATTCAAATTCAGTTTTTGCACCATTTACAATGGGGGAAATACCAAAATATCTTGTGCGACCGGGGTTTGTCGATTGGCAACGAGAACAATCAGCAATAGAGTTGGGAATTTCTTCTTATAATTATCCTAATGACGCTGTTTTAACGGGAGATGGCTGGTTTGATGAGACATATAATTATTATGGCAAAACAGGATACAATGCATGGGGGATGGATTATTTGTGGCTGCCGTCTATTACTGAAATTGGGGAAAATTCAAGTAAAGACAAAGATGAAATTTTGAATGGAATGTGGCAAACATCAATAAATCAAAATTCAAACACTGTGTATTCTTGGCTTCGTTCAGCGCATCAGTATTATGCAGTTTATGCATATTATGTTGGTAGATCAGGGAGCAATACAAGTGGAGGCTCTGTGTATGGTGCGGGGGCTGTGCGTCCTGCACTTCATCTTAATTTAACCGCTGTCGCAAATACTTTCCCAAGTACACTTACAATTAAATATGACGATGCAACTTCTTGCAATGTGCCACCGGATGAGGTTATGATCTTGACCCCTGGGCTTAGATATCAAACTACATTGAAAAAGGGTGAAACAGCATCTATATCAGCAAGTGCTTTTTCTCAACCTTTAGATGTTGTGGCACTTGTTAAGAACAATTCATATTCATATTTTGCAAGTTTTAATTCAAAGCCAACATCAAATAGTGATGTGATGAGAGCAATATATTCTTGGACAGGTGGTGACGTTGAATTGACTTTGTATGTCTATCAGCGGTTTACCATAACTTTTGACAAAGGCTATGCGGACAGCGGGACTGTGCCCGACCCTGTATATAAAGTTTATGGAACAAATGCACCCCTTCCGACAAATGATCTGATACATAAAGGCTTTGACCCAAATGGATGGAACACAAGCCAAAACGGGCAGGGAACATCATATATCTCTTCATATACTCAAAATTTAGATGTCACACTTTACACAAATTGGACTTATGTGTATGCTTCAATTAATATAACAATTGTTACTTTAGATAAAAGTGGCATTGAGTCATCCACTGCTGGTGGCAAGGTGAGTGTCACAGGGAAAGTAGCGTCTGGCAATCAAGCAAGGAATTATTCAGGCGCATCTTCATTTACGACTTTAAAAGAACTTGAAAGTTCAATCACTGCAACGGCAAACAGCGGTTATGTATTTTTAGGTTTTAACACAACAAAGGGAGTTCCAACACCTGCCACAGCACAAGACAAAACATATTACATTACTCCAACAGGCAATGAAAGATATGATATATATGTATTTTTCAAACAGGTTTCATCCAATAAACTTCAATGGACAAGTGAAGAGGGCGGTTATTGGTATTTTGAGGATGGCGAATTCCCACAATATGAAGTGGGCAGTGAACTTTCCGCAACCCTTTCAAATTATGTATTTTCACAATCTGCTTATACAATAAAATACAACAATGGAAGCGAAGTTGAAATTCCTGTGTATTTTTATGACGGAATACATTATGCAAAAGTCACAATAGGTGGCACAACAAAGTGGTTTGGCGTTCAGCCAATTCGCTGGCGTGTGAGTGAATATGGCACACCACAAACAAGTTATCCAGAAGGCTTTGAAACATATGGCTCAACAGTGCAATACTCCTATGCTGTCACAGACAAAATACTTTTTGCAAGCATCATGACGTCAGAGAAAATTGACGGCTCTGCAGAGAAGAGCAGCGCTCAGTTTTGGCTTAATGACTATGTAAATAGCGAGTTGTATAACACTTTACTTACACAACATTGGCCACTAGATTACGCAACAGAAGCACAGGGTGAGATGTTTGATGTGTTTAAGCCAGACGGAACACAAGATATTGTTGACTCAACAATGGATTCATATAATATGCTTGTTGGAAATTCAACAAAGGACAAAAATCGTGCGAAATTGACTGCGTTTGCATCGTTTTTGATGTATGGCACAACGGCGTATGCTGACACCTATGACACCTATTGGTCAAATGACTTGGAAACAAGTGACGGGCGCGAAGAATATGGCTGTGGCGTAGTTGTCACAAGTGACGGGCAACAAACCCTTCGTTGGCTCAACCAAATGTGCGGAGTGAGGCTGAGTTATATGTGCAGCGAAATAAGTAGATATTAAAAGAAGAGTGATTTTCGTTCTTCTTTTTTATCATTTTTTGAGTGCTGCGTGCATAGGTTAAACTAAGTTTAATTTTGCGGAGGGTGGCAATAATGAAAGTGAAAGCACTTAAAAGCGAAAAAAGTGGGCTTGGGCTTTGCATATTAAAGGGCGTTGTGGTTGGGCTGTGTGTGTCGCTTGTTGGAATTTTGATTTTCGCCTTTATTTTAAGGTTTACTTCCATTTCTGACAAGGTTATTGCGCCGGTCAATCAAGTTATCAAGGGCGTTTCAATCTTTTTAGGCGTGTTTTTAGGCCTAAAAAAACACAAGTCACAGGGGCTTGTTGCGGGGCTTTTGATTGGGCTTATGTTCACAATTTCCGCTTTTTTGATGTTTTCTCTTTTGGATGGGGCGTTCTGTTTTGACAAATCTCTGTTAAATGACATCATTTTTGGCAGCATTATTGGTGCGATTTGTGGCATTATTTGCGTTAATTTGAAAAAAAATTAAGTTTTTATTTGACATCTGCCCCAAAACATATTATAATATCATAGTTAATATCGTTTTAGAGGGGACCTTAATGGCTAGAAGTCGAATTAAACGCAACTCAATTTTAAATTACATTGCAGTTTCTGTTATCACTTTAATTGGATTGTTTTTATCTATTTTCAGTTTTACAATTCCATACACGCAAACCGATTTCGTTGGCTTTGCGCAGTCTATTTCTTTGGGGCTTGATCTTGCAGGCGGGATTTCCGTTGTGTATGACTGTGACCTTGCACAAGATTCCAACACAAGAAACTTGGACAATGCCATCGAAGCAACCGTGACAAGACTTGAAAGTGTTATCGGGGACAAATACAGTGAGGCAACAATCGTTCGTCAGGGCTCAACAAGAATCAGAATTGAAGTTCCATCAATCACAGATGCAGACGAGATTTTCAGGCTCATCGGCGAGCCAACTCCACTTTACATGACTGACACAAGCGATGGCACAGGCACTGCGCGCATTGTTGGCACTGATATTGAAGATGTCAATGTTTCATATCAAAGAAATGACGATGACGAATTTGTTTATGGCGTTGTTGTTAAGTTTACGCGTGACGGCGGAAGAAAATTTGCAGATTTTACATCTGAAATTTCTTCAAAAACAAGCGGCTCGCAATATATCTACATCTATCTTGGCGAAATAAGCCCAAACATTCAGCCACTTCGTTTGGAATGTCAGCAGACCATCACGGGCGGCTCAACCTTTATTTCCGGAAATTTTGAAACCTATGATCAGGCACAAGATTACGCTCTTCAGATTATGAGCGGAACGTTTAATGTTTCCCTCAACCTTTTGGAACAAGCCCGAATTGAGCCAACTCTTGGCGCAAATGCTCTTAAATACTGCATCATCGGCGGCATTGTGGGAATCATTTTGATTATGGCTATTCTTTGGTGGAGATATGGCGACTTTGGTCTTTTGGCATCCTTTGCACTTGTGATGTATGTCATTTTAATGCTGTTCTTCTTGCAGGCAATCCCGTTTGTTCAGTTGACACTGCCGGGTCTTGCGGGCATCGTGCTTTCAATAGGTATGGCGGTGGACGGCACTGTCATCATCTTTGAAAGAGTGCGTGAAGAATACAAAAATGGCAAAAAGATTCCGCTTTCTGTTAAAACAGGCTTCAAACGTGCATTCTGGCCAATTTTCGACAGTAACATCACAACAATCTTCACTGCTGTTGTCCTTTTGATTTTGGGAACAGCGTCTATTCAAGGTTTTGCAATCACGCTTTTGATTGGTATTTTGCTTTCAATGTTTATGAACCTTGTGATTTTGCGCTTCCTTGTAAAATGGTATCTTCCACTCAATAGTGTCAAATACAAAAAACTTCACTTGCCAAAACAGGTTAGACAATTTAAGGAAGAAATCGTGGTCGAAGGAGGGCAAGTAAATGACTAAGTTTAAAAAAGCAAAACTCTCTTTAGATGACAGAATTGAAAACTCTAAATTCAGTTACACAAAAAATTTGAAGTGGTTTTTGATTGCGCCGGTTGTGATTATCTTTGTTGGGCTTATCATGTTCTGCACACTTGGCTTCAACCTTGGCATTGATTTCACGGGCGGCACTTTCATGAAAGTTTACATCGACAGCGAAGGGGCTTACACCGAGCAGGCGTATGACATCGACAGAGATTTCAACACAATTGAAAACAAAATTCGCTCTGTTGTTTCAAAATATGATGCTGCAACCCTTGCCGCAGTGCAAAAAACAACCATGAATGGCGACAAAATTGCCATTTCAAACGGAGATGCAGTTGAAATCAAATTTCAGGTGAAAAGTTCGCTCACTTCTGAGGAGATAACAGACCTCAACAATCACATCAGATATGACCTTTTGGTTGAATTTGGCTTTGTTGATGCGGACACTGACGCTGGCTCGTTTGAAAATTACACCGAACTTGAAAACGCCGAACTTGTGCAAAACAACGAAACAACAAGTCCAAGCGCCAGCGCAGAACTTTTGATGAATTCGTTTATCGCACTTATTGTTGCAGTTGCACTTATTTTGATTTACATTGCAATAAGATTTGAATTTACAAGCGGGCTTGCCGCAATTTTGGCACTTTTCCACGACCTTTTGATTACAACCGCTGTTGTGATTATTTGCAGAATTCAAATTAATGCCGCATTCATTGCCGCACTTATCACAATTTTGGGTTACTCAATCAACAACACAATCATCATCTTTGACCGCATGCGTGACCATTTGAAAGTTTTGAAACAGTCAGGTGAAAAAATCGACAACAATCAAGTTGCAAATGCTTCTGTCAAAGAAACAATGATGCGTTCTATTCTCACCATGGTGACAACTTTTGTTATGATTTTCATGATAACTGTCATCGGGGTTGCAGACATTCGTGAATTTGCCTTTCCAATCATGGTTGGAATTCTGGCTGGTTTCTATTCATCTGTGTTCCTCACACCGGGGCTTTGGGCAATTGCATACAAGCCAAGAAAGAGAAGCACTAAAGTTGCAAAACCAACTCAGAAAAAGGCTGTTAAAGAATAAAAAAAAGACCAAGTTTGGTCCTTTTTTTTATTTAACTAATTCAAAATTTTGTGGATCGACAGGTTTGTGTGATTTTTCTGCAATTCCTGAAAAATCGCTGAAAATGTCGTCTGTGTTTCTCTTTATATATTTGTAGTTTAAATCAGCATTTTTTGCTTTTCTGTCTTTGTTGTATTTTTTGAAAGAAGTTTTAATTGAGCCGCAAACAGAGTGAACATATTGTGAGAAATCACTTGGCAAATTTGTTCCGTTTTTATCAAGAAAATCTTTTGTAAATAAATAGCCCTGTGAAATTACATCGTTGAAATGTTTTGGGTCAATTTCAAAGTTTTTCACTAAAAATGCAGCCCTCAAAAAGTCATAGGTGATGTTGCAGGTTGTCATTTCCAATTCTTTTTCATAATTTGGAGTTTTTGCTTGGACATGATTGCACAATTTTTCATAGTCGCTTGCAGTAACTTTTTTAAATTCTGGATTTATCTTTTTAATTTCATTGACAAGATATTTGTTTAAATTTTCCTCAAGTGCGATTTCTTCTTTTGTTGGTTTTTTCATAAATTCCCCCTATAATTACATTATACATAACTGATTTTATTAAGTCAATAGTTAATGTTAATTTTTGTCGAAATTTTTTGAAGTTTTTAAAAATAAAATTTTGCTTTGTTTGTTTGCTTTTTCTTACTGAATTGGTGTATAATCATTTTGTAATGTAACGGAGATTTTATGCAAAAAGATAAAATTGTGAAATTTGACCCTTCAAGAAGAAAAAATCATGAAACACTTTTTTCTAATGCAGAATTGGTGGATATAGAACATGGCACAAGCCATCTTGTTGATATTTTAGTTGGTGATGGAAAAATTTTAGAGATAAACGAATGTGGCAGCAAAAATTATAAAGATGCTTTTGAATATGATTTGGACGGCAACTATGTTTTGCCTTGTTTTTATGATGCTTATCGCGACAACACCAAATTTTTTGGGGAAGAGGTGAAAACAGAACTCCGTCAAACTTACAAAGATTTGATTTCGTTGAAAGAAGTGCTTTCGGGCGCTTGCAGTTTCTATGACAGAGAAAATGGCTTTTTGATTGAAAAACTTGAAGATTTTGAAGAAGATAATTTGAATGAAATTTGCAATCTTTCTGCATCTTCAAACAAACCAATTGCCTTAAAAGTTGGGCAGGATTTGGACATGCTGGGGCAGGTGCAAAAAAAATATGGCAAAGACCTTGTGTATGTGCTTGAAGATTTTGGAATTTTGGACAGACTTTGGCGACTTGTTGGTGGAAATTGTTTGGAAAAAGACGATTTGGAAACTTTCCTAAAATATGGCAATAAATTTGTTGTTTGCCCGTTTGATGATGCGCAAAATGGCAGGCGACCGACAAATTTGAAAACGCTTATGCACATGGGCTTTAAACTTTACATTGGCAGCGGCAGTGCGTTTGAGATTGACTATTTTGCATATATGCGCCAAATACTGACCACTCAGTGGGGGCTTTTTGAAGACAACACTTTCATCACCGAAAAAGATGTGCTTTTAATGGCAACGGCAAATCAATCACTTAAAGTGGGCGACATGGCAAACTTTTGTGTGCTTAGAAAAACACATCCGTCACTTTACACAAATCTTTTAAAAGAGATTGTTTGGAGCTATTCGAAAAGAGATGTGTCCATGACCGTTTGCAAAGGAGTGATTTTGCAAAAAGATGGCATGGGAAAAAGCAGCACATCTGGGCTTGACTACATCGGGCTGGTTGAAAAATTAAAAGAATTAAAGGGAGAAAATTAAAATGACTATTGTTGAAAGACTTTCAAGTGAATTTGGGCTGAGAATGGATTACAGCCAAAATATTATAGACCTTATTGACGAGGGGAACACCATTCCATTTATCGCGAGATACAGAAAGGAAATGCACGGCTCTTGTGACGACCAAGTGCTGAGAAATTTTGCTGACAGGTTGAAATATCTAAGAAATCTTGACGAAGAAAAAGCCAAGGTTGAAAAGGTTATCACCGAGCAGGGTAAATGGACTGACGAACTTAAAGTTGCCCTTGAAAACGCCATGACACTCACAGAAGTTGAGGATATTTATCGTCCTTACAAGCCAAAACGCAAAACGCGTGCATCTGTTGCCATTGCAAAGGGGCTTGAGCCACTTGCAGATATTATAGAGGCGCAACAAAAGGGCGTTGTCATTGAAGAAGAGGCGAAAAAGTTTATCACAGAAGAAGTTACAACTGTGGAAGATGCAATTGCGGGCGCAAAAGATATTATTGCAGAGCGCATTTCTGACAGCGCAGAACTTAGAAAAGAACTTCGCGAAATTTTGGCGACAAAATCTTTCATTGTCTGCACGCTTTTGGAAAATGAAAACAGCCCAACATATGAAACATATTCTGGATTTAAACAAGAAGTAAAAACTCTGCCAAGTCACAGAATTTTGGCTATAAATCGCGGCGAAAACGAAAAGTGCTTGAAAGTTGAAATTCAAATTGACGAAAAACTGACAATCCCTGTCATTGAAAAGTATTTCAAAAAGGATTGCGAAGACACCAACAAACTTATGGACGAAGTCATTGCAGATGCATATGAAAGACTTTTGTTCCCATCGCTTGAAAGAGAATGCCGAAACAATTTGACCGATATGGCAGACGAACAGGCAATCAAGATGTTTGAAGTCAATCTTCGTCCGCTTCTCTTGGAAGCGCCACTTAAAAACAATGTGATTATGGGTTTTGACCCGGGCTATCACAACGGCTGCAAAATTGCCGTCATTGACAGAAACGGGAATGTGCTTGACACAACCGTTGTCTATCCAACTCCTCCAAGAAGCAAAACTGAAGAGGCAATGGAAAAACTTAAAGCCATGATTGAGAAAAACAATGTTGACATCATCGCCATCGGCAACGGAACTGCATCAAAAGAGAGCGAAATTTTTGTTGCAGAACTTATCAAACATGTATCTCGTCCTGTAAGTTATGCAGTTGTTTCTGAAGCGGGCGCATCTGTTTATTCGGCATCTAAACTTGCGGCGGAAGAATTCCCAGATTATGATGTAAATCTTAGAAGCGCCGTTTCAATTGCAAGACGCTTGCAAGACCCACTTGCTGAACTTATCAAAATTGATGTGAAATCAATCGGCGTTGGGCAATATCAACATGATATGCCACAAAATCGCTTGACCGAAGTTTTGACGGGCGTTGTTGAAGACTGTGTAAACAGCGTTGGAGTTGATTTGAACACCGCATCTCCAAGCCTTTTGTCATATGTGTCGGGGCTTAATATGTCCATTGCAAAGAATATTGTTGATTTCAGAAGCAAAGTTAAGGGCTTTAAATCCCGCGAAGAACTTCTCTCTGTGCCAAAACTTGGGCCAAAGGCGTATGAACAATGCGCAGGCTTTTTGCGTGTTGTTGGCGGCGAAAATGTGCTTGACAACACCGCTGTGCACCCAGAAAGTTATGACGCAGCAAGAAAACTTTTGCAAATTTTCAGTCTAAGCGAAGAAGATGTTAAAAACAACAATCTTGTGCTTTTACCTAAACTCGTTGAAAACAAGGGCGAAAAGAAAGTCGCCGAAGAGTGTGGAATTGGCGTTCCAACGCTCACTGACATCACAAACGAACTTTTAAAGCCGGGGCGCGACATTCGTGAAACTATGCCAAAGCCGGTTTTAAGAAGCGATGTCATTCACATGGAAGATTTGAAAGAAGGCATGACATTCCGCGGAGTTGTGAGAAATGTTGTTGATTTTGGCGCATTCGTAGATATCGGGGTGCATCAAGACGGCCTTGTGCATATCTCTCAACTTTCTGACAGTTTTGTTAAACATCCAAGTGATGTTGTCAAGGTTGGAGATGTTGTTGACGTCAAAGTTTTGGCTGTTGATTTAAACAAAAAGCGTATTTCACTGACCATGAAGGGCATTGAAAAGGAAGAAAATCAATGAGCGAAGAAGTTTGCCCAAAATGTCACACAAGTGTAAAAGAGATTTTGGAAACGGGGTTTGTGGGCTGTGAAAAGTGCTATGAATTGCCCGAGGTTAAAGCCGCTGTTGACAAGATGTATGGTGGCAAAAAGCACAAACAATAGGAGTTTTATGAGCGAAAATTTTGAAAACATTGCAATTTCATCGCGAATAAGGCTTGCAAGAAACTTTTCGGGTTTCAATTTTTTCACGAAACTTACAAGTGTTGAAGATGCAAATTACATCGTTCAAACTGTTTCTTCCGCACTTGAAAAATTTGACGAATTTGACATTTTTAAACTCAAAAATCTTTCAATAAACGAGTGCAACGCACTTTTGGAAAGACATCTTATAAGCAAAGAACTCATTGAAAACAAAGACATCTCTGCCGTTGCAATTTCGCCAGACGAACATCTTGTGATTATGATGAATGAAGAGGACCACATTCGGGAACAATGTATGTGCAACGGCTTTAATCTTTACAGGCCATTTCGCGAACTTAAACGCTTGGACGACCTACTTTTGAGTGAGATTGATGTGGCTTATTCAAAGGATTATGGCTTTATCACATCAAGCCCGTCAAATTTAGGCACGGCAATGCGCGCAAGCGTGATGCTTTTTCTGCCGGCTATTGAGCGCAACAAAGATATACAGCTTATCAAAAATGAGGCGCGTGGGCTTGGATTTACTGTGCGTGGGCTTTATGGCGAGGGCACGGCAACTTATGGCAGTTTTTATCAAATCTCAAATCAAAACAGCCTTGGGCTTTCAGAAGAAGAGATTATTGACGGCGTGGCGGACTATGTTTACAACATCTGCCAAATGGAGTTGTCGGCAAGAGAAGACATCTTGTCAGTCAACCATGAGGCGCTCATTGATGAGATTTACAGGGCATATGGAGTTTTGACAAACTGCCATCTTTTGAAAGAACAAGAGATGATTGAAAAACTTTCGCTCATTCGCTTTGGGCATGCGCTTGGATTTTTGAAAATAAGGGATTTAAAGGCGTTCGACAGGCTTAGCGTGGAGGGCTGCAGCGCAAATTTAAAAGAAATTGAAAATTTTTCGCCATCAAACAAGGAAGATGGGGTTAGAAGTGATTATATTAAAAGAAAAGTGGAGGAACTTGTAAAAATAGGGGGTTGATATGGCACTTAACAATGGATTATTTTCAGATAGCATAGAAAAAGTTATCAAAAACGCAAGCAAGATTGCACTGCGCTTTGGCAGCAATCTTGTGGGGACAGAACACATCTTGTATGGGCTTGTCAGCGTGACGGACTGCACCGCTTCGAAACTTTTGGCAAGTTATGGCGTGACAGAAAACGCACTTTTTGAGATTTTTGAAGAGTCGTCAAGTGGAGTTTCGCTTTTTGGCAGCGTTGAACTTACACCGCGCACGAAAGAACTTTTCCAAATCGCACAGCAAATCGCAATGGACTTGGGGCATTCGTTTATCGGAACGGAGCATTTACTTCTGGCAATTCTTTCAAACAAAAGTTGTTATGCAACAAAAATGCTTGAAAACTTTTTCAATGTGAACGTTGAAGAAGTGAAGATAAAACTTCTCACATCTCTTCAAATTAAGCCACGCGGCGAAGGAGTTAAGAAAGAAGAAAATAGCGAGGGCAGCACACTTCCAGAAAAACTTTTGGATATGGGCAGCGACATCACTTTAAAGGCGCGCCAACACAAACTTGACCCTGTGATTGGCAGAGAGGACGAAATCCAGCGCGTAATTGAAATTTTGTGTAGAAAAACCAAAAACAACCCATGTCTTATTGGGGAAGCGGGCGTTGGAAAAACTGCGGTTGTGGAAGGCTTGGCACAGGCGATTGCAAGCGGCGATGTTCCAGAGCAGATTAAAGACAAAATCGTCTATTCGTTTGAAATTGGCGGGCTTATGGCTGGCACAAAGTTTCGTGGCGCAATGGAAGAAAAACTTAAAGATGCCATTGAAACAATCATTGCTCAAGGCAACATAATTGTGTTTATTGACGAAATTCACACACTTGCACAGGCTGGCAGTGAGAAAGGTGAAACAAGCCCAGCAGATATGCTGAAGCCATATCTTGCACGTGGCGAACTTCAAACAATTGGAGCAACCACAACTGATGAATACAGAAAGTTTATCGAAAAAGACAAGGCGCTTGAAAGACGTTTTCAG
>CANRDW010000016.1 GCA_947629505.1 uncultured Clostridia bacterium
GTTGGCTTGAGTGGACTCGAACCACCGACCCCCACCTTATCAGGGTGGTGCTCTAACCGACTGAGCTACAAGCCATCGTATTAAATTGTTATGTTTTAGTGACTTTGACATCTGTCATTTTTCGGTTAAATTTTCCTTATCAGGGTGGTGCTCTAACCGACTGAGCTACAAGCCATCGTATTAAATTGTCATGTTTTTACGACTTTAACATCTGTCATTTTTCGGTTAAATTTTCCTTATAACCCCACAAGAATAAGTTTTCGCGGGTTGGCGTTCGCTTCGCTCGGCTACAGTGTGGTGCTCTATACAAAACATTATTAAGTTATGTATATTTTTTTGTGGATTTTAGCATCTGTCCAGATAAGGTGTCCCACCTTATATTTGCGATTAGCGAGCCATAAGGTTGAATGCTTTTCTATTATAACTATAAAAAAGGTTGGTGTCAAGCGTTTTGAAAGAATTTTTTAAAAAAACTTTCGACAAATTTCGTAGAATATTTGACATTTAAATTTTGTTTGATTTACAATTAGTTTGTGAGGTGAAAAAATGAATCTTGCAATAAACATAAATTGGTCAAACATTTGGAATGACATTGTCAATTTCTTTAAAGCGAATGTTTGGAACATTGTAATTTTCTTTGCAATTTTGATTGTAGGCGTGATAGTCATCAAGATTATCATGTTTGCAACGCGCAAAATTTTGTCAAAGACGAAAATGGAGAAGATTGCGCAACAATTTATATGCACGATACTGAAGTTTGTGCTTTGGCTTGTGCTGATATTGTTGTTGTTATCTCAAATCGGCATAGAAATCACGGGAATCTTGACAGCGTGCAGTGCGGTTATATTGGCCGTTGGTATGGCTTTGCAGAATGCAATTGCCAACGTTGCGAACGGAATTATCATCATTTCCAGCCACATGTTCAAAAAGGGCGACTATATTATGGTTGGCGGGGTTGAAGGAAAAATAACCGACATCAACTTTATGTTTACAACACTTATCACAAACGACAACAAGAAAATCACAATGCCAAATGCCTCAATCGTGAACAGTGAAGTGACAAATCTTGGCGCATATCCTGTTCGAAGAGTGGATTTGACATTCTGCGTTGCGTATGAAAGCGATGTTGAACTTGTGAAGAAAGTTGTCACAGATGTTATGAAGGCTGACGGGCGTGTGCTTTTAGACCCGGCTCCATTCTGCAGACTTAAGGTTTTAAACGGCAGCAGCATTGATTTCTTTGCAAACTGCTGGTGCGACAACGGTGATTATTGGGATGTTTACTATGATTTGATGGAAAACATTTACAACGAATTTAAGCGTCACAACATTTCAATCCCATATAATCAACTTGAAGTTCGTGAGCGCAAAGACAAGGTTAAAATGCCTGTGATAAACAAAAAACTTGTCCGCGTTGAAAAAGAGCGTCCACCTGAAAAAGAAACAGAACTTGAACACATCAAAGACAAACTTTTAGGCAAGGGCAAAAAGAAAGACAAGGCCGAACAAGAAGAAAAAGACAAGAAGAAAGCCGAAAAGAAACAAGCAAAAGAAGAAAAAGCGAATTCTAAAAAGGCTGAAAAGAAAGCAAAGAAAGAGAAAAAGTAAAAAAGTGCCAATTAAGGCACTTTTTTTTATGGCAAAACCTGCATTTTGGCTTGTTTTTGCCACTGACTTGGTCGCTACTACTGTGGAACATTTCATAACGCCTCGCTTCCGTCATCCTGAGTGAAACGAAAGATCTCATGAACGAAACATCTTAAGAGATTCTTCGCCTACGGCTCAGAATGACGAATAGAAATAAAACGATTTTTGGCAATTTTTTCAAAAAAATGACAAATTTTTCAAAAAATAGTTGACAAATCCCCCCCCCGTGATATGATAACAACGACAAAGGGAGGAGATTATGAAAAGTAAATACACCGCTGTTGAAGTTAAGGGCGGAATGGCCTTTAAAGATCTTGAAACAGGAGATGTGATTTCACAAACATTTAATAAGTGTGCAGTTTTCCCTGCAGATTTTGGGGAAATTGGAATTGTGACATTAAAAGAACCTTATAAAGGAATGAAAGTTGGAATATATGATAAGCCATATTGGGCTGAAAAGATGTCTCAAATTGATGTAGACACTTTGCCGGCTGCATGCCTTTATAATATAGAAACAGGAGAATTATTTGACCATAAGTTTAATAGTCTTGGGCTGTTTCTTGCCAGGACAGAGAAAGATCTTCCCAAATTGTATGGTTCTGCGTTGGATATGTTGGAGGTTTCTTTGATAAAATATCCTATGGATTTTCAAAAGTTGCCAACGAGTTTATTTGCAAAGAAAAACATGAAAAAAGTATGGGGGCTGTTAGATAGAGTTAAAACAGGAATAACACATGAATATGAACAAACAGAGGACGCAACCTATGTGGATTATGTAAAAGAATTTAAAAAACTTGCAGAAAACAAGATAGAAACAGAAAAAACTAACATAGAAAATAAAAAAATTAACAAAATAAATGACAAAATTATAGAGCGCGAATTAAACGATTTGCGTAAACTACGTAAAAAAAACATGAAAAATAGGAGCAGGGATTATGACAAAAACTGAATTTAAAAAATGGATAGATGAAGTGTTTGATGATCTCAAAAAAATGCTCGATATAGAGGAAGAAAACAAAACTGAATAAAAAAGGTGCCAAACGGCACTTTTTTTAACACAATTTCAAAACGGGCATATAGTGTTAATAGGTGCGTGTGCACCTGAGGAGAAAGGTTATGCCAAGATTTAATTGTTGCGTATTCAATCATCCTTGTCCTATCTTTTGTCCGTTTATAAACTTGCAGTGTTCAAATCAAGTGATAAATCCTGTGATTCCAACAAGCCCTGCAAGCAATTCGACAAATCCATAGGCAAGATTTTGCAACTTTAATCTTTATGTGCCAAAGATTTTTTGGCACATACATAACTTTCTTTAAAATTTGTTTGATTTTTTAAAATTCGCTTGCTAAAATGATAATATAAGGCATATGAAAAATGCTTTTGCGCACACTATCATAAGGAGGCGGACATGGCAGAAAAGAAAAATGAAAAACAACCTACAATAGAAGATGCACTTTTTGAACTGTTCTGTTTTGATGGTGACCCTGTGCCACTTATGGTCAGAAATGAGATGCGCAGAGAAAAAATGCTTTCAAAAGAAGAAGGACGCTCACTTTAATGTCAGAGAAAATTCAAGGGATTGTTTTAAAATCAAACGACAGGAAAGAGAAGGATGTGAATATTCTTCTTTTTTCTCTTGAAAAAGGCAAGATTTGGGCGACACTTCGGGGTGTGAAATCGCCAAAAGCGAAGATGAAAATCGCTCAAAACATGTTTTCATATGGCAATTTTATTGTTGAAGAGGGCAAAAGCGGCTTTGTTGTGACAAACTATGAAAGCATTGAGAATTTTCATGAACTTGCAGAGGACATTGACAAATATTTTGAGGCGGCTGCGGTTTTAGAACTTGTGGAGAAAATCGATTTTTCAAGTGCGGCGGAGCGGGCGCAAGTGTTTGTTTTGACCTTAAAAACGCTTAAAAATATATGCTTTTCACAGGTTGCAAAAACCTATTGTTTGGACAAGTTTTTGATTGAACTTTTCAAAATCACGGGAAGCGGCCTTTACACGGACAAATGTTCTGCGTGCGGGAACAAAGATTTTGACAATTTGTATATAAATTATGCGGTTGGCGAACTTGTTTGTGTGGCGTGCAAAAATGAAACGGCGGAAATGCTTTCGCGCACTGTTTATATGGCGCTGAAAATTTTAAACTCCACAGATTTTGAAAAACTTTCAACTGTCAAACTCGCAAAGGACAGCGAGATTGAACTTTTGAAAATTTTATGTAAAAACTTTGAAGCGCTTTTTGGCGTCAAAGTGAAAATGATGGGGATTTTATAACGCATCCATTGTGATGTCGCACACTTTGTCATCTTGCATACAAAAGGTGACAAAGTTTTTTTCTTTGTTTGACAACGTGATGAATTCTGTGGTTGAAATAGGCAAAAAAGATGTAAAACTGCCAAAAAATTCGCTCAATTTCTTTTCGTCAACCTTTTGTTTGAGGGTGTCAGAAAGCAAGTTGATTGCATATGAAAAGTCCTTTGCTTTCACACTCTCCAAAACTTTGTAAGGGACAAGTTCTTTTATCGTCTTTTTTTCTTCGCGCATGATGTTTTCATTTTCCACTTCAATCTTCTCCTTTAAAATATATTTTGCCGTTTTTATGCGACATAAACTGTCATGAAAGTTTTTTGTCACACTTAAAACGTTGCCTGAAAGTGAATTTTGCCCGCTGAAATGCGAAAGTTTGTTTGTTTTTGTGTTGTAAGCGAAAAAATCGCTATCTGTTTGCACGCACGCAAAAACACCCAATTTGAAAACCTTTTTGTCGTCATTTTTGCAGTTTATTTCAACAAGTTTGTTGTTTATTTCAAAGATGATTTTGTTTGAAAAGGTTTTCACTTTGCAAGTCGTGCCGTTAAAATTTAAGTTTTCGGTTTCAACAATTTGAATGTTCGGCGGAGTGGAAAAAACGATGTAATTTTGCTCATTATATGAAAAAAACTCATAAAAATCACTTTTTTTGCCGTCAAAAGTCACTTTGAAGGGGATTAAGCCGCTTTTCAGGGGATAGACAAAAAGATAAGGCTCGTCTGTGACGATAAGCGAACTTTCTTCGTCTAATTCGATTTCTTGTAAGGGCGTTTTGACAAGGCAGGGGAATGGGCTTTTGATTATTGTTTTCATGCTTTATTATATGCGTGCGGAATTTGATTTAAAACAGACAAAAAATGACATTATAAATTTTCTATGTCTGTTTAAAATTTTTATTCTTGGCAAACATCCTTTTTGTGGAGGAGTTATGAAAATTTGGGGAAATGAAGAGGTCAAAGCGCTGTTTTTTGAAGTTGAACAGTGTAAAAAACAGCAGAAAGCACTGAAAAATGCCTTTATTATTCATGCAAAAAAGTTTAACAGAAAGCCAAACAGCGTGAGAAATTATTATTATCATGAAGTGGACAATCTCTCAACGGACAGCGCACGCACCAAGCTTTTGGGAGTTGATTTGAAGGAGCATCAAAAGTCACATTTTGACGCCTTTGAGAAAGAAAGTGAAGAAGAATTGTTTGAAAAGATTGAAAATCTTGTAAAAAACGGCAAGTCTGTGAGATGCGCTTGCCTTACGCTCAGCGGCGGGGATTTGAACTTGATGACGCGCTATCAAAACAAATATCAAAACATGAAAAGGAAAATTCAGCACAAAGACAACATCATCCCGTTCAGAAAAAGCACGCACACACTTAGCGATGCGGACATCAACAGTCTGTTTATGGGGCTGGTGAGGCTTATTAAACGCTCGGCGCTTGAAGAAGTGAACAGCAAAAATCCCGTTTTAGAAAAAGCGTTTTTGGATTTAAGCAAAAAGGACAAAGAACTTGCCGCTCTTAAAAGCGAATTTGAAAATTTGAAAAAACAGAATATGATTTTGATGCAGCGTCTTGAAAAATCCAAAAAAGAAGTGCTATTTTCAAAAATAGCAAAAAATTTAAAGACGGATTTGATTTAACCTTGCCTTTTTTGCGAAATTGTGATATATTTTAGTCATGGAAACAAAGATATTCGACATTTCATATGAGGGTGCGGGCGTTGGACAGATTGACGGCAAAATTGTGTTTGTGCCAAAGACACTGCCCGGCGAAGAAGTTGAAATTTGCCTTACAAAACAGACAAATTCTTTTGACATTGGAAAAGTGGAGAAAATTTTGTCTGAAAGCCCGCACAGAACAGAAAGTGTGTGTCCATATTTTGCCGAATGCGGCGGGTGTGATTTTTTGCACTGTGACTATGAATATGAAAAAGAGTTGAAAATAAAAATTTTGAAAAGCGAACTTGCAAAAGTTGGCTTTCAAGGCAAAATCGAATTTCAGCCAAGCGACAAAAGATTCTCTTATCGCAACAAAGTTAAGTTTGAAATCAGGGGCAACAAACTTGGCTTCTTCAAAGCCAAATCAAATGAATTTTTGGAAATTAAAAAATGTTTTCTTGCAAGTGAAAAAATTGAAAATGCCTTTAAAGTTGTGCGTGAATTTTTGCAAAAATTTGGCATGAAAGGTGCCAAAAGTGTTTACATAAAAGAGTTTGACGAAAATGTTGCGATTTGCTTTTTATTTGACAAAAACATCAAAAATTGGCAAAAATTAGCCCAAAATTTAAGTTTTTTTGGCAATTTTAGTGTGTTTTTTGCTTTTGGCAAGATTTTAGAGAGTGACAAAACGCAAATTGTTGGCGCTTATAATTCACAAATTTTACATACAACTTTCATGGGTGTGACGGCAAAATCAAGCATCTCTGCTTTCAATCAAATCAACGATTTTGTGGCTGAGAAACTTTATGATTTTGTGCTTGAAAATGTGAAAGGCAAAAGGGTTGTGAATGCCTACTCTGGGCAAGGGCTTTTAACTTTTCTTCTTTCAAAAGAGTGTAAATTTGTCTATGGGATTGAATATCAAAAAAGTGCGCATGACAGCGCCGAAAATCTCGCAAATGCGGGAAATGTCAAAAATATTTGTGGCAAAGTTGAAGAGAAGTTGCCGCAAATTCTTTCAACAGACGAAATTTCTGCGATTGTGCTTGACCCGGCAAGAGAGGGCTGTGACAAGGCAGTTTTACAAAGTATAATTTCTGGCAAAATTCCACAAGTTTTCTATGTATCGTGCAACTTTTCAAGCCTAACGCGAGATATAGCGTTTTTGCGTGATTTTTATGAGATTGAAAGTGTGAAAATTTTTGATATGTTCCCTTGCACAGCAAATATGGAAACCGCTTGTATTTTACGAAGAAAAAGTGAAATTTAATCCATTGATTTTTGGATTGTTTTATTTAAAAATTTTCATGCATAAAATAATTAAAAAAATTTAACTAATTTTTGTTGACTTTCGGCGGCGATTATGTTATTCTATACACTGAGTAATGTGACCGATAAGTTTTGCCAAAATTTTTAATTAGATTTGAGGTTGTCTGTGACAATTAATTATAAAAAAATTATATCTTTCCTTGTGGTTTTTGCTGTCGCTCTTGTGACAGGCTTTACCATTGGCAAGATGTATCTTGACAGCAACACAATGCCAGAGGGCTCAACCAAAACTTATGAAGAGGTTGTTGCTTCTGACGAAGAAATTTTGGCGCTTTACAACCGTTCACTTTCTGAAAGTGTGGCTTCTTTTGGCGGAATCGAACTTTGGCAGATTGCAAACTACAAGATGTCAGAACTTTCATATTTCAAAAAAGTTATGACAGGAAATATCAATTCAACCGGACAGAATCTGATTTTAAGGTCAATTAAAGAGAAGAAAGACAAAACCCTGTCATACACAAAACTCAGCCCATCGGCAACAGTAAATCTTGGCGTTGCAAGCATCAAAACGCCGGAAGTTTGCTCTAAATTCACTTACAACTTTGACACGCAAAACACAAATCTTGTGTATGGCAAATTTGATGTAAGTGGCCCTACGCCAGAAGATTTGGCGGCAACTTTCCCAACAAACGGCGGACAAAACTTCACAAAAGATGCATATATTGCCGAATTTAAGGCAATGCCAAACAGGGCAGTTTTGCCATATGCCATTTCTGACAAGGTTATTCCAAAAGATGCCGTTTCACAACTTTCTCAGAATGATGACGGCACTTACACTTTCACAATCTCACTTAATGGGCATGATGCAATCAAAGATGCCGCATTATATTACACAGAAGAAATTTTCTTCTCTTGCGGCTATCAATCTCCAAGCATTGAGTGGAGTGAAGTGAAACTCACTGTCACGATTGATGAAAACTTTATGTTTAAATCAGTGAAATATCACGAGGTTTATGTTTTAAACAGCCCAAGCATCCCTGTTTTGAAAAAAGCAACCATCGTTGATGAGTTTGAAGACTCGTTCTTCTTTGAGGAGGTGTGATATGATTCATCCTCTCAAAGCAGTGGGCAAGGCTATGCCAACAATGTTTAAATATTTCAGTTTCTTTATCATAGTCACACTATGTTCATTTTTCAGTTGCATTCAATTTATGAAGCCGTCCGCTCCAACAGACCAAGGCAGCGCTTATGTTTCAACTCCGTTTGAAGAGTTTGTTATGAGCATGATGAGTTTTTCAAATATTGACACTGATTTTTCGCTTGGCTTCAACAATGCGGAAACAAATTTAAACGCTCAGGGCAATGTTGTCTATGACACAGACGGCAAGATGTCTGTTGACGTTGACTTTGTTTACAACGAGCAATCTTTCAATTTGGATGTCAAATATTTGACGCCATATCTTTATATGTCGGTGACTCCACAGGGCAGTGAAGTGACAACTTATAAATTTGACCTTACATCACAAGAAGAAGCCAACGGCGGGACTATGGATTTGAGCGGACTTATTGATTTTATCAAAGCGAACATCAATTTTGACACAAGCACAATTGACAAATTTATCAGCTCAATCGGCTTTGCAAACGACAACAACAATGGACAGTTTGAACTTGAAGATCTTTTGATGAAGCAGTCTGAAAGAAGAGATGGCGGCTATGAGTTTATTTTGGGCTTAAAGGTTGCGGACAAGACAATCTCTGTTCAGATTCTTTGCGATGGAGATTATAATATAGAAAGCATAACGCTCAGAAACGCGGCAATCTATCAAACAGCAATTTCCTTTGGCGCAACTGTAAACAACATGAACAACGACCGTGTTGATGTTGAATATAAAGAAACGGGCGATGAAGTGAACATGACGGGGCTTACAACTTTCACGGGCTATGCAAAAAATCTTTTTTGCGGACATATTGTTGAGGGCGATGCAACTCTCAATCTTACAAAAGATGAACAGCAAAAGACCTATGATGCAAAACTTTACACCGACACAAACAGATTTAAACTTGTCACAGAAATTGAGGGGATTGCGCTTCAACTTGCATATGAAAACGAAATGATTTTCCTTTCAGCCGACAATCTTAAAGTTAAGTTTAACATCAATGACTATGAAGAGTGGAGAGATAAAATCAACTATCTTCTCAAAGAATATGCAGGAAAAGATATCGGCGAAGTTTTACAAGATGCAGTTGACAAATTTGTTGAAAAACACGATTTAGGAAATGTTGACCTTGGCGCAAAGATTTTGGAACTTGTTCATGGTGGCTTTGAAAATGTGGATGCGGTCAATGAATTCTTGCCAAACACTGCACAATTCAGCGAGGATGGCACAACTTATTCAATGCAGTGGACTGACGGCACAACAGCAGTTTTAACACAAGAAAATGAAATGCTGAAAAATATTGATATAGAAAGTGCGTCATTCAATTTTGTTGCAAACTTTGACCTTGTTGATGAAACCTACACACTTGACGAAGAGGAATATTTCAATCTTTCAACCCTTTTGCCACTTGCAGATGTTGTAGATAAATTTGTGCAGAATGGACAGGTGGGCGGAACAATTACACTTTCATATAAAGATGCGTCTTTTGACGGCAACTATGTGATTGATTTCAGCGAAAATGTTGTTGCACAGATTCATATGAGTGTGCTTTTAGAAGATGTTGATGTTTATGTCACAGAAAATCAAATTGTCCTTAAACTTGGCGACATTGTCCTTGCAGGAAGCGTTGAAGAAATTGAAACCTATCTTCAAAGAATTGATGCAATTTTTGGGACAGAATATGCTCAACTTTTAGATTCCACAAAGGCAAGCGACACTCAAAAGATCATCTCTCTTTTAAGTGACACACTCAAAAAATTGTCCATCGCTTCTGGTGAAGAGAGTTTGGCTGTGATAAGCTATCTTTCTGTGATTACAGACATTGACATTCAGGATGACGATGTTTATTTGACATTAAATTATGAAGATGTAAACGCCACAGTTCAACTTTCAGCCACAAACGAAAAAATTTCTTTGCCACAAGTTGAGAACAATATTGATTCACTTTTAAACAAGATTGAAAATGTGATGACATACATTGAAAGCGGAACTTTTGCTTTTACAGTAAGTGGAAATTATAAAGAAGAGAAAATCGACTGCTTTGTGCAAGTTGAAACTCAAGATAAACAAATCAAAAATGTTAAACTCACACTTAATGACAACCTTGAAATTGTCTATGTAGATGAAACGGCTTATATAGAATTCAACTCAAACAAATTGCAAGTCAAGACGGGCAGCATCAAAGAAATTGTTGAAATTGTCAAAAACATCGCAGTTGCAAATGGCTATCAACAACAAGAGATGGATTACAGCGAAATTTTTGCTCAAATCTTTGGCGAAGATGTAAAAAATCTCACTTTGAGCGAACTTTTAGAAAAAATCACACTCAATGTGAAAGGCGATTTGCAAAAACCTACGATTGGTGTTGATGTGAATTTTGAAAACGCAGCATCACTTAGCGCAACAGTTGTGTTTGACAAAGATGAATTACAAGGCGCAGAAATCGACATTCCAAATGGACACTTGAGCCTTTCTTTTGCACAGCCACAAGAAATTTCTGTTAAAACAAACGAATATTACAACTTAAATTCAAAACAGTCCGGAAGTGTTAAATTATCCTTTACAAAAGGGGATGAAACGGTTGATATATATTTGAATGTAAAACTTGATTTGACAGACAAAGTTTATGTGAAATTAGACACAATTTTGTTTGGACAACAGATTGAATTTGTGCTTTTAAATGACAAGGCTTCTGTTAAGATTGGAAATATTTACTTTAAAGCAAATTTAAGCGAAGCAAAAGCATTTTATGAAACACTTGTTCAAATGTTTGACCTGCACTTTGAAGAAAAGACCTTTGATTTGTCTGCTTTGGCAGAAAAGTTGAATGTTTCTGCTGCGGGCATGCAAGCAAGAATGTCTGCTCAAGTCAACGACAACTTTGCTGTGGCCGTTGTTTTGAGTGACGATCAAACTTTTGAAATTTCTCAGCCTCGCGAGGGCGAAGAATTGATCAACATTTTGCCAACTGCAAAGAAAATTTTGGATTATGTTTTAAACAAACAGTTTGCTTTTGAATTCTCATTAAATTACAGGAGCATCAATCTTAAAGGCACTGTAAACATTGATATAACAAATCAAATTTATGACATTTCTGGGCTGACAATCGGCGGGCAAACTTTGGCTGTTAGATATCAAAATTCATATGTGTTTATCTCTTTGGGTGAAAACAAATTTAAAGTCAAAGTGGATGACGCAACGGCAATTTATGGCATTATCAACGAAATTATCAAAGCAAACAACCTTGAATCTATCAATATTTTGGAAGAAATTTTTGGCCAAGACATAACAAAGATAAGCATACAAGAATGGCTCAGAAAAATTGTGTTAAGCACAAGTGGAGATTTAAACAGCATACAATTCAAGGGCAGTGTCAACACCGTTAAACCTGCAAGTTATAATGTAGAACTTTATTTTGAAAACGAATGCATCAAACGCTTACAGGCATGGATTGCAAACGAGATTTCTGTGAATGTTGTTGTGAATGATTATTCTGTTGTTGAAATTGACGAAACGCAATTCTTGGATTTGACATCGTCTTTCTCAGGGACAGTGGATGTTGAATACACAATCAAAGCGGAAAACGAAGAAGAACAAGACAAATTAGTGACTCTTCCGTTTAACATTCTTCTTGACCTTGAAGATAAGATTTATGTCAACCTTTCAACCACAATTCTTGACACAAAGATTGAAATTGTTGTTTTGAATGACAGCCTTTATGTGACAATCGGCGACATAACAATGACACAGTCTTTCAACAATGCAAAAGAGATGTATGATTATATAATCGAATTGTTTGAAATTGTGCTTGAAGAGAAAGATGGCGGGCTTTTGGATGGACTTAAGAAACTTGATTTAAATTCTTTTGCAATTGCAGATATTGTTGACCTTATTGCAACAAATTCCACACTTCATGTTGGCTATAAAAATGGAACACTCTCATTAAGCGCCAACCTTAAACATGACAATGTTGATGCATACATCGCACCAGAAAAATGCGAATATCTCGCATCGTTCCTACCAAAAATTAAAAATGTTGTGGACCTTGTCAACAGCAAACAATATTCATTTGGCTTCACATTCAACTACACAACTGACGGCAAAGTTATTGAGGGGCTTGACAAATCGCTTGCATCATTTACGCTCAGCGGAAGCGTGTCAATCGACCTTGTTGCGGGCGCATATGCAGTTTATGTTGATAATCTTGCCGGCAGCAAGTTTGCCGCAGTGTATAAAGATGATATTCTATATATAGATTATTTAGATAACAAAATAAAACTTGAAAAAGCGGCAATAGAAAAACTTGTTCCAATTGTGCAAGAACTTATTGCGGTCAACAAAACTGACACAGAGAGTGTCACCTTTGCCGAAAAACTTGTTGAAATTTTTGGCGAAGATTTGACCACACTTTCACTTGAAGAGATTATAAAGAAATTTTCCGTTACACTTTCTGGAAACACACAAGAAATCCTTGTAAACTTGTTGTTTAACACGCAAAAGCCAAAGAATGCGAACATCTCTTTCACATTTGGGCAAGAAGGAATAGTTGCATCGTGGAATCCAAACACGTTTGAAAACATAACAGAGAAGAAACTCGTTGGCGACAATTTGTCCGGCATATCTTTCACATTTGAAAATTATGCACTTGATTTAAATATGAAGCAATTTGAAGAGATTGCAGTCAGTGGCGATTACTATGCTTTGTCAGGGGCACACAGCGGCGATGTTGTGATTTCAATCGGATTTGCGGGCGAAGAAGATGTTGAATATGTTGACATAAACGCAAAGGTTGAAATCGACCTTGTTGACAAAATCTATCTCAAAGTTTCTGGCAGCGTGCTTGACGAGGACTTTGAAGTTGTTGTTTTGGCACAACTCAATGAAGAAAATGTCGAAGAAAAAACCGTGAAAGTTTTGTATGGCGGCGTCTATGTCAAATTTGGCGACATCATACTCACTGAAAAACTTGACAATCTGTTTGGATTATATAATCAAATCAGCACGATGTTTGCAAAAGAAGACGAAAGTGACGTTTTAGATTTGGGCGCACTTGACATTGCACAAAAACTGACAAGTCTTGGCTTGACACTTTCAATAAAAGGCCAGCAACAACACGAAAGCGAAATTATTTCGGCACAAATCTCTGTCACATACACCAAAGACAAGATTTCCGTTGGTGAAACTGAAAAAGACAAGATTATTGTCAAAGCACAACTTACAAACAGCGCAGTGACAATTGATGATAAATTCACTGAGGACACAGGTGAAAGTTTGATTGAATTTATGCCAAAAGTGAAGAATATCTATTCTTACACACAAAACGCTGACTATGGCTTTAATATCACATTCGCATACAATGACGGCTTCAACATTTCGGGCGATTTGAAACTCAACAAGATGTCTGAAAAACACGAAGACGGCAGTGTGGAAAGTTGGACAGAAGTTGAAATTTCTAACCTTGAAATTTTTGGCACAGAAGCATATTTGAGAATTCATAAAAAAGACCTATATCTAGCTTACTCCAACACAAAGATTCATGTTTCACTTGAAAATGACAAGGACAAAGATAAAGACAAACAGCCTGTTGACATCTTCTCACAACTTGAAAAAATTATGGGCAAGGATTTTGATGTTCAACTTAAATTTGGTGTGTTTGAGGATCTTTTGAAGATGATTACAGAGTGCAGAAAATCCGTGCCGGCATATTACAAACGCCTTTCGCTTCTCGCATCTGGCAACACTGACAACCTTGCACTTTCATTCACAAAAGACAAAGTTGAAAACAATATTCTTCTTTCAGCAAATGTTGTTTTTGCACAAAAGGATGCTCTTCCATCAATCAGCGCAAATCTTCGTGACATTGTGGATATTGGCGTAACACTTTTGACAGACGGCACCAAAATTGGCGACTTTAACGAGGGCGACAGCAACAAAACACCATTCTCAGAATATTCATCTGAGAACTATATGGACGCCATCACAAAAAGCCTGCAACTTTACAAAGATTCAAGTGTTTATTCGTTCACAAGCCATATGTCAGTGAGATATGTTCAAACTCTGATTGAGGGCGACTTGACAATTCTTCTGCTTGACACCAACACAAAAACTGCAAAGAACAAAGAGATATACAAACCAATGCTTGCACTTTCAACTGAGGCGATGAATTTGACCGTTCGAATCTATCTCGTTGACGGCATAATATATGTTGATGCAGATGGGCTTTTGATCAAGGCGGACGTCACACTTGAAAACGTGAAAAACATCATAGCATTTGTCAACTCCAAATTTATGGCAGCGGACAGTCAAATTGTGATTGAAGATTCGTTCTTGCAAAAGATTGTAAATGCAATCAACAGCCTAGTGTTTGATTTTGAAGGCGAAAAAGACGAAAGCGGAGAGATCAAGTTTAGGCCGATTATGCCAAGTTTCGACACTTTCAAGGGTCAGTGGATAGGCGATAAAAACGAAGATGACATGGGCATAATCATCAGCACAGAAGATGTGCTTCAATACAAAGAAGACTCCAAATTCACAGACCTTGTTTTGAAACTTCTTGTTAAGACTGACGAAAACGACACAATTTTGCCTAAACAAGTTGTGTTTGGCGCAAATGTTGACGACCCTAACACAAGATCTCTTACAGAAGAAGAGGCTCAGAAACAAGAGGCAAAAGAGAAAAAATATTTGCCATGTGAAGAAGATTTGACAAAAGAACTCAACTTTGCTGTTTATCTTGACAACATCTTTGTTGGCTCTGATGTGACAAACATCTCCGACAACTTCACCTTTGCAGAACAAACTCACAATGTGACGGGGCTTAGATCTGTGTTTGACGGCGAAAATAATGTTAAGGTTTACAACAGTTTGGATGCATATCAAGATTATCAAGCCGTCTTGGACATTGTTTCAGCAGCATATGACTATTATCAAACAAAAGAATATAAACTTGACGTTCAAACTTTGACTATTGAAGACAAATTATCGAAAATGAAACTTTCGGGCGATGCACTTGCAAAGGCGGGTGATTTGAAACCTGAAGACAAAAATGAAGATGAGCATGCAAAAGACGGATTCTTGGATTTCACACTTGAAGTTGAATCAAGTCTTTCGATTGAAAACTTTGACAAGATTGAAGACGGCGGACAAGAGGTTGAAAAAGCAACCACGAAACACAATATCGACATCTATTACAGGAGTCACGACTATAACTACACAAACACGAATCAAGGGGCTCCGGGCTTGTATGTGTCATATTTAAGCGACAATTACAAAAACGACCCAGAGCCAAGTGAAGAATATAAACAAGACAACAACATTGAGCATAATGTTGCTCCATTCCGCGCTAAGATTGAAAACAGCAATCTCAGTGACATCATGGCAATGGTTTTGAATCTCATGAAGTTGAACATCGGCGATGACATGAAAGAAACGCTTGGGCTTACAGACCATGAGAACACAACCGATTTCAGTTTCTTGCAAGCACTTTTGAAGATTAAAGACAGAGATGAAAGCGAAACATTTGGAAAGGCATCAAAATATCTCAACGAAATTTCAGAAATAACAAAAATGGTGCACAAACTGACATTCAAAGAGACAGTTAAAGACAATGTAAAAGCCTATGTTTTGACAGTTGAAGTTGACTTGTTGGAAGATGGCTCTGAGGACGGCGAAATTGACATCTACTTCAAAGAAGTGGGCGGCGCAATGAAACTTGACAGCATTGAACTTCGACATCTGATTTTGAAAGGAAAGACTGACGATAGCGGCACTGTCACAAAGGAAGAAAAGACGATAAACGCAACAATTGGCGTTAAAGATTTTGAAGCTTGCGATTATAACACAAATCAAGATCACAAAGATTTCAGTGAAATCACAGAGATTGTTGACACCTTGGCAAACACCTTAAATCAACAAGATGTTCCACAAACTGACGCAGACGGCAACGACATAACCAAACACTCGATGAATTATCACGGCTCTGCAGATGTCAAATTATCGGGTATTTCAATAAGCGTTCCATTTGATATTGATTTCTCTATCAATGCAAACAAAGACATCTCACTTTATGTTGAAATGTTCCCAGGCCCAATAGGAAATGATTTGGGACTTGGCACATATCGCAAGAAAAACACAGGAATGCAAATAGACGATTACACAGGGCATGGCGAATATATCAATCGAACAAGTGTGATTGAATACAGAAAGATTACAGAAGACGATGTTAAAGAAAGAGAAGCCTTAGTGAAAGCAGGGGAAATTTCTGAAAACGATTTGACAGAAAGTGACATTGATCAATATCGTTTGCATATCAAGCAGTCAACTGTTTGGGATCATAAAACTGAGACGAAGTATCTTGGATTTTATGATTGGAAAAGACATTATGAAGAAGAAGAAGCCTACACTCCATATGTCTATGCAGATGAATGGATGACACTCCAAACTGCTGGCGACAATTTTGTGACTGTATTCTCAAAACTTTTGGGACTTACAGCAGGAATATCAGGATTACTAGAAAGAATCAAAATCGACTCTCATCCATCAGTGGAAAAATTGCTTACATCGTTTGAATACACAGGTGGACAATATAAAGTTGGATTAAATGGACAAAACCTTACAGGTATGGAAGAATTTGAGCCTTTCAATCTTGATTTAACTGAGGGTGTATATTCAAATCCAGACATCAATCCAAATGCATCATTTAAATTCATTGACAAAATTTCAACAGAAAACTTTAGAATAACTGTTAAAACCAAGGGATTATTTGAGATACAGTTGATGCATATTGACATTTCACTTAACATGGAGAGCGTAACAAAAGACATAATAAAAGCCCTAACAGATGAGGAAACCTACAAAAACACATATGTCGGGAAAGATGGCAAAAATGTCGACTGCACGGATCATGTCTTCCACACCAACAAGTATTATCGCGACAATTATATAAGGGCGTGGACACAGGCGCATCCGAAGTCAACCGAATAAGGGCACATGAAGCAAGCACATCCGAAGCAGACTGAATAAAAAAAGAAGGCAAAAGCCTTCTTTTTTTTAATGGTTTTATACGTCATGTTGAGCGCAGCGAAACATCTCAGAGATTCTTCGCCTACGGCTCAGAATGACGGGAGTCGGTGTTTTTTATGACAACTCTTGTTTATAGCGTTCGATTGTTTCATCGTCAAGGCGTGCAAACAATGGCTTTGGCAGATTGATTTTGTGATTTTTGTCAATGTCAATCTTGTTTGCTTTTTGCCATATTCCTTCGTCATCTGGGCGGCCAGCAAAGTTCAACTGCTCTGTCCAAATCTCCGCTGTGCGTTTTGGCATGATTGGGCAAGCGACAATCGCAAGCGCCTTTGCCATGTTCAGACACAGATACAAAACTTTTTTAGCGCCGTCAAAATCTTGATTTTTAATCATTGTCCATGGCGCAGTTTTTTCAAGATAGGTGTTGCCGATGGACGCAAAACGCAAAATCTCTTTGTATGCGGCCTTAAATTCCGTCTTTGCGAAAAGGTCGGCAATCGTGTCAGGGCAGGTGTGAATGGCATCAATCATCTCTTTGTCATTTTCATCGAGATTTGATTTTATGTCATCAAAAGTGATTCCAAGTTCGCCGCCAAAGTTTTTGTTTATCATGTTGAGTGTTCTGTTGAAGAAGTTCCCAAATTTGCCGACAAGTTCGGCATTTGTGTTGAGTTTAAAGCCTTCATATGTGAAATCGCTGTCCTTGTTTTCTGGGAAGATTGACACAAGATAGGCGCGCAGGGCATCGATGTCCATGTCACTTTCAAGCAATTTATCACAGAAAATGCCAATTTTTTTCGATTTTGAGAACTTTTGCCCTTCAAAATTCAAAAAGTTGAAGCCGACAACATTGTGCGCAAGATTGTATTTCTTGCAAGCAAGTTCCATGCTTGGGAAGAAGATTGCGTGAAAATCAATGTTGTCCTTGCCGATAAAGTTGTAAATTTCGCATTCATCATTTTGCCAACGGTCTTTCACCATTTCATCGCCACCGAGTTCTTTTGTGATTGAAATGTAGCCGATTGGCGCATCAAACCAAACGTAGAAAACTTTGTCCTCGAAGCCCTCAAGTGGCACTTTGATTCCCCATGGAATGTCACGGGTGATGCAGCGTGGCTTCAATCCCTCTTTAAACCACTTGTTTGTCATGCTGTAAACATGTGGACGCCAAACGTCTTTTTTGCTTTCAACCCACTTTTCAAGTTGTGGTTGAAGTTTGTCCAAACTGATGTAAATGTGTTTTGTCTGTTTTTTCACAGCATCTTTGCCACAAAAAGAGCATTTTGGGGATTTAAGTTCGTCAAGTTCATATGTTTTGCCGCATTTATCACATTGGTCGCCATATGCTTTGTCATAGCCGCAATATGGGCAGACACCATACACAAATCTGTCAGCAAGCGCAATTTTGTCGTGTTCGCAATAAAGCATATTGCTTTCTTTGACCTGTGTGTAGCCGTTTTCATAGATATGTTTAAAAAAGTCAGTTGTGACATCGTGATGAATTTGTGTGTTTGTTCCACTGAAAAGACTGAAATTGATGTCGAGTTTTTTTGCAATCTCTCTCATGCGGGTGTTCACCTTCTTTATATACTCGTCAGGGGTCAGCCCTGCTTCTTTTGCCGAGATATAACTTGTTGTGCCATGGTCGTCAGTTCCGCTGACATACACAACGTCATTGCCATAGGCTTTGTGAAATCTTGTGAACACATCACCCGGGAGCCAACATCCAACCACGTGTCCAAGGTGAGGCAAACCGTTGATATACAACAGCGCCGAAGTGACTAATATTTTCTTTTTTTTCATTTTTTTTATCCTTTTTTTATTAAAATTGTTGTTTTTTTGATGAGTTTTTCACATTCGGTCATTTTTAATGCAATCAACAATTTCTTCAACACTCAAATTCTGTTGCTGCCCATTCGTCATGTTCTTCAAAGCAAATTTTCCGCTGTCAAGTTCGTCTTGCCCGACAATTATGACATATTTCACGCCGCGGCGATTTGCCTCTTTCATTTTGGATTTGAAAGATTTATATTCACTCAAAATGTCCGCTTTCACACCTTTTTCTCTTAGGGCGTTCATAAGGGAAAGGCTGCCCATAAGAGTTTCGTCAAAATTAACAAGCAAAACATCCGTTTCACTTTGTTTTTGGCTGTCAAAATAGCCGTCTGCTTTCAAAACATCAAAAAGGCGGGTGATGCCAACACTCATTCCAACGCCCGGCATCTTTTTGTTTGAGAAATAACTGCAAAGATTTTCAAATCTTCCGCCGCCACCAACAGCAATGTTTTTGCCTGCCAAAAAACCTTCAAAAACTGTGCCGGTGTAATAGTTGTGTCCACGAATGACAGAAAGGTCACAGGTGCAATCCAGCCCCATAGCTTTCAAATACATGCACACTTCTTCAAGTTCTTTCACACCTGTTTGATAAAGTTCGTTTTGACTGTAATTTTTGATTTTAGGCAAAATTTGGTCGATTTTTCCGCATATTTGCGTTAAATTTATGATTTTTTCGCAATTTTTATCGTCTAAGCCCAAATTTTTGAGTTCTTCTATGGCGGCTTCTTTGCCGATTTTGTCAACCTTGTCCAAGATGATTAAAATGTCCTCATTTGAACTGTCAATTTCTTCCATAATGCCAGAGAGAAGTTTTCTGTTTGAAAGTTTGATTTCAACATCAAGATCAAGCGCTTTAAAGCACTTTTCAAAGAGTTTCACGCACTCTGCATCCGCCACAAGCGAAAGTTCACCATTGCCGATAATATCTGCATCACACTGATAAAACTCTCTGAATCTGCCCTTTTGTGGGCGCTCACCACGATAAACCTTGCCTATTTGATAGCGCTTGAATGGAAAAGTGAGTTCGTTTTCATGCATTGCCACAAAGCGTGCAAGCGGAACGGTCAAATCATAGCGCATGCACATGTCATTGTCGCCCTTTGTGAAGCGGAAAACCTGTTTATCGGTCTCTCCGCCGCTTTTTGCAAGCAGAGCCTCGCTGTATTCCAAAACGGGCGTATCAAGTGGCACAAAGCAGTTTTGTTTAAACACATTTTCAATTTTCTCTAAAAGCGAAGAAAAAATAATTTGGTCACTTGGCATAAGTTCCCAAAAGCCCTGCAGTTTTCTTGGAGTTATAAGTTTGTTTTCTGCCATAATATCTTCCTTTTAATTAAGAAAAAATGTTTAAACAAAATTCCTTTTGATAGATTATTTTATAACAAAACACGACAAAATGTCAAGCATAAACATACCATAAGTTTTGCACATTTATTTTCCACTTATCCACAAATTTATAATTATTCATCGGCATTCATTTTTATACAACCCGCCAAAAAAGGGTCAAAAACGGGGATTTCTACACAAGTTATCCACATTTCCACATTTTTGTGGACAAATCCCGCCCTTTTACCCTTGTTAAAGTTGAAAATTTGTGGACGGGAGGGGTCAAATCTGAAAATTGAGTTTTTTTCAAATTTTTTAATTTTGAAAAATTCTTTAAATATCTTTGAAATTTATTTTCAAAATCAAAATTTTATTTATAAATTTGCATATAAATTCACTTTGATTTTACAAGAAATTTGCTTGGCATTTTATCTGAAACAAAGTAAAGTTTGTGAAGCGCGCGGGTTGATGCGACATACAAAAGATTGCGGTCGAGTTCGTTTTTGTAGTTTGCGGAGTTTGCATATGGCACAATCACGCAGTCAAACTCAACGCCCTTTGCCTGAGCCGGCGTTGTGATAACTTTTTTCATATTTGGTTTTTGACTGTCAAGACGTTTGAACTTTTTGAGAAGTTCGCTGCCTTTTTGAAGTTCTCTGATCTCATCTGAAGTTTTGCAAATGATTGCAACGCTGTATGATTTGTCAAGTTCGCCGATTATCTTCTCAACTGCCTTTGTGCAGTTTTTGGTTTTAAGGCATTCAACTTGGTCGCCTTTTCGGTTTACATTGTTTGCGATGTGCTTTCCAAGAATCTTTTGTGAGAAAAGTGAAATTTCAAGAGTGCTGCGATAGGACTTATTCAAAAATCTCACTTTACTTTTGGTGCGCCTTGCAAGATGTTCAAGATAGGTTGCAGGCAGCGTTCTGTCAATGCTTTGATAGATGTCTCCAAGATAAAGTTTTCCGCAATGCCAAATTTTGTCAAAAAGATAGAAGTGACAAGGGGTGTAGTCTTGCATTTCGTCCACAATCACATATTTTGCCTCATAGGTATTTTTCAGTGAGAAAAGGTTTTCTTTAATCAAAAGCACAGGGGCAATATCATATGCGCCGATGCGTTCAACTTCCTCTAAACCGATGCTGCTTAAGAAAAGGTTGTAGATTTTCAGTAGGTCAGTTGTCAAAAACTTGTTGTATAAGATTTTTTTAGCGCGCTTTAAAAGGTCTTGGCGGCAGTTGAGTGGCACTCTAAATTTGTCTGTGATAATCTCTGCCAAAAGGTCGATGCGCTTGTAAACTGCCAAATTTTCAAGGCGGTTAAAATAGACATCTTCAATATCTTCTTTTGAGATGACAACATCGCCATATACAAGCGTTTTTGGAATGAAAAGTTTGCAGATATCACGCTTTAAAAACTTTTTCAGGTCATCCAAAAACTCAAAACTCGATTTTATAGCAATATTTTCAAAATCTTTCTGAGATTGCTTACCGATAATTTTTTCAAGCATATCTTCACGCGTTTCAAAATCTTCGCCTAAAAGTCTTTTTGCCATGGCGGAGAATGTGGTTGTGAAAGAAGTTTCTTCGCCGAGAGCAGGCAAAACTTCGTTGATGTAGTTTGAAAAAATCTGTGAAGGCGACAAAATCAAAATATCTTCACTTTTAAGGCTGTTTCTGTATTTATATAAAAGGTAGGACACGCGGTGCATGGCGATTGAGGTTTTCCCTGAGCCTGCCACACCTTGCACAATAGTGTTTGAAAAATCGTCCGCACGAATCAAAACATTTTGCTCTTTTTGAATGGTTGAAACGATGTCGTGCATTTTGGATGTGGCATTTTTGGAAAGTTGTTCCATCAAAATGTCGTCATCAATGACAAGTTGGCTGTCAATATAATATGAAAGTTCGTTATCCTCAATCTTAAATTGGCGTTTTAAAACGACTTCGCCTTTAATTTCCCCGTCTGAGCAGGTGTAGGATGTTTTGCCGATTTTGTCGTCATAATAAAGCGAGCATATGTCGGCACGCCAATCATACACCAAATTTTCTTGTTCTTGCGTTTGAACATGGCCAAGGCCAATGTAATATTTGTTTGCATCCTGTCCGCTGAGTTTAAAATCAAAGCGGCCAAAATATGGATTTTTCTTTTGTTTTGAAAGACGCTGCACTTCTTTGTGCAAAATATCATTGTTTTTTTCGAGATATTCAATCTGTCCGTTTATATTTGCAAGTTCATCTTCGCCCGCTCCTGCACGAATATCATAGTAGTTTTCTGAAAAATATTTCTTTAAAGAAGCAATTTCTTCTTTATTTTTGGCAATTTTTTGTGTTTTGCGTTGTTTTGAATGGTCTATTTCGTCATAGACCTTTTTAAGATATTCTTTTTCTTGGGCTAAGATTTTCTTGTCCATGCTGTCTCCTAAAACAAATTATTCTTCATCTTCTGTGGAGTTTTCAGGTGTTTCCTCGATTGTTTCTTCGGTTTCCTCAACATCATTTTCAGAAGTGTCAAGGGTTTCTTCGCCTTCAACAATCTCTTCTTTTTCTGTGAGCGCAACGCTTGTGATTTTTGCATCATTCTTTATGCGCATGATTTTCACGCCTTGACTTACGCGTGAGAAGTGGCTTATGTCGTCCACTGGGGTGCGGATAATCACGCCGCTGTCAGTTATCACCAAAAGGTCAACAGGCTCTTCAATCTGTTTAAGTGCTGCCAAATTTCCTGTCTTTTCGTTGAACACACCTGCTTTCACACCCATTCCGCCGCGCTGTTGAAGCCTAAATTCATCAACATCGGTGAGTTTTCCATAGCCATTTTCAGAGATTGTGAGAATTTGAGAGCCTTCATGCACGATAGCCATGTCAACGATGTAGTCATCTTTTGCAAGTTTCATGCTGCGAACACCTTGACTGTCACGGCCAACACTTCGAACATCTGTTTCGTTGAAACGAATGCATTTGCCTTGATGGGAGGCGATGAGAATGTCATCTCTGCCATTTGTGATGTCAACGCCGATAAGTTCGTCCCCCTCCAACAGTTTAATGGCAATTTTGCCGACTTTTCTGATGTTTTCATATTCAGAAAGCGGAGTTTTCTTAATCATGCCAAACTTGGTTGCCATCAAAAGATTGCCCTTGCTGTCGGCTTTCATAGGGATGATTGCGTTCACTTTTTCGCCGAGTGACAACTGCAAAAGATTGATGATTGCTCTGCCTTTTGCCTGTCTTTGTGCCTCTGGGATTTCATACGCTTTGGCACTGTAAACTTTGCCAAGGTTTGTGAAGAACAAAAGCGTGTCGTGGGTTGATGTGACAAACATCTTTTCAACAAAGTCCTCATCCTTTGTCTTGTGGGCGGTTATTCCAACTCCGCCGCGATGTTGCGCTTTGTATTCGTCTGTGCCCATGCGCTTGATGTAGCCCATGTGCGTCATTGAAACGATGACATCTTCTTCAGCGATAAGATCTTCAATGTCAATTCCGCCCAAATCCATAGAAATTTCAGTTTTGCGTGCATCTCCATAGGTCTGTTTGACATTTTCAAGGTCGTCACGCACAATTTGAAGCACGCGGGCAGGTTTTTCCAAAATATCTTGCAAATCGAGGATTTGAGCCTCTAATTCTTTCAATTCTTCGTTTAATTTTTCAACCTCCAAACTTGTAAGTTTTGAAAGACGCATATCCAAAATTGCATTTGCTTGGATTTCGTCAAGTTCAAAATTCTTTGTCAAGTTTTCAATTGCTTCATTTCTGTCTTGAGAAGTTTTAATTGTTTTGATAACTTCGTCAATGCTTGCAAGCGCGATAACCAAACCTTTCACGATATGTTCGCGTTCTTGCGCTTTTTTTAGGTCAAATCTTGTCTTGCGCACACAAACTTCTTTTTGGTGTTCAAGATAATAATAAAGCATTTCTTTCAAATTTAAAACTTTTGGCTCGCCATTTACAAGCGCAAGCATGATAATTCCGCTTGATTGCTGGAGCATTGTGTGTTTGTAAAGGCTGTTTAAAACAACCTGTGCATTCGCATCTTTTTTGATTTCAACTGTCACGCGTAAGCCGTCACGGTCACTTTCATCTCTAAGGTCGCTTATGCCGTCAATCTTCTTGTTTTTGACAAGGTCTGCAATTTGGGTGATAAAGCGCGCTTTGTTCACTTGATATGGAAGTTCTGTGATGACAATTCTCTGTTTGCCAGAAGAAGTTTCTTCAATCTCAGCACGGCCACGCACCAAAATGCCGCCGCGGCCTGTTTTGTAGGCGTGTTTGACTGCCGTTCTGCCCATGATAATTCCGCCTGTTGGATAGTCAGGGGCAGGGATAATTTTGATAAGTTCGTCAATGTCGATGTCCGGATTGTCAATCATGGCTTGAATGCCGTTTATCACTTCTGTTAAGTTGTGCGGTGGGATGTTTGTTGCCATGCCCACAGCAATCCCGTCTGCGCCGTTCACCAAAAGATTCGGAAATTTAGATGGCAAAACGGCAGGCTGCATCAAAGTGTCGTCAAAGTTTGGATAGAAATCAACTGTTTCCTTGTCGATGTCTTCAAGCATAAGTGCGGCAATCTTTGAAAGGCGCGCCTCTGTGTAACGCTGTGCAGCAGGTGGATCTCCATCCACAGAGCCAAAGTTTCCATGACCATCCACAAGGGGATATCTAATAGAAAAGTCTTGTGCAAGGCGAACAAGAGCGTCATACACAGAACTGTCGCCATGTGGGTGATATTTACCCATAACTTCGCCGACAATTCTTGCCGATTTCTTGTGTGGGTAGTTGTAAAAGTTGTTAAGTTCGCCCATTGAGAACAAAATTCTTCTATGCACAGGCTTCAAGCCATCGCGTACGTCTGGAATGGCACGGCTTACATTCACCGCCATTGCATAGGCGATAAAGGACTTTTTCAATTCGCCAACAACTTCAATAGGCTGAATCTTCTCTTTGGCGATAAGTTCTTTTAAATTTTCTTTCTTTTCTTCATCCATTTTTTTACTCATAACAGCATCCTTATTTTAAAATTAAACATCCAAATCTGTGACAAGAGTTGCATTTTCTTCAATAAACTTTCTTCTGAGTTCAACATCTTCGCCCATAAGTTCTGTAAACAGTCTGTCTGCCTCAATTGCGTCTTCCATTGTGATTTGAAGAAGAATTCGGTGTTCTGGGTTCATGGTTGTTTCCCAAAGTTGCTCTGGGTTCATTTCACCCAAACCTTTATAGCGTTGCAAGGTTGTGCCTTTGCGGCCGTTTTCGTCAAACCACTTGTTGAGTTCGTCATCGCTGTAAAAATAGAAGTCATCTTTGTTTTTTGTCACTTTGTAAAGCGGCGGCTGTGCGGCATAGACATGCCCGTTTTCAATAAGTGGGCGCATAAAGCGGAAGAAGAATGTCAAAAGCAAAATTCGAATGTGAGAGCCATCGACATCGGCATCGGACATACAGATGATTTTGTTGTATCTAAGTTTGCTTTCATCAAAATCATTGCCTGTGCCAGCGCCAAAGGCGGTTATCATAGCACGAATTTCTGCATTTTCCAAAATACGATTCAATCTTGCCTTTTCAACGTTCAAAATCTTGCCGCGAAGTGGCAAAATCGCTTGAAATCTTCTATCTCTGCCTTGTTTAGCAGAGCCACCAGCGGAATCCCCTTCCACGATGTAAATTTCACACAAACTACTGTCGCGTTCGGTGCAGTCAGCAAGTTTCCCCGGCAAAGTTGTGTTTTCAAGCACACTCTTTCTTCTGGTGAGTTCTCTTGCGTTGCGGGCGGCGTCACGGGCGCGCTGTGCGGTGATGGATTTCATGATAAGTTCGCGCGCTTCGGATGGGTGTTCTTCCAAATAGTCGCCAAACGCCTCTTGCATCGCTTTGTAAACGATTGTGCGCATTTCGCTGTTTCCAAGTTTGGTTTTTGTCTGTCCTTCAAATTGTGGCTCGCGCAGTTTCACTGAAATGACGGCGGTGATGCCTTCACGGCAGTCTTCGCCGGAGAGTTTTTCGCTTTCCTTTATTATTTTGTTCTTGACGGCGTAGTCATTTATCACTTTTGTCAGTGCGTTTTTAAAGCCTTCAAGATGAGTGCCGCCCTCTTCGGTGTTGATGTTGTTTGCGTAGGTGTTTATAATCTCGTTGTAACTGTCGTTGTATTGCAAGCAAACTTCAACTTCATTTATCACTTCGCCCTTGTCGTTGTGGTTGAATTTGTTGAAATAAACAGGATATGACAAGAGTGTCTGTTTGTTGACATTTAAAAAGTTTACAAATTCAATGATTCCGCCTTTAAATTCAAAGCGGTCGCTTCTCTCTCTGCCCTCGCGGCGGTCTTCCAAAGTGATGACAAGCCCTTTGTTTAAAAAGGCAATTTCACGGAAGCGGTTTTTCAAATTGTCATATGAAAATTCGGTTGTTTCAAAGATTTCAGGGTCAGGGTAGAAAGTGACGGTTGTGCCTGTTTTGTCAGTTGAGCCAATCACTTTAAGTGGATACAAACTTCTGCCGCGTGCAAATTCGATTGTGTGGTGTTTACCAGCCTGATAGACATCCACGATAAGTTTTGTTGAAAGTGCGTTCACGCAGGACACACCAACGCCGTGCAAACCGCCGGAAATTTTGTAGCCCTCGCCACCAAACTTTCCGCCAGCGTGAAGTTTGGTCAAAACAACTTCAACGGCACTTTTGCCCTCTTTTTCAATTATGCCGGTTGGAATGCCGCGGCCGTTGTCCGCAACAGAGCAAC
>CANRDW010000017.1 GCA_947629505.1 uncultured Clostridia bacterium
GCATTTTCAGCAGGCAAGCCAAACGCATCCCCGCCGATTGGGAAGAGAACATTATATCCCTTAAAACGCTTAAATCTTGCCAAAGCATCGGCAGGCACAGTGCCTTTCAAATGCCCCATGTGAAGATTTCCGCTTATATTATAAAATTCATATAAAACATAATATTTTGGCTTTGTTGGATGAAAATCTATCGCTTTAAAAGATTTCTCTTCCACCCATTTTTGTTGCCACTTTTTTTCGATAGATTTAAAATCGTAGTTCATAAAAATCTCCTAGTCTTTCTCCCAAACAGATGAAAGTGCAATCAAATACACCGCAGGAATATAGCAGTAGAAAGCGATGTTGTATTTTGTGAGTATCTCCATAAATTGTCCTGTGATTTGGAAAATTTCTGCCGCCCCATTTCTAAGGCCATAGAACAGGCTTGCAACCACCAAAAGCAAAACGCCAAAGAACAATATTGGATTTTTTCTGAAATAAATGAGAAGTGAAATAAGTGTCACACACGCATTTGCAAAATACATAACAGCAATCATTTGAAGACGGGATAACTCAACATATTTTGGAATTAAAAACCATGCAAGCAAACAAAGTAAAACGCGAAAAGCGACATTTGTTATGTTAAGCCCAATGCTTGATGAAAGAGTGATTGTGTAGATGAAAAGGCAAAGTTGAACGCCACAATACAGGCACATTCCAAGAAGTTGGACTTTTTCAAGTTCCATAAAATTCAAACTTGGCGCAACCAACATAAAGAAATCGGCAAGAGCGCTGAACAAAAGCGCAACCGCAATCAAAATCTTCTTTTTGGAAATTCTGACAAACAAAAGTGCAAGCACAAACGATGCCCCCACACACGCAAGTGTCAAAATATTGTATTTTATGTCACCTTTAAGGCAAACATACAAATACATTCCCAAAATTCCTGCCCCAAACAAAATGGAGGCAACTATTTTAAATAAATTAAACTTTTTCTTTTCCATGCTTATATTTTAACATACATTTTCAAAAATACAAAACGATTTTATTTAATTGCTTTACTTTTTTATGGAAAAATAGTAAAATATGAAAGCAAAAGGAGAAATCATGAAAAAAGTTTACAAAGTAATCATCGACACAGATCCCGGAGTTGACGACACCCATGCGCTTATGTATGTGTTAAACGACCCGCAATATGATATAAAACTTTTTTCTGTGGCATATGGAAATATCAAAATTGAAAATGCAACCAGAAATCTTTGTCATATATTGGATTTATTAAACAAAGACATCCCTGTTGTGCAAGGCTGCAGCACAAGAATGAGCGGCTCAACAGAAGATGCATCTTTTTTGCACACCAAAGAAGGGCTTGGCGGCTATGTTCCACCAAAAACTGCAACAAGAAATCTTTTAAAAGAAAATGCAGCGGACGCCGTGTATGAAGTGTTGAAAAAATATCCAAAAGAAATCACCTACATTGTGCTTGGTCCACACACAAATTTGGCAAATTTATTAAACAAACACCCTGACGCAAAAGACCTTATCAAAAATGTGCTTATGATGGGTGGCGCGCCGATGGGAATTCAAGCAAATCCAAATCACAACTCTTTCAATATTCGCATTGATGCCCCTGCTTTTGAAAAGACCATTCAAAGCAATCTTCCAATCGTCATGGTGCCATCCAGCATCGGCAGAGATGAGGCATATCTGACGGAAGAAATGGTGAATGCCATGGAAAAAACAAACGACATCGGCAAATTTTTGACCATAACTTTTGAAACTTATTGGGAGCCAAACTATGAAGATGCCCGCATTGCAACAAATGATTTAGCGGCAGTTTATTATCTCTCTCACCCACATTTGTATAAAACAAAACGCGCAAACATAGCCGTTGACAAAAAAACGGGCAAAACCACTCCAACATTCACAAGAAAAGGTCAATTTAAAATTGTGGTTGGGCTGAGGCGCAAAAAGTTTTTGAAACTTATCTTCAAAAAACTTCAAGAGATGAGCAACATTAAAATTGATTTTTCAAAACAAGAAAAAAAGATTGTAAACCAAAGACAACACGCACAATTTTAAAAAAACCGCAACAGCGGTTTTTATTTTTCATCATATTTTTCACATATTTTATTTAAATTTTGTGAGATTATCGCAAGTGATTGATACATTTTGTCCCTTTCTTTTTCGCTAAGCCCATCGCTTGAAACTTCCAAAACACCATTTATCTTTTCAGCAACAAACTTTGCCGCTTTCCTGCCTTTTGCAGTGAGTTTGATGAGATTTTTGTATTTTTTGCCCTCATCTTCATCAACAAAAACAAGCCCGAGTGCTTGAAGTTCACTTATTGTCCTTGAAAGCGCACCCTTGTCCTCTGTGCAGATATTTCCAAGCGTTTTTGCGTTTGCCCCGCCTTTTAGATTGTAAAGCGCAAACAAAACTTGCACCTGTTTGCCCTTAAGTCCAACACTTTCCATTTCTGCATTTTTAATTTTTTGAATGCATCTGTAAATGTTTAAGATAAGCGTTGTAAAAGTTTCGTATCTGTTTTCCATAGCCCACTCCATATAAATATGATAGCACACGTTTTGTTGACGCGTCAACAAACTAAACAAAAAATAAAAATTCTTTTGAAAAATTTAAAAAAGATGTTAAAATATGAAAAAGGAGAAAATATGCACAACGGTTTTCAGCCAATCTATGACAAAAATTCAAAAATTTTGATATTAGGAAGTTTTCCAAGTGTGAAAAGCCGTCAAAACAATTTTTATTATGGCAACCCGCAAAATCGCTTTTGGAAGATGATTTTTTCTGTTTTTAACAGTGAATTTTCAAGCGAAACAGACAAAAAAATCGAATTTTTGCTTAAAAACAACATTGCCCTTTATGATGTTGTCAGCGAAAGTGATCTGAAAGGCTCTGCCGATTTGACACTTGAAAAATCGAATAAGAAAAATGCTGACCTTGCCCCGCTTTTGCCGCCAAACACAGTTGTTGAAAAAATAATTTGTAACGGCAAAACGGCATATAAAATTCTTTCAACCTATCCGCAATTTGAAAATGATTTTTTTGCTGTGAATGGCAAAAAAATCCCCATTTTGTGCCTGCCGTCAACAAGTTCTGCAAATCCACGCTTTGATGCACATATGTGGCAAGATGCAATTTTAAAAAAATAACCGTTTCCGGTTATTTTTTTAATTCAACTCCCAAATATTTTTGCACTTTGTTTTCAAGGTCTGAAAAATCTTTCACTCTCACAACTCCGTTTGGACAAGATAAATCTTGATTGTAAGCCGTTGTCGATAAAAACGCTTGTTTATTTTTGCCGGTTGATGCAAAATAATGTGCGACCTTTTCAGCAACCGCAACATCGTCATCGACAAAGAAATCTGCATTCACTTCTTCGCATATGCGTTCTTTGTCAATTCTGCCGATGTAGATGTCGTCATATGGAATTTGATTGTCCGCAAGCCATTTCAAAGTCACCTCTTTTGGCTTTGTGTGCCAATCGTTTGCCCTTGCCGTTGCAATGACAATTTTATGCCCATCCTTGTGAATTCTCTTCAAAAACTTGACTGTGTTTTTCTTGCAAGGAAACTCCGCCATCATATCATCGCCATATTTTTTATACCACTTCAATGCCGCATCCATGCTCCAATCAAACTTGCTTTCTGCAAAACGAACATTCTTTGCAATTTGTTTGTAAGGCAAATTGTTGTCTTGAATAAACTTTTTAATATATTTTTCACTGTATAAATCAGTTTCGCAAATTGTGTCGTCCAAATCAAAAACAAAAATCATAATCTCTCCCTATTCTTTGACAAAAAATATTGACTTTTTTTAATTATGCTGTTATACTTCTTTCGAAGATGAAGTGTTATGTGGGTTTTCCAATGTGGCTTTATCTTTTTTTTATTTTTTAATAATCAATCAAATTTTAAGCATATTTTCATCCACAAATTTTATATTTTTATTTTACATTTTAAAATTTGTTTGTCAAGCCATTTTTTATAAAAAAACCACAAGTTTTGCAAATAAATTGTGTATTTTTATTATTTTATATAATTTTCATATATAAAATGTTTCTTTTGCTTGACATAAAATGACAAATTTCTTTAAAATAAAACTAATGGAGGAATTTATGGATAAGAAAATCGAACCACTTTTCACGCCTTGGAAAATAGGTAATGTGGAAATCAAAAACAGAATTGTTGTTTGTCCTATGGGCGGAACATCTCTCTTTGGCTGGATGGAACCACATCACTTTGACAAAGATGCCGCAGACTTTTTTATGGACATCGCAAAAAACAACGCCGGCCTTGTAATCCCGGGCATTGCGCCAATCCGCAACATGCTTGGTGGCGGCTGGCTTTACAAAGCAAAGGGCGCTTTCAAAAAACTTAAAGTTTACATGGATGAGTTCCACAAAACCGGCGCAAAACTCTTTGTGCAACTCACTGCCGGATATGGCCGTTCTTTCGCCCTGCCAAACAAAATGGTGCCAATGCTTAAAAACAAATTCTTGGGCGCACTTTTAAAGCCTGTGTTCAACATTCCATATTTGTGCGTTTCACCAAGCGAGTTGCCATCTCGTTGGGCAGAAGGTGTTATATGCCCACAGATCACACAAAAACAAATCAAAAAGATGATTGAAGGCTTTGCAAAAACTGCAAAGATGTGCAAAGATGCAGGCGTTGACGGTGTTGAAATTCACGCTGTGCATGAAGGCTATCTTTTGGACCAATTCACAACCTCTTACACCAACCACAGAACTGACGAATATGGCGGAAGTTTTGAAAACCGCTATCGTTTCCCTGTTGAAATTGTAAGGGCAATCAAAGAGGCTTGTGGAGAGGACTACCCTGTTTCTGTCAGATACAGTGTCATCAGCAAAGCAAAAGGTTTCTGCCAAGGTGCTATGCCGGGTGAAAAATATGAAGAAGTTGGCAGAACTTTGGAAGAAAGCGAAAAGGCTGTCAAATATCTTCAAGATGCCGGCTATGATATGCTTGACTGCGACAACGGGACATATGACGCGTGGTATTGGGCTCACCCACCACAATATATGCCAAACAACTGCAACCTTGCAGATGTTGAACATATCAGAAAATTTATTGACATTCCTGTTGTGTGCGCCGGCAAAATGCAGCCAGATGTTGCTGCAAAATCAATTAAAGCAAAGAAAATCGATGCAATGGGTGTTGCAAGACAATTCTTGGTTGACAGTCATTGGGTTACAAAACTTATGGAGGGCAAAGAAGAGGACATCCGCCCATGTATTCATTGCCACAACGCCTGCCTTTGCATGAGCCATTATAAAGGCATCGCAAACGGCTGCTCAACGGCGGACAGCATTCACATGTCAAGATGCGCCCTTAACCCACAGACTATGGACGGCGGCAAACACGACCTTAAACCTGCCAAAAAACAAAAGAAAATCGCTGTTGTTGGCGGCGGAATTGGCGGCATGGAGGTTGCGCGCGTTGCAACTCTTCGTGGGCATAAAGTGACAATCTATGAAAAGAGTGACAAACTTGGCGGTGTGTTCATCCCAGCCTCTGCCCCTGACTTTAAAGATGCGGACAAGCGCCTGATTGAATGGTTCAGACGCCAAATGAAAGAAATGAACATTGAAATCAAATTCAACACCACAGTCACCGATGTGAAATCCCTTGATGCAGATGAAGTTGTCATTGCAACAGGTGCAACTCCAAAGAGAATCAAGGGCTTTGAAGATGCAGTTGAAGCGATTGATTATTTAAACGGCAAAGAAGTTGGCGAAAATGTTGTTGTCATCGGCGGCGGACAAAGTGGTTGCGAAATTGCATATGACCTTTATCTAAAGGGCAAAAAGCCTGTGATTGTTGAAGCGCTCAACGACCTTATGGTTTCAAACAATTTGAGCCTTGCAAACACATCTTATCTTCGCGATTTCTTCAAAACAAACAACGTGCCTGTATATCTTGAAAGCAAATGTCTTTCAATGGACAAAAAATCTGTGACAATCCAAAAGAAAGATGGCGAAAATGTCAAACTCAAAGCGGACAGCGTGATAACAGCCATCGGCTACAAGCCAAATCCACTCACAAAAGCATCTAAACACGTGCATATCGTTGGCGATGCGCTTTCAGTTGGCAATTTAAGAACAGTCATCTGGCGCGCATGGGATGTTGCAGAAAAATTATAAAAAGAAAAACAGTCGAATTTCGGCTGTTTTTTATACTTGAGAAAATTTTTGCACTAGTGATTGAAAATTATTGACTTTAATTTGACAAATAAAGTAAAATCATATTGTTAAATAATATTGGAGGTAATTTAAATGATTGAACAAGTTCTCACAAATCGCAATGTGGCTGTGCGCACTAAAATCACGGTAAAAACACTTATTTCGCTTGGTGTTGTCGCACTTGCAGTGGTTTTGCCGCAATTAGTTCACCTTGCTTTCGGTGCGTCCGGTGGGATGCAGTGGCTGCCTATGTATCTGCCAATTCTTCTCGGTGGATGCTTACTCGGCTGGAAATGGGGTTTGGGCGTTGGCATTCTTTCCCCTGTCATCAGCTTTGCAATCACTTCACTTTTTGGAAATCCTATGCCAATCGCAACTCGCTTGCCATATATGATTGCTGAACTTGCAGTGTTTGCAGCGGTTTCAGGCATCTTTTCTCGCAGTATCGCCAAAAACGGCTGGATGGCGTTTCCTGCAGTGTTGCTTGCACAGGTTGCGGGCAGGCTCACATTCCTCACCTTAGCCGCCATTTTCCAAAGCGTTTCTTCCCTTTCAGCTGAATTGGTTTGGTCGCAGATACAAATGGGGCTTGTTGGCATGGTTTTGCAAGCCGTTGTCATTCCATTCATCGTTATGGGACTTCGCCTGCTTCTTTTGAAAGACAAAGAATAAAGGTGCACTTTATGACTAAAATAGCAACATCACTTGCCGAGTTGCGTAAACAACTTGAGAGTGAAAATTTGACATGCATTGTGCAAAAAGATGACCATATCCTCAGCAGTCAACTGCGTGGCATACGCCCACTTCTAAATTGGATTCAACAAAAAGAAAATCTCAACGGTGCTTATGCCGCAGACAGAATTGTTGGAAAAGCCGCCGCCTTGCTGTATGTTTTGATGGGTGTGAAAGGCGTGTTTGCCGAAGTGCTTTCAGAAAGTGGACTTGCTATGCTTAAAAAACACGGAATATATGCAGAATATGCCACCCTTACGCCAAACATCAAAAGGCGGGACGGAAACGGGCTTTGTCCAATGGAAGAAACTGTCCTTTTGATAGACGAGCCATATGAGGCATATGTCGCACTGCAGAAAAAAGTTGAACAATTAAAAAAAGCCGAGTAGCAAAACTATTCGGTTTTTTTATGAGAAAAATTTAACTTTTTTGTCAATCATCTCATCAATTCGTGAAATATAATCTTCGATAAATTTGCAATTTGGCTGTCTTTCAATGCGATTTTCAAGGTTGAAAACTCGCTTTGAGATTGCCCCCGCCCCAAGTGCAATCACTGATGCGGTGTCCTCCATGCTGTCGATGTTGAAAATGCAAACATTTTCATCTCGCATAAAGCCAACATTTTCAAGCCCGCCAAGTTGATGTTTCTGGCGATAAATGTAATATGGCTTATATCCGTTTTGCATAAGCGTTTTTTGTGCATAGTCCACCATTTTTGGCACATCTAGTTTGGTCTTTTCTTCCGCTTCCGTAAGCTCAGCCGCATTTTTGATTGAAAGTGTGTGAACGGTTATGTTCTGCGGATAAAGTTCCAAAAGTGTGGAGATTGTGCGTTTGAAAACTCCAAGCCTTTCGCCGTCAAGCCCTGCAATAATGTCCATGTTCACAACAAAATCATATTCCATTGCAAGCATATATGCGTCAAACACCTGTTTGTTTGTGCATTTTCGCCCGATGCGTTTGAGTGTCGCCTCGCAAAATGTCTGAGGGTTTATGGATATGCGTGTGACAGAGTGTTTTTTCAAAACTTCCAATTTTTCACGTGTGATTGTGTCTGGTCTGCCACATTCAACTGTGAATTCGTCAACAGGGAAATTTATCTCACTTAAAAGCCTGTCAAGTTGCTGCGCACTTAAAACTGTTGGCGTGCCACCGCCAATGTAGATGTTTCTCACGATGTATGCCCTGTCTATTATCACTTTTTTCACCGCATCCAACTCTTTCAACAAACAGTCAAGATAGGTTTCAAGTTTGTCGTGCACCTTTGCAAGTTCGTTTGAAATGAACGAACAATAATTGCATCTTGTTGGGCAAATTGGAATGTTTATGAAAAGGTCAACAAGTTTGTCGTTTTTGATGATGCATTTTTGATTTTGAAGCACCTGAACAACAAGTTTTGCTTTTTCGCTCGAAACATGATAATCTCTCACCAAAACTTCTGAGATAAGGTGTGGCTTAATTTCGCCGCGTTCCACAAGGTCACGTGCAAATTTGGCTGGTCTGACCCCCGTAAGTGACCCCCACGGCAGTGTTTTTCCAGAAATTTTGCTTAAAACATCATATAAATGATTTTTAAAATGGCGTTTTGCCAAACTTTTTCTTAAAAGTTCATTTTTTTCGTCCAAAACAAACTCTTCAACATCTTCTTTCCCGTCAATTGTAATTTTGCTTGTAAGTTTGTTGCCGTCAAGTGAAGAAAAATGCTGCACGGAAAAAGGACAATCTTCTTCATCATAAAAAAGATTGACAAGGTCTTGCATATCCTTTTCTACATCGCTGTTTTGGCAAAAAATCTTCATCACTCACTCCTGTAAACTTTGTTGACATTTTTGATGTTTGCAAATGTTTTCATAATGCTTTCAAGTTCCGCCTTTCCTGTGATTTGTACCACAATTTCAAACACAAGGCTGTCTTTTATTTGCTTGTAAGCAAAGCCTTTCAACTTTCCTTTCAGTTCTCTTGCGGCACTATTTATGTTGTTGATAACCGCAGTTTCATTGTCCGCTTCAAGTTTAACAACCGCCAAGAAATCTGAAACCATGCTGTCTTGCCACTCTGCGCGCACAAGCCTTTCCTCTTCAAGATATTTAAGATTTGGGCAATTTGCACGGTGAATTGTCACGCCACGTCCACGAGAGATATATCCCACAATATCGTCACCCGTGACAGGTGTGCAGCAGCCAGCATATCTAATCAAAAGCCCGCTGTCGCCGTCAACCAAAACGCCATCTTTGTTTTTCTTGACAGTGATGACATTGTCTTTGATTTCACTTGTCTTGTTTTTGTTGTAAAGGTTGACAAGCCTGCCAACAACACTGTTTGCAGACAGACTTCCCGCACCAATTTCTGCATACAAATTGTCAAGGTCGTCAATCATTAAATTCTTTGCAATTTGAAGCAAATAATCTTCTTTCGCTTCTTTTGAAATGTTGAAGTTGCGAGCCTTGATTGCCTGCTCTACAACCGCCTTTCCAACTTTGACGTTTTCTTCTTTAAGTTCACTCTTAAAGAAAGTGCGAATTTTTGTTCTTGCGCCAGATGTTTTGACATTCAAAAGCCAATCCCTCGATGGCCCTTTGCTGTTTGGATTTGTCAAAATTTCAACCACATCACCGTTGCTTAAAACTGTGGTGATAGGCACAATTTTGCCGTTTATCTTTGCACCAACGCAGGTGTTTCCAACATCGCTGTGAATGGCATAGGCAAAGTCGATTATTGTTGCGCCAAGTGGGAATTCCAAAACCTTGCCTTTTGGTGTTTGCACAAAAATACTCTCGCCATAAAGGTCTGTTTTCAAAGTTTCAAGGAATTCTTCGCTTGACAAATCGTTTGTCTGTTCCAGCATCTGTCTAAACCATGCAAGTTTCTCGTCAAACTTGTTTCTCGAACGCGATTTTTCTTTGTAAATCCAATGCGCCGCAACGCCATATTCACTTTGGCGATGCATATCAAAAGTTCGGATTTGAATTTCAAGAGGACGATTGTTGTCCGCAATAATTGTGGTGTGCAAACTTTGATAGCCGTTTGGCTTTGGAGTTGCGATGTAGTCCTTAACCCTGCCCGCCATAGGACGATAGATTGAGTGGATTTTTCCAAACACGGCATAACAATCTTCCACCTTTGGCACAAGCACTCTCATTGCCAAAAGGTCATACACTTTGCCAAGCGTGATGTTTTTCTTCATAATCTTTTTATAGACGCTGTAAAAGTGCTTTTGACGCGACTGAATTTCACCTTTTATGCCAAGTTCGTCTAAAATCGCTTGCAGTTTTTGCGTGGTGATAGCAAACTGCTTTTGATTGTCCTCAGTTTTCATTAAAACATTGTTTTTGAGTTCTTCATAAGCGGCTGGCTCTAAACGCATAAAGCATTCATCTTCAAAGTCATTTTTAAACTGTGAAAGCCCAAGCCTTTCAGCAAGCGGCGCAAAAATATCCGACACCATATTCACAAAAGAAAGGTCGCTGTCACTCATAGGCAGTTGAATCTGTCTAAGGTCAAACAAGATCGTGGCGAATTTGATGATCACAACACGCATATCTTGGCAAATTGCCACAAACATGCGTCTGATGTCTTCCGCTTCTCCATTTTTTGTAAGTTCTCTCACAGAGCGCAAAATTTTGAAAGTTTCATAAAGTTTTTGTTGCTCCAAAGAGAGTTTGCCTTTTAAGCCCTCCGCCTGAGGCGCTGCAATCTTAAAAAATTGAAAGACAACATATGCCACAAGCACTTCGCCCTGAATGTGATATGCTATCATCGTGTCAATGCAAAAAGAAAGACGTGGCAAATTCATGTCATCATTTAAAACTTGTTCAATCAAAGCATATTCTTCGCTGGTGAGTTTGAAGTTTTTGTTTATCTTTTCTAAAATTTGAGATTTCATTTCTTCCCCATAGAATTTTTAATCAATAAAAGTTTATTATAAAGTGAGGATTCTGTCAAGGATTTTTTCACATTTTGCACCTCACTAATTTCAAACAGGACATCTTTGTTTTCTTTAATAAGCCCAAGTTCTTTAAACACAAGATAAGCGGCATAGAATGTGTCAAAATTTATTTTCCCTCGCATTTTTTGCTCATAAACATCAAAAATTGAGTAATTTTTGCAATAATTTCTGCCCGTAAGCGCCTTAAACACCCTGCCAAAAGTTTCACGCGAAAGGTCTAGATTTTCAAATCTTGCCATGTCCATTTCTCTGTCCATAGGCACATATATTTCCGCCCCACACCCCTCGTTTAATTTTGAGATGAAACCCTCATCCAAAACAGGCGACAAAAAGACAATTCTTGTGAAATTTTTTGCCCAATCAACGCCCACAGGCGAAAGCAAAAGACTGTTGTAGCCGATGCAATTTTCATCGCAAATTCCAATGTGATAAATGTTGTCTTTGCTGTAATTTTTTGAAAAATTGACAAAATCATATGCCGAATATGCCACAAAAGCCGTTCCAAAAATCTCACTTTGCGTGCCTGCAACAAGATTTAAAAGTTGTTCCTTTGGATAATAAGAAAATTTCGACTGCTCACCCTCATATAAAAGTTGTCCAAGTTGAATTGGATAGGTGAACATATGTGCATTTTCAACAATAAAACTGCCCATGTCAAAATCTTCGACAATCCCCGTTTTGCCCGTGCCCTGCATCTCAAAAATAAAGGATTTATATCTCGCAAATTTGAGTGCATTGTAATCTTGCACAAAATTGAAATACATAAGCCCCAAATCGTCAATTTTAATGTCGCAGTGTGCCGGCGAATATTTGCGTGGCTGGATGTCTGCGTTTTCAACACTTATTTTAAAGCGCGGACGAGAATTTTCGCAGCCAAAAGGCTCTAAAAGAGAGAGTTCTTTCAAAAACTGCGGCGTCAAATCCTCCGCTTTGATTTCCATGTCATAATATTTGATTGGAATGAAAACTTTGTCGCTGACATGAGAAAAGGCAAACGCATTCACTCTGCTAACAAATTCTTCATACTTTTCGCGCTTTAAAGTCAGCCCTGCCGCCATTGTATGCCCGCCAAAAGTGTCCAAAATGTCTTGAAGAGAAGAGAGAAGTTCGTGGATGTTGATGTCGTCAATGCTGCGCCCCGCACCATGTAGTTCGTCATCCACCTGCGAGAACAAAAACACGGGTCTGTTGTATTCTTCCACAAGCCTTGCACACGCAATGCCCAAAATCCCCTGATCCCACTTTTTTGACGCAAGACAGATTATGCGAGTCTTTGACAAATCCATTTTTTTAATGGCATTTTCACAATCTTCCATGATTTTGGATGAAAGTTCTTGGCGTCTTAGATTGTGTTGTTTGATTTTTTGCAAATATTTCCCAACTGTCACAGGGTCTTCACTTAGATAAAGCATTAAACTGTCCTTTGCATCTCCCATGCGCCCAGACGAATTGATTTTTGGTGCAATTTTAAAAGCAATATCCGTGGAATTTGGATTTGCAAGTGAAACTTTGTTTTCTTTAAAAAGTGCCTTAAGCCCATATGGCAATTTTTCAAAACATTTCAAGCCGCGCTTTACAATGTTACGATTTTCACCCGTCAAAGAAACAATGTCCGCAATCGTGGCAATCGCAGCAATCGGCAAAAACTCCTCCGCTTTTTTCTGCCCCAAAAGAGCCTCGCTTATTTTATATGCAAGCCCCGTTCCGCAAAGTTCTGAAAACGGATAATCCTGCCCCGGAATTTTAGCGTTTAAAACAAGCGTGTTTGGCAAGACTTCAGGAATTTCATGATGATCAGTGACAATCACTTCAATGCCTTTTTGCTTTGCATATTCCACCTCTTGCGCGCAAGAAATTCCACAGTCAACCGTTATGATAAGGTCGGGCGAAAACTGTTTTTCAATCTTGTCGATTGCCCCGCATGTCAAACCATAGCCGTCAACATATCTGTTCGGCAAAAAATAGTCGGCATCAATTCCCAACTTTTTGAGTGTTTTCAGCATAATCGCCGTTGCGGAGACTCCGTCAACATCATAGTCACCAAAGATGACCACATGGTCACCTACCTGTTTTGCCAACTGCACCCGTTGAACAAGTTCCCTCATCCCACGAATAAGAAACGGATCTAAAAGTTCGCCTGTCGAAAGGTAATTTTGTATATCTTCCTTTGAAGAATGTCCACGCGCTAAAATAAGATACATGGTGGTTGGCAGAACATTGAATTCTTTGGCAAGTTCGTCAACAAGAGCAGCGTCCTTGTTAAAAAATTTCTTAAAAATCATGTTCTTAAACCTACTTTTCGTAAATATTGTAGCACGAAAGCCATGCAAAATGCAAATAATACAAGCAAAATTTGAATAAATTATAAAAAATGCTTGTCAAAAGTCAAAAAATGTGTTAAAATGTTTCCGCAAACAAGCACAAAGCGCAGTTTGTGACGCAAGCCGGAGTGGCGGAATGGCAGACGCACGGGACTCAAAATCGTGTGAGCCAAAACAAATCAATCTTTATATGCTGGAGTGGCGGAATGGCAGACGCACGGGACTCAAAATCCCGCGAGGGCAACTTCATGAGGGTTCGACCCCCTCCTCCAGCACCAGAGAAAAAACTGCGCTTGTGGTGCGGTTTTTTGTTGCACAAAAAGCCTTCGTTTTCGCTTGTTTTTTCTCTATATTTGCCCCGAATGTAAATCGCATTTCATTGGCGATTTAGGGCAATCGTTTAATTGGAGTTGTTGGGATTTTGAGTCCCTAACGCGTTGACCCCGCGAGGGCAACTTCATGAGGCTTAACCCAAAGTGCAAAGGTTTTTTCTATAGGAATTAAAAATTTGGAAGGATGGTTTATGAAATATTTAACAAAACAAGACTTAATGTTTGGTTATGATGATGAAACAGGATTTACAATTCAGGCACAAAGAGGTGATAAATGGAAACTTTCCAAATTAACCTACACTCAATTACTCCACGAGGATGACATCGCCCCTGCAACAGAGGCAGAGGCCAAATTATTTACACCATACAATCCAAAAGAATGTGTTTATAAACTTCAAAAAACAATCATTGGTAAATAATACGACAATTTAAAAAAATCTCAAAACATCGTTTGAGATTTTTATTTTGTTTCTTTTGGTTCTTCAATTGTTTCATCTTTTGTTTCTTCTGTTTTCACTTCAGGCTCTTCAACTTTCTTCTTTTTAAAGTGCTTAAACACCTTTTCTTTGAAATCAACCTTATTTTCTGTGCCAGCAATAAGCCGCTTGATATTCCCCCGATGCAAGAAAATGATTAAAGCAAAATTCAGCCACAAAATTGTGACGATTGGAATCCACATCAAAGCGTGATTTAAAACAAGCATAACTGTTGCATAAGTGCTCATGACTGCAATGAACAAATTTGTTATTATAAAGCCATATGGAATAAAGAAAAACATCACAAAGCAAATTGCAAAAACAATCAGTGAAACCCACCAGAAATCTGGATGGAACACAAACATTCCAAAGGTGCATGCAACACCTTTTCCGCCCTTAAAGCGATAGTAAATCGGAAAGCAGTGCCCAATAATTCCACCAAAAGCGCTCAAGAAATATGCAAGTGTTTCATAGCCCGGATTGAAATGTTGATAGATGAAATAATTGACAATTGCAGGAATTCCAACTTTCACCGCCTCAAACAAAAGCGTGAGAACTGCCATTCCAAAACCCTGGGTGCGAAGCATATTCATTGTGCCGGGATTTTTGCTCCCAATTTGCGTTATATCTTCATTTGACACGCTTTTTGTGAAGATGCGTGCAAAATTGATGCATCCCAAAAAATAGCCAATAAAAATTGAAAGTGTAAGGTAAAAATAAATCATTCTTCCTCCTTATTTTTAAACACAAGTTCAATCGGAGTGCCAGAAAAGTCCACTTTTTCACGGAGTCTGTTTTCGAGATAGCGCTGATAAGAAAAATTGATATTCTTTGGCTCTTTGCAGAAAAATACAAACTTAGGTGGATTTGTGCTTGCCTGCGTTGAGAATAAAATTTTTGCTTTCTTCCCGTTTTTTGATGGCGGCTCAAAATTCAAAATTGCATCATGCACAATATCGTTTAAAACACCCGTGGTCACGCGCTTTGATGCGTTTAAATAAACCTCATCCACAGTTGTCATAATCTCAGAAAGCCCCTTGCCCGTAAGCGCTGAAACAAACAACACTTTAAAATAGTCCATAAAGGAAAGTTTTTCCTTTAAAATTTTCAAATATTCTTCTTTTGATGTGATTTTTTCATCCCACTTGTTGATTAAAATCACACTTGGCTTTTTAGCCTCATGCACAAAACCGGCAATTCTCACATCTTGCTCTGTTATCTCACTTTTTGCGTCAAAAACAACAAGCACAACATCACTTCGCTCAATTGCGTCCATGCTTCGAAGAACGCTGTAGCCCTCCACCGATTGTTTTTCAACTGCGCGCTGTCGCCTAAGCCCAGCAGTGTCGATGAGTTGATAGTCTTTTTTGTTGCACTTAAATGGAACCACAACACTGTCACGCGTTGTGCCCTCAATGTCACTTACAACCACGCGTTTTTTGCCCAAAAGTCGATTGATAAGCGAACTTTTGCCCACATTAGGCCTGCCCACAAGGCTGATTTTGATGCCGTCAAATTCGTCATCTGAGGTTTCTTGCGGAAAATAAGAAATCACTTTGTCCAAAACATCTCCAAGCCCCTTGCCCTGTGCACAAGAAATTGGCATTGGATCTCCAAGCCCGAGTGAATAAAAATCATATGTCGCAGAAACATCAAAAGTGTCAAGTTTGTTGACAACCAAAACAACCGGCACTTTTTGTTTGCGCAAAAGTTTTGCAACATCTTCGTCACCTTGTGTCACACCCGTTTTGCCGTCAACCAAAAAGACTATGACAGTTGCGTTTTCAATGGCAATCATAACCTGTTCGATGATTTCTTTTTGAAAAACATCTTCGCTTTTAAGTTCCACCCCGCCCGTGTCAACAATGGTAAAATCGCGGCCGCTCCAAGTTGCGTCAGCATAAAGCCTGTCGCGAGTGACACCCGCAACATCATCAACAATGCTTATTCTTTTTCCGCAAATTTTGTTGAAAAAAGTTGATTTTCCAACATTTGCTCTGCCAACCACGGCAACGATAGGTTTTGTCATATTATAAGCATAACACATTTTAATTTTATTTGCAAATTTTTAGGCAAAATTATCTGGCAAATCATTTTCAAACAAAACCACATCACCTGCACCTAAAATCTTTTTTAAAATCTCTTTTTGTTCATCGCGCGTGGAGGCGAAATACATTTCCATGCCCTCCGCACCGCGTGAAAGAGCGGTTTTGTTTGTTTTGTTCATAATCACAAAAACATCGGCATAATTTTTCACTTCCTTTGCAATTTTAAAATTGATTTCATATTGCATATTCCCAAGTTCCACAATCCCGGGCGAAACGACAATTTTCTTGCCCGAAAAACGGGATAAAACCTTTAAAGCACTCAAAAAACCATCAAAATTGCTGTTGTAAGAGTCGTCAATCACATTTGCAGAACCTTTGATAAGTTCCATGCGATGTGCAGTTGGTTGAAGCCTAGAAATCCCCCGCTGGATGTTCTCAAAATCTTCGCCCAAAAGATGCGCCATGCAAACGGCAACTGCAATATTATCTAAATTTGATAGTAAAACAGATTTGCAACTCAAACTTTTGTCGCCAACAACGATTTCAAACTCACTGCCATCTTTTGTGTATGAAACATCTCTCACAAAACAATCCCCGCACTCTCCCGCGAGATATTTCTCGCCCCTAAACCTTTCATACAATTTTGTTGCCCCGTCACTGAACACAACAAATTTTTTGGCGTTTTCGCAAAGTTCAAATTTAGTGTTTTCAATCGTTTGAATGTTTTTAAAAGTTTCCAAATGACACGCCCCAATCGGAGTGATGATTGCATAGTCCACCCCAAACATCTTTGCAAGTTCTTCAATGTCACCTTTCTTTCTTGCGCCAAATTCCAAAATCAAAAACTCATCATTTTCTTTTAAATTTTCTAAGACTGTTTTGCAAACTCCCATTGGCGTGTTGAAACTCTTGGGACTGACGCACACGCGAAACTGCTCGCTTAAAATTTGATGTAAAATATTTTTTGTGGAAGTTTTTCCAAAACTTCCCGTTATGGCGATGATTTTGCACCCGACCGCTGTGATTTTCCTCTGCGCTTTTTTAACATAATTTTTTTTGATAAGCCTTTCAATCGGCATCATAAGGGCAAAAGAAATCAAAACAAAATAGTCACTGAATAGAAGAAAAATCAACGCGAGTAAAATGCAAATCCAAATCTTTGAAAGCGCAAAAATCAATGAAAAACACAAAAATTTCACTAAAAAATCGCAAAAAATCAGCCTTTTTATGCGTTTTGTTGCTTTAAGTGGCGTTTTTGACCCAAAAGCAAACTGAAATCTCGACACCTTTTTTATGTAGGAAAACATCTTGTAATTTTCAAGTTGAAACACTTTGAAAAAGACTAAATCTATTAAAACAAAGATGATGCTGAGTAGAAAAGAAAACAGAAAAAACATAACTCACTCCAAAAAATTTTTAACTAAATTTAAAAATTCCAGCCGCATGTCAACAAAGCAAAAGTGTCCTGCATTTTTCAAAATGACAAGCGTGCTGTCTTTGATTTTTCTTTTAAACTTGCGTGCCATGTAAAGTGGCGTTGTCTTGTCATTTTCGCCAAACACAACAAGTGTCTTTGCTTTGATAAATGGCAAAAATTCGTCAAGATGGGTGTTTACAATGCTTTTAAAAATCTTTCTCATGTCACTGCCAAGTGCGAGATAGTCACTGCTGCCATATTTTGATATGTCAAGCCCAAGTTTTCGCTTAATTTTATATGCCCAAATTTTCATATAAAAGAAAATCGACCTGTGCGGCTTTAACCCTGCGCTGTCCACAAGCACAAGTTTTTCAATTTCATCTTTGCAAAGCACCGCCAAAATAATTGCCACACGCCCGCCAAATGAATGTCCGATTAAGTTGAATCTTTTTATTTTAAGGTCAGAAAGAAGTGAAATAACCATGGATGCATATGTAAAAATTGTCCAATCTTTTATACCTTTGCTGGACTTTCCAAAGGGCGGGAAATCCAAAAAAAGTGCGCTTTGTTTAAGATGTTTATTGCAAAAAAGAAAACTTGTGTGGTCACATCCCCAGCCGTGCAAAAACACATTCACAACATCTGTTTTTCTGTCAAAAAATCTATAAAAAATATGTGCGCCACGATACAACTTTGTCATACTTTCATTTTATGATATAAAATGATTTTTGTGTAAAATGTTTGGCAAATCTCCCGCCCCAACAAACAGCAAAACAGTGTCTTTTGAAAAATTTTCTGTTAAAAAATCCTTTAATGATGTGAAATTGTCAAAATATTGTGTGTTTTTGTTATGTTTTTTGATAATTTCAGCAAAAGTTTTGGCGCTCATGCCGTCACTTTCATTTTCGCGTGCAGGATATGTCTTGTAAAAAATTGAATGCTTCACCTTTGAAAAAACAGCAAAAAATTCATCAAATAAAGTTTTTGTGCGCGAATATGTGTGCGGCTGAAAGATCGTGATAACCTGCCTGTTTTTAAAAATTTTGTTTGCACTTTTGACTGCGTTTTCAATTTCAGTTGGATGATGTGCATAGTCACAAATCACAATGTCAAAAAACGGGCAATTCACCCTTTCAAAGCGCGTTTTCACACCTTTAAAATTTTCAAAGGCAAGTTGGATTATTTTGTCAGATATTCCAAGTTTTTTCGCCACAAGATAGGCATAAATGCAGTTTTTTACATTCACATCCTCGCATATGCGCATATGAACTTTCATGATTTTTTTGTTTTTGTTGTAAAGCGAAAAAACAAGCCCGCCGCTTTTGTCATGAGAGATGTTTTTTGCACTTATATCAGCAAAGTTGTCTATCACAAAATTGGAATTTCGTTTGAATTTTTCAAAAGAATTTTTTTGATTTTCAAAGGTTTTAAAATAATCCAAATGCTCCTTTTCAACATTTGTAACAACACTTATATATGGATTTAAAAACAAAAAGTTGTCGCAGTATTCACACGCTTCCGTCACAAAATAATCTTTTTCACCTAAATAAAAATTTTTGCCGTCCTCACAGCGCAATCCCCCAAGATGCAGGGTTGGATTTTTGCCTGCAAACTGCAATATTTGAAAAACAAGCGCTGTGGTTGTGGTTTTGCCGTGCGACCCCGCCACAGCAATCACTTTGTCATACTTTTTTGCAATCCTTCCCAAAAATTCGCCGCGTGAGAGAATTTTTTTGTAATGCTTTTTTGCAAAAATCAAACTTTCATGTTTTCGCATCGCAGAAGAAAAGACAATCTCATCCGCATCCAAAATTTTTTTTGCGTCAAAATTTTTGTCAACGCAGATGTTCTCTTCCTGCAAAACTTCGCTTATCTGCCCGTCATCACAGCCGCCCACAAGATTGCCTTCATTTTTTGCCATAATTGCAAGCGCCGACATAGAAATTCCGCAAATTCCCAAAAAATAAATCTTTTTCATATGTATCACCTTTAAATTTATATGTTTTTCAAAAAAAATTTGATAAATTTGTTAAAATCTTTTGAAAATTTATTTCTCTATGCTATAATAATTATGACCGACAAAGGTTAATCTAAAAAAAGGAAGGTATAGGAACTTGAACATTACGGACATTAGAGTAAGAATCGTTAACAACAACAACGACAAACTCAAGGCAGTTGCTTCAATCACAATCGATGACGAACTTGTTGTTCATGACATCAAAGTGATCAACGGCAAAGACGGATATTTCCTTTCAATGCCAAGCAGAAAGACAGCCGAAGGCGAATTCAAAGACATTGTTCACCCAATCAAAACTGAAGTTCGCGAAATGTTGAAAGAAAAGATTCTTGCAGAATACGAGAAGGTTGCCGCAGAACAGCCAAAAGAATAAGTTTAAAAAAACGGAAGTTTTCTTCCGTTTTTCTTTTTACATAAGTTTTGCGCCGTCTGTGGTTTCAACAACTTTCAAAACATTTTCTTCTTCGCCAGAAACTGCATTAAAATAGATGTAATATGTTGCGCCGTCACGCGTGCATTTTATTTCTTCGCACACAACTTCTCTGTTGTATTCAAGTGGTGCAAGCACAATCCTTGTGCCTTCGACAGTGAAACTTTTGTCAATTTTTGCTTTCAAATTTTCCACGTCAACAGTTGGCTTTACAAGATTGCGCGCTGTGTGATTTGTGAAATAGTTGATTGCATCATAGCCAATCACCTGAGCGCGCATCAAATCAACCTTAACTTTCACAAGGTCTGGATATAGCACAATTCCACTTTCTGTCGGCGCAATATTGAAATAAGCTTCACCATCAAGTTCTTGATGCCAGACAATTTTTGCATTTTCAATCCCATTTTCTTTTGCAAAATTCAGTGCAATCTCTTTTGCTTGGTCAAGTTCAATTTTCTTTTCATCAGCATCTGCATTGCCACTGACAGTCAAAATATTACCGCCCACTTTTGTCGCTTGAACATATAAATTTTGCCCGTCACTGTTTTGCATTTGAAAATTGTATGTTGAAAATTTGCCATCTGTTTCATCTTCAAACTTTATGTTTGAAACATTTTTAAACAACTTGTCAATTTTGCTGTAAACATCTTCTTTTGTCACAAGTTCGCCTTTCAAACCCTTAATCTGTGAATTTACAACACTGTCAGAAAATGGGCCGTCATAAATCATAGTTGGATAGTCCGTGCCGATTGCTTTAATCCCTGCAAAATCGAGTGAAAATTCATCGTAATCCCCATCCATGCGCTTGGATGCCTCCATGATGCTGTAGCCATAAATCATCTTTTCTGACATTTGATTGAGATATCTTTTCATTTCAGTCAAACTTTCATGCATTTCATTGAGTGTTTGAATATCTTCGCTTGATAAACTGCCACCCCTTGCGATTTTTTCTTGTAAAATCTGAGTGTAGCCGCTCATTTGATTGATAAATCTCACGCTTTCAAGCACATTGTCGCTGTAAAGTGGCAGAGATGCGATGTTTGACTGCATATTTTTTGCTGATTGTGCAACTTCAGAGAGCATTTTTGCCTGATATGTATCACTCGATGAAGCCAAAAGTTTGCTCACTTTCATGTCCGCATTGTTGACCTCGTCCACAAGTTCAAAATAGTTCTTTTTGTAAATATTTTCAAGTTGAAGTGAATAGTTGCTCGCCTGATTTTGCGTGACACCATATGCAATTCCAAGCCCCAAAGTTGTTGCGGACAAAATTCCCGTTGCAATGGAAAGTCCAATCACGGCTCTTTTGTAGTGTTGCAATTTATTTGAATTTTCTGTCTTTTTTTCTTTCATTTTTCACTCCTTAAACTGCAAACACGTGATTTCCGATTGTCACGGTTGTTTTTTTACTGTAAATCCATTTGTTTGTTGCGGTTTTTGCGTTGTAGTAGAAAAGCGCTCCATATGTAGGATCCCAGCCATTCAGTGCATCTCGCGCTGCGTTGTAGGCGGTTTGATTTGGCTCTAAATTTATCTGCCCATCATTGACTGCAGTGAACGCCCAAGGCTGATAGATGACGCCCGCGATGGTGTTTGGAAATTCAGGACTTTTCACACGGTTTAAAATTACCGCTGCAACCGCCACCTGCCCTGTGTAACTTTCTCCACGAGCTTCAGCATACACGCACTTTGCAAGAAGATAAAGGTCGTTGTTTGAAGTTGAGTTGTCGTCTTTTGAAAGTGTCATCCCAAGCGCTGCGGCAGTTTTTGGCCCAACAATCCCGTCAACTGCAAGCCCATTTTTCTGCTGAAAATATTTGACTGCCTTTCGCGTGAGATTGCCGTAGATGCCGTCCACAGTGCCTGTGTAATAGCCCCAACGTTTGAGTTTTGTTTGCACAGTTCGTGTCTGCGAAGATGTCAGCGCCGCATATGCCACTTCAGTTTCCGTCAGCGAATTTGTGAAGGCATACACTCCGCCGCCGATTGACAAAAAGGCAAACACAAAAGCAAATAAAAGTGAAATACATTTTTTCTTCATAGGTTTCTCCTTGCCTTTAGAATAACTCAAAATTATGCAATTTATACTTTAAAAACAAAGAAATCCACAAACGATGAAAACAACTCCAATCAATGACAAGATGTATTTCATAACGCCTCCCTTGACTTAATGATTGACGGCAAAGAAAAGAAAAAATCTCAAAAATCGTGCGAAATTTGAGATTTTTTTGCAAAAAACTGCAATTTGAAGGGTTTTTTCTATTTTTTATAAAACATAACAATGTTTTCTTCTTTTGTAAGTGGAAATGAAAGTTCTGGATTTTGATAGACAACATTCTCTTCTTTGACGTTAAATTTTTTGGCAATATCCCAAGCCGTTTGTCCTGCGTCTGCAAAAATAACTTCGATGGCACAGTCACGTTCTGCAAGATCCCCCACACTTTCAACATTTGAAATAACTGCCCCAACTTCGTCACAGAAAATATATGCACAGACTTTCACTTTTCCGTCAAACAAAAATTCTCTGCCCTTTTTGACCGCAACATCCACATCCACCAAAGTTGCCATTGCTGTGACTGTGCTTTCATCCGGCGCATCAACTTTGTCACTGACAACAAAAGGCACTTCCACAACAACACTTAAAAGTGAGTTTGTTTCGTCATTGAGATAGACAACATTCGTCTTTGTCACGCCTTCGACAAACACTTCGCCGCCTTTCACATAACTGTTTGTGACAGCGACATTGCTTCCGCCAACAAACATAATCTTGTCAACGCGCGGCTTGTCATCGTCCAAAGTGAGATTGCCGTCAATCTTCTCTTCAAAGCACTCAACAGCAAATTGTTTTGTCATATCAAAAGAAGAAGTTGTCACTTGAAGTTCACATGTTGTTGAGTAGATGTCACTCACAACATCTTCGCCTTTTTCTATATAAGATGTCACCTTAATCAAAAGCGGAGTTTGAATTTTGATGTCCACGCCCTTTTCTTGGCTGTCAATCTCGCATCTAACTGCGTTTTTCTTGACAAAAACTTGTGCTTCACTGATCGCTTCACGCGAAACGCCTTCAAGTTCAATCTCTTGTTTAAAACTTTCTGTTGTGTAGGCTGTTTCAAACTTGTCATTTTCGCCAAGATATAAAAGTTTTGTCACAACTTCGCCCGCAACGGACACAAAATTCACGCCACTTTCTGTGCTTTTGATATATGCCTGACTGTCCGCAGAAATAATCTTTTTAACAGGCTCTTTAAGTGACACTGCGCTTTCCACAAGAAATGTGTCTTGCGCAGTTCCAACAAGAGTGTTCACCAAAACTTCGTCATGTTTGACACAAACCTCTTCGTCATCGCATTTGACTGTGCCAACTTCACGGCATAAAATCAAAACGCCAGATTGCTGACAAAGAAGATTGAGTTTTATGTTTGCGCTTGTCACGCTTTCAACAGAATAATCTTCAACTTGCACATCAATGCCCACTTTGTCGCCCACGGCAATGTTTTCGTCCTCAAATTTTGATGCAAAAGGACAACTTGCGTTGATTGTGCCAACTTCGCCATCAACAGTTAAATAGATTATGCACAAATCAATGCTGCCCGAGTAATTTACAACCCCGTTCAAAATTTCTGCATTTTCTGCCTGTGCACTGTGACAAACAGAGAGTATTTTTTCAATCTCAACTCCCGTGTCAACATTGCATTCCACATTAAAATCACCACTCTCCAAGCGTTTTTTCTTCACTACACTAAATTTGTTTGTTTCAAAAGACATATTCCCCTCCAAATTTTTCAAAACACTATATTCTATTTGCCCGCAGCGACGCTTAGAACAAAATTTTGAATAAATTTGTTTTTGATGGCAAAAATCCCATTGAGGTGAATATGAGAAAGATTATATATGGTTTAGATGACATTAAAGTGAAGATAATGAATCTTAAAGGGCAAAACATTCAGATGCAAATCAACCGTGGACGCCGCCGCATCGAACAAGTGCGCGCAACAATAAAAGATGTCTATCCAAGCGTGTTTACAATCAAAACAGAGGACGAAAAACTTCAAACATTTTCATATTTTGATGTTTTGTGTGGCAACATCGTCTTGGATGACGAATAAAATTTCAAAAAACATATTGACAACTCCCCCCCCCGCCTATGCTATAATTTGTATATACAGGAGGGATTATGGAAAAACTTATTACAAGAAAACTTTGGCAAGGAAATTCGCCATTTGATAGATGTGGCGGCTATGACGGAATTTCATCAACAGTTGATTGGCCACATAAAAGAGTTGATATGTCATTCAACGAAACTGCTTTTGGCAATTATCTTTATGCAATAAGAATTTTGGTCAATGGCAGAGAAGGCGATGTGATGGGAAGTGAAAAATACAGTGATGACTATGTTCAAGGCAAAATTGACACATATTCCGCACTCCTTGAAGACCTTGCACTCACCTACATCGACAAAGAAAACAGGGTTGCAAAATTTAATGAACAAGAAGATTTCCCCAAAAATTTAAGCACAATTGGTGCGTTGATGCCATATGTAATTCAATATGTTGCACAAAAAAATGGCCTCAACTTTGAAGATAGAAAAGCAGCACAACACAGTGACAGTTCTGTGTATTTAAATGAAAAACTTGTGGATGTTGTGCCTTACAGTGATTTGGATTTGATAACTTCCATTGCAACCGCAAGGGGCGATGATCCAAAAAAATATCTGCCAGAAAAAGAGAAAACTCTTTAAAAAAAACGCTCTAAATGAGCGTTTTTTTGATTTTAAACTTATTTTTTCTTAAAAATAGGTTGTTTTTTTGGATATTTGATTGCAGCCTGTGCAGCAGCAAGTCTTGCGATTGGCACTCTGTATGGTGAACAAGAAACATAGTTAAGTCCAACTCTGTGGCAGAATTCAACAGATGATGGATCGCCACCATGTTCGCCGCAAATTCCAAGTTTGATGTCTGGACGAGTTGATTTTCCAAGTTCAGCAGCAATTCTCACGAGTTTGCCAACGCCGTTTTGGTCAAGACGAGCGAATGGGTCGCTTTCGAAAATCTTCTTTTCATAATAAGTGTCAAGGAATTTCCCAGCATCATCACGAGAGAAGCCATATGTCATTTGAGTCAAATCGTTTGTGCCGAATGAGAAGAACTCAGCATATTTTGCGATTTGGTCGGCTGTGATTGCAGCACGTGGAATTTCAATCATTGTTCCAACTTTGTATTTCATGTCAACCTTGTTTTCAGCAAGAACGCGGTCTGCAGTTGCTGTGACAATGTCTTTCACATATTTAAATTCAACGCTGTCGCAAGTGAGTGGAATCATGATTTCAGGAACAACGTCAATCTTGTCTTCTTTTTCAACTTCGATTGCGGCCTTGATAACTGCTTCTGTCTGCATTTCAGCAATTTCAGGATATGTCACAGCCAAACGAAGTCCACGATGACCCATCATTGGGTTAAATTCATGAAGAGAAGCAACTGTTGCTTTAAGTGCGTCAAATGTAAGCCCCATTTCTTTTGCAAGCGCCTTGATATCGGCATCTTCATGTGGCAAAAATTCGTGAAGTGGTGGATCCAAGAAACGAATTGTCACAGGGCGACCTTTCATTGCCTTGAAAATGCCTTTGAAATCTTTTTGTTGCATTGGAAGAAGTTTTTTGAGCGCCTTCTTTCTTTCTTCAGTTGTTGTGGAAACAATCATTTCTCTCACAGCAGGGATTCTGTCTGCCTCAAAGAACATATGTTCAGTTCTGCAAAGACCAACGCCCTCTGCGCCAAAGTTGAATGCAACTGCTGTGTCGCGTGGATTGTCGGCATTTGTTCTGATCATAAGGTTGCGATATTTATCAGCCCATTCCATGATTGTGGCAAATTCGCCAGAGATTTTTGCATCTTCTGTTGCAACTGCGCCATCATAGATTTTTCCTGTTGAGCCGTCAAAAGAGATTACATCCCCTTCTTTATATTTCTTCCCACCAAGAGTGAAGGATTTTCCATCGTCAGCAAATTTCAAATCGCTGCAACCTGCAACGCAGCAAGTTCCCATTCCGCGAGCAACAACTGCGGCGTGAGATGTCATTCCACCACGTGCAGTCAAAATGCCTTGGCTGGCAGCCATTCCTTCAATGTCTTCTGGGCTTGTTTCCAAACGAACAAGAACAACTTTGTCTTTCTTTCCGCCCATTTCTTTTGCTTTTTCAGCAGTGAAGCAAATTTTTCCGCAGGCAGCCCCAGGAGAAGCAGGGAGAGCC